>JBGTIB010000193.1:0-27877 GCA_041745875.1 Flavobacteriales bacterium | reverse complement strand
GGGCCAGCGAACCACCCACATAGATCGGACTGCCGTCCCCCCAATCTATCGTGAAGTTGCCCACCGCTTGGGGGGTGGCCCCCACCAGTACGAAATTGTTGCCCGTGCAACTGAACCACTGTGGAGCTGCCACGGCATTGCCATAGTAATCAAAAAGCGTTGGGCACTGGGCCCGCAGGCCGGCAGCACCGACCAGCATCGATAAGATCAGTATGGTCCTTCGCACTTCCAACGGATCAGGGATCTGTTCGCCGGACCTGTACGCCTTTTCAGCGTGAAAGGATACGCGGGACGGAGTTGCTCCCGGTGAACCCTCGCACGGGGATCTCGTAGGAACGGCCGTCACCTGACATCAAGCGATGAGCTGCTGTCGCATACCGACTACTACAGCATGGAACACTACGACCTCTGCGTGATCGGCGGCGGCCCTGCCGGCTACGCCACAGCGATGCGCGCACTCGACTTCGGCAAACGTGTACTGTTGGTGGAACGGGACCGCATCGGCGGCACCGGGATCTACAATGGCGCACTGGCCTCGAAGACGCTTTGGGAGATCGCACAACGCGTTTCGAGCACCAATGAACTCATGCGTACCCGTGGTCGCGAGCCCTTCCGCTTGGGATGGGACGAAGTGCAACGCACGCTCAACGAGGCGGTCTTCGAACGCAAGTACCTGCACGCCTGTCACATGCAATTGCTGACATCGCACGATGGCTCCGATGATCTGGGATATTTCAGACACGAGCGTGGCACGGCACGTCTCACCGGCCCCAACACGGTATTCATCGAGCGGCCGGAACATGCCGCGGTCGTGCATGCGGAACAGATCGTCATCGCCACGGGCAGTCGTCCGCGGGGGCTGCCTGGCATCGATGTGGACGAACGCAGCATCCTCACCAGCGACGGCATCTTCCAACTGGAGGAACAGCCACGCAGCATCGTCATCATCGGTGCCGGGGTCATCGGCTGCGAATTCGCCACCATCTTCACCAACCTCGGCGGTACCCGTGTTCACCTGATCGACCGTGCCGAAAGGATCCTGCCCTTCGAGGATGCCGACGTGTCCGATCTGATCGCCCGCAACCTGGAGCGCAAGGGCGCCGTCATCCATCGCTCGGCGAAACTGGAACGTATCGCCGTGGTGGACGGCGAAGTGGAGTACCACCTCTCCTACCCCGACGGCCACCAGGAAACGGTGCGCGTGGAAAAGGCACTGCTCTCCGTGGGACGTGTGCCCAATCTCGAAGGTCTGGGACTGGCGCAGGCGGGTATCGTGCTGGACCCCATCAAGGGCACACCAGTGCTCGTTGGCTCCAACACCAGTGTGCCGCACATCCACGTGGTGGGCGATGCCACCGGCAGCAACATGCTGGTGAACCTCGGTGAGATGCAGGGTCGCCACGTGGTGTCGCGCATCTGGGGCCAGGGTGCGGAACAACTCGGCTATGACAACGTGAGCACGATCATGTTCCTCGATCCCGAAGTGGCCGGTGTGGGTCTCAACGAGCAGGACTGCCGCAAACGTGGCATCGCCTATCGCATGGCGCGCATCGACTACAGCTGCCTGGCCCGCGCCATCGCCATGCGCAGAACGCGCGGCTTCTTCAAACTGATCGTGACCAACGATGCTGAGATGCGTGTGCTTGGTATGCGCGCAGTGGGTGAACATGCCTCCAGCGCGATCCAGGCGGTGGCCCTGATGATGCGCCTGGGCACGCCGATCAACGAACTGGCCTGTCTCGTACACCCACACCCCAGCATCACCGAAGGGGTTCAGGAATGTGCGCGCATGCTGCTGGGCCGCTCCATTTTCAAGCCGAGCATTTTCGGCGACCGCATGCAGTGCTATACCTGGACGCCAGCCGTGGAAGGGCTGGTCGCAGCGTAGATCCCCTTTCTACTCCACCTGCGGAGGACCCGGATCGCTGAAACGCTCGTCGGCCACGAAGTCCCAGTCCGTGAGTGTGTGCAGGAAGGCGATCAGTTGCTGCTTCTTCTCTGCTGTCAGCGCGAGACCACCCTGGCTGAACTTCATGTTCGGGTCGATGGTGGACGAAGGATGCCCACCACTGTCGTAGTGGTCGATCACCTCTTCCAGCGTGGCGAAACGGCCATCGTGCATGTACGGCGCGGTGAGGGTCACGTTGCGCAGGGTGGGCGTCTTGAACTTGCCGAAGTCCTGCGGAAGACCGCTCACCTGCCCCGCGCCGAGGTCGGGCCAGGTGCCTTCACCGTCCAGACCGTTGTTGCGCAGGATGCCATCGGTGAAACGACCGCCGCCATGCGGATGGCAATGGAAGCAGTCCGCACCCCACTGTCCGCCCAGACCAAGGGCCGGATCACCGCCCTCCATCTGGGTGAGCAGGAAACCGAGCTGCTCTGGTGGATCGAGCTGCAATTCGCCCCGCATGAACTTGTCGAACTTGGAATTGCCCGAGATCATGGTGCGCATGAACTGTGCGATGGCCTTGGAAACAAGCACCGAATCGATCGTGGTCGTACCGAAGGCATCATCGAAGAGCGCCACGTAGGCTTCGTCGACCTGCAACTTGGCCACCGCACCGGGCCAGGTTTCGTGCATCTCGATGGGGTCGGTCACAGGGAAGAAGATCTGTTCCTCCAGGCTGTGCGCGCGGCCGTCCCAGAAAAAACGATCCTCCCAGCCCAGGTTCACGATCGACATGCTGTTGCGCGTTCCCTGGATGCCATCGATGCCGGTGCTGAACTGCTCGCTGTCCGTGAAGGCGGCATCCTGGCCGTGGCACGAACCACAGCTCATGCTGTTGTTGCCCGAAAGACGTGCTTCATAGAAGAGGTGCCGACCCAGCTTCACCCCTTCCACCGTCATGGGATTATCAGGCGGAATGGCCATCTGTGGAAAACCGGCAGGGATCTCCAACACATAGGGTGTGGGAGTATTGTTACCCGGCGGGAATGGCGGCGGTACGAACTCGGGTGGTTCCCTTCGGCACGAGGCCATCAACACCACAAAGGCGCCGAGCACGAGCAGGATGCGGGGAGTGCTGCTCTTCATCATGGTACCTGGTCGATGGAACGTTCGTCGGTGAGCGCGTGCAGGAAGGCGATCAGGTCGATCCGCTGCTCCGTGCTCAATTCAAAGGTGCGCATTTCAGGGCTTCTGTTGGGGTGGGCTACACCGCCGCTGGCGAAATGGGCGATCACTTCCTCCAACGTGGCCATGGACCCATCATGCATGTACGGTGCTGTGAGCGCGATGTTGCGCAACGTGGGTGTCTTGAACTTGCCCAGGTCCGCAGCGTCCAGGCTGATGCGCTCCCGACCGGGGTCGCTGTAGTCCAGGTACTGGCCCACGTTATGGAAGCCATGGTCGCTGAGGTCGAAGCCGCCGTGGCAGGCCGTGCAGTTCAGTGCCTCGCTGTTGAAGAGTTGCCAGCCGCGCTGTTCGCTTTCCGTCATCGCCGTGGCATCGCCCTGCGTCCAGCGGTCCCAGCGCGACCAGCCGCTGATCAAGGTGCGTTGGTAACTGGCCAGTGCCCGGGTCAGCACCCAACCGTCCAGGGGCTTGCCGTAGGCCAGCATGCTCAGTCGCCTGAATGGCTCCTCGTCACGCAGCTGCGCGGCGGCGGCATGGATGTCGTGGTCCATTTCCACGGGATCGTGGACAGGGGCTATGGCTTGCTGCTCAAGGGTCGGCACGCCCCCATCGCGGAAGAAACTGCTGTGGTAGGCCACATTGGCCAGCGTGGGCGAATTGCGCATGCCTTGGCCTCCTTCGACACCGGTGCTCAGCGCGGTCACATCGCTGAAGGCCTGTTCGGGGTGATGGCAACTAGCACAGCTGATCGTGCCATCGCGCGACAGCCGTTGGTCGAAGAACAGCGCCTTGCCCAGCCGTACCGAGGCGTTGGTCATGGGGTTGTCATCGGGGCTTTGCGGATAGGGAAAGCCCGTGGGTAGCTGAAGCGGGAAAGGGCCGTCCAGCTCCTGCATCGGCATGCCTGGATCCTTGCGGCAACCCCACAGAAGTACGGGTAGCGCGACCACTATGAACGACAGTTGCTTCACTCGGTACTGAAGCTCGCCGCAATGTTTTCCACGAGCTTCAATTGCAAGGGCACGTTCATACCGTGCGCCGTGTTCTCGGTGGCCAGGTCGATCTGGTGATCCACGGAATGGAAGAAGCGGTCAACCGCCACACGCACGGTCACATCGGTCGTATCACCGGCGGTAATGGTGATCCCCTGTGCGGGCAGCAATTCAAACTCGATGTAGCTGGGTTCCATGCCCGGATGGATGGAATAGGCGGTGATCAACTGGGCGGTGCTCGATGGATCAGGGTCATAGCGCCCCTCGAACATCACGTAGCGATAGCCTGAGGACCAGCTCCAATGGGTACCATTGCTGACGCTGAGCGGATGACCCGGGCCATATTCGGCCGGATCCTCGTAGTTCAAGCCCGCAGGAACGCCTAGCCCTGCGCGCAGCTTGGCCCAGACCCCCTCCTCAATGGTCCAGTGTTTCACCACCGTGCCCGTGCCCAGGTCGAAGAGGTCCACGTCCTTCACCATCGCGGTATCGCCACCGGCAATGGCGCGCACATCTCCGAAGTACATCTTCAGCAGTTCCACCGTGGTGCGGTAGTTCATGAAATTCTGGTATTCCGTGAAGGTCTGCAATGACTGGCCCTCCCACTCGGGCAGGACGGTGAGGCGTAGTACACCCGTGGCAGCGGTGGTATCAGGCGGAGGTGGGGGGGGCGGGATCGTGGGTGGTATCACCGGATCGGGCCGACAGGCTGTGAAAGCCAGGAAGAGTGCCGCCAAAGGCAGCAAGCGAAAGATCGGATGGGGCATGGTTCGCATGGGTTCAACAGCTTGGACGCGCAGGGGCGGCACTTGGTTCGCTGGGTAGGGCGCTGATATTGTTCTTCAAAGTTACGGTGGGCGGGGTGGGGCGCTGGGTGACGATCCTCACGCAGAAGCGACCGGCATTGGTATCATGAGGGGGTCCGGATCGCAGATCCGAACCAGCCATCAGGGAACACTAGCGGGAGCAGGGGGTGCCGATCATACCGACCGGGAAGTACCGCAGCCTTTGCCACATCAAGGTTTCTGTTAGATTCGTCCAATCAACTTCATAACACTCAGAACCCATGGATCCATGCTACGCCCCCAAGTTCATTCAGGATCCATGTGCAATCAGGCGGTGCGCCCACCTTGTACTGGCCCTGATCCTGCCTGCAGCCGTGCTCGCACAGCCGGTGTTGCAGGCATCCGATATAGCTTCCAGTGGCGCAAGCTTCGTATACGAACAGGCCAATTACATGTCCATGCCCAACGCTGGGGCCAATCAGACCTGGAACATCAGTGCTGCGGTCCCTACGAATGATCTGACCTTCAACTGGGTCACTCCCGGAAGTACCGACGGTGGTAGCTACTTCCCGACCGCGACTGTCGCCGTTTCGCCGGTCGCATTATTCCAGTTGGACCAGTACTTCACGATCACATCCACCCAGATGGATGATATCGGCACCTACATCCCGTTCATCCTCACCACCTGTTCGGACCCCATCACCATCCTCAAATTCCCGCTCGCCTACGGCACCTCCTGGACGGACGCATACACGTGCTCGCGCGACGATTCAGGGCTCATATTTTCCAACATCACGGGTAACCTTAGTGCCACCGCCGATGGGTACGGTACGCTCATTACTCCCTATGCGACGATCAACAACGTGATCCGGGTCTCCTTGACCAATAACAACACCATTGTGGGTGGTGGCACCACCACGGTCACCACCATCACCGCCCAGTACTATTGGAAACCGGGGGCAGGCTCGTATGTGGCCTACAACTACATCCAACAACAGACGGTGAACGGCATTGCGACAACACCTGTGGAACGATTGCGCTACCTTAACGGAAGTGCCATTGGTATGGACGAGTTGGTGAACAATGCGATCGGGATCGACATTGCGCCCAACCCTGCGGACGACCGTACCCTCATCACCTTCGCCACGCAAGGACTTTCGACGCTGGAGGTCTTCAACACCCAGGGACAGGCCGTGCAGGAGATCGCACTGGGCCACAAGGGCCCAGGTATCCACCAGGAGCACCTGGACACCAGCGCGCTGCGGGCCGGCGTGTACACCGTGGTCATCCGTTCTGCGAATGGCGACCAGGGCGTGAAGCGTTTGGTGGTCCAATGAGCCGTGCTCACGGAGCGTTCTGAAGACCGGCAGAAGACAGTTACATCCGCGCGATCGAAGCACTCGGTATCGCTACCAAGTCCACGCTCTTCTCCAGCATATACCCCTGGCCAAGGTCCCGCAGGGTCGCCTGCGGCAGACCGCTGCGGAGGCTTGTCTTGGGGGTGGCGATCGCTGGCCACCCGGCCATGGTCTAAAGACTGCTGCGGAGGCTTGACCTAGGGGTGGAAATCACCGGACACACTGCATAGGTCTAAAGGCTGGAGAAGTGCCGAAGACTTTGGAAGAACTGCGAACGAAAGCTCAATGCCAGCTTAGAGTTCATGGCACTCACTATTCTCGCCATCCTACTCAGGAGATCTTGAACAAGCTCTAAGGAACTCGTGCCATATCCAATACTCGGCATACTTCTGCTGATGACGCTTGGTGTTATCATAGGAGAACCCGATTCTGGGAAATCTAGGATACGTTCTATCAAGGATCAAGACCTTTTGTTCAACTTCAAGCGAGATGAAGGACATACTCGTTCGCGCACTCGTGTCACTAAGGACTCTCACATACTCAGCGGTGTCGTTGAGAGACCCAATTGCAATTATTGATGGAAGGGCAATATAGTCGCGGTATTCAACACAAAATGCTATTTCGGATCGGCTGCGAATCTGGTTTCTATTCCTAGCAGTATAGAATCCGATCACACCGCCACTGATAGCCAGGACCGATATTGCAAGAATGATTTTTCGGAGCCGTGTCATCTATTATCCTCGTTCTTCCGCTTCTATCCCCCCGCTCCCTCACAGATCTGTGATCCATGCTCCATTCATGGCTGCCCTTCAGCAGCCAATATAGCGCGTTGATCCCTGATCGCCTCACCCCACATGCCTTCCAGCTTGAGCATATCCGGTAAACCGGTGCGATCGATCCCCCCGCCCCTATCTTCCCCCCATGTTCCAGGTCCTGCACAGCAGCGCCGGTGCCGGCAAGACGCATGCCTTGGTGAAGCACTACCTGGCCCACTGCCTGCGCGGGGAGGATCCCAGCGCGTACCGGCAGGTGCTGGCGCTCACCTTCACCAACAAGGCCGCCACCGAGATGAAGGAGCGGGTGATGCACTACCTGCAACGCATCGCGGCGGGTGAGCAGGGCAGCGCGCAGATCGACGATGTGGTGGCGCACCTGATGCGCAGTGCCAAGACCGATGCGGATACGGTGGCGGCACGCGCCGATGCGGTGCTGGGCCACATGCTGCACCACTGGAGCGATGTGGCCATCAGCACCATCGATGCGTTCACACGCCGGGTGGTGCGCCCCTTCGCCCGCGACCTGCAACTGGATCACGAGCTGCGCATGACCACCGACGAGGTGTACTACCGCGAACGTGCGGTGGAGCAACTGATCGGCGAGGCCGGCAGCGATGCCACCGTGACGGGTCTGCTCACCGAGGCCTGTCTGCAACTCTTGGAGGAAGAACGCAAGTGGGACCCCGAGAAACCGCTGCGCGAACTCAGTTCGGAACTCACCAAGGAAGGGTCCATCAAACCCTTGGAAATGCTGCGCGGCATCGCGCCGGAGACAGTGGCACCGCTGGCGCGCAAGCTGCGTGGCGAGATCGCCGCCTTCGAGCAGCGCATACAGGCGTTGGGGCAGGAGGCCATGCACAGCATCAGCGAAGCGCATGTGGCGGTGGAGCACGTCGCCTACGGCAAGTCCGGGATCCACGGCTACTTCCGCAAGCTGGCCAATTTCGCTGGCGAACGACCAGAGCCGGGTCGCAATGTGCTGGCACCGATCACCACGGGCAAGTGGCATTCGGGCAAAGCGGATGCGGCGGCCATCGCTGCACTGGAAACGCTGGCCCCGATGCTCGAAAGTTTGTTCCGCAACGGAGAGGAACTGCTGGAGGCAGGCTTCGCGCACTACGCGATCCGCCGTGCGGTACTGCGCGAACTGCCCACGGCATTCGCCCTGCACGCATTGGATGAACGGCTGGAAGGGATCAAGCGCGCGGAGGGCATCACCTTCTTCAGCGATCTCACCCGCAAGGTGGCCGCCGTGGTGAAGCACGAACCGGTGCCCTTCATCCACGAGCGCATGGGCGAGCGCTACCGCCACTTCCTGATCGACGAGTTCCAGGACACCTCGCTGCTGCAATGGAACGCTCTGCTGCCCCTGATCGACAATGCGCTGGGCAGCGGTGGCAGCGCGCTGCTGGTGGGCGATGCCAAGCAGGCCATCTACCGCTGGCGCAATGGCGAGGTGCGCCTCTTCACGGGCTTTCCGAAGATCTTCGGGCGCGATCCGCACGACACGGTGGAAGCCGAGCGCGAGGACAGTCTGGTACGCAACCACCGCGCAGTGGAGCCGCTGGCCGACAACTTCCGCTCGGCAGGCACGATCATCCAGTTCAACAATGAACTCTTTGGTGAACTCGCCGCCACCCTGCCTGAGTCCCTGCGCCCGGTGTACGATGAGCATGCACAAGGCGTGCGCCGCACCGGTGACGGAATGGTGCTGTTGGAAAAACTGCCCGGCGATGTGAAGGGCGAGGAACGCCACGGGGCGATGCGCGACTTCGTATTGCGCCATGTGCAGGAGGCCCTCACGGACGGTTTTGCGCCGGGCGATATCGCAGTGCTGGTGCGCTCCAAGGAACCGGGGCGGCAGGTGGCAGGGCATCTGGTGGCGCATGGCATCGCCGTGGTCTCGCCCGATGGACTACGGCTGAGCAGCGATCCGGTGGTGGCGGCTATCATGGACCAGCTCCGATTCCTGCATACCGGCGATGTGACCGCAGCAGCGCGCGTGGTGCAATACCTGGGCATGCAGGCCAGCCCTGCGGAGCAGGAGGTGGTGTACCCTTTCAATGGGCAGGATGGTTTGCCCGACCCCGTGGCGATGGTGCGGGAACATCTGGCCGCCCACGGGAACCCGCGCCTTCGCACCACGCTCACCGCGCTGGTGAACCAGCTCGCACAGGCCATGGGACACCGGGCCGGTGCGGATGCGCAGTTGCTGACCCTGCTCGATGAAATACACGCCTGGAGCAGCGAACATGGACAGGACCTCGGTGGATTCCTGGAGCATTTTGAGCGCAGCGGAGGTGAACGCGGCAGCGCACCTCCCGCCCACGGACATGCCGTGCAGGTGATGACCGTGCATGCTTCCAAGGGCCTGCAATTCCCGGTGGTGATCGTGCCCAATGCCACCATGAGCAGCGCGGGTTTCCATGCCGAACGCCTGTGGGTGGAACCCGGCGATGCGGTGCCCGAACTGCCCATGGCCCTGGTGCGCGAAAGCAAGATCCTGCGCGCTGCCAACACACCCGAGCTGGAGGAGGAGGATCAGCTACGCTGCCTCGATGCCATCAACCTGCTCTACGTCGCTTTCACACGCGCTGAACAACGCTTGATCACACTGGTGCATGAGCAACGACCGGATAGCCTGAGCAAAGCACTGCTTGCCCGCATGGCTGTGGAAAGCACATCGGATGGAAGCTTGCGCATCGGGGAGCGAACACCGCCATGGAACATCCGCGCCACTTCCGATGCGGCCCTGTTGGAGGACGTGTCGGGCACGCGACCGGCGGAACCCATCCTGCGTTTCGAAGCACCCGAGGACTGGGACCCGGCCGACCCGGATCCCTTCCGCGCCCATGGTAATGCCGTGCATGAAGTGTTGGCGCGGACCCATGCTGCGGAAGACCTGGACCAGGCGATCGCATCGGTGGTGAGCGAAGGCCTTCTGGAGGAAGAAAAAGCAGGGACGCTTCGCACCCAGCTGCATGCCTTGTTGTCACGGCCCGATCTGGCGCCTTGGTTCGGCAAGGGGCTGCAGGTGCGCAACGAGGCCACCATTATCACGGCCGATGGCAAGGCCCTGCGCCCGGACCGTATCGTCATCGACGGTCCTACGGTCCGGGTGCTCGACATCAAGACCGGCCGACCAGCAGACCCACATCCCGAGCAGGTACGGACCTACATGCAACTGCTCGGCGAGCTCGGGCACACACGGGTGGAAGGTGCCCTGCTCTACGTCAGCGATGGAAGGCTTGAAGCGGTGGAAGCATGAGCATCACCTGGACCACCAAGGCGTTCAGCCAGCTTAACCTACAGGAGCTGCATGACGTGCTGCGATTGCGCGTGGACGTGTTCGTGGTGGAACAACTATGCGCCTATGCCGAGGTGGATGGACAAGACCCGGGGGCCTTGCACATCCTAGGTCGTTCGGCACAAGGAGAATTGATCGCGTACGCCCGCATTCTGCCACCGGTGAAAGATGAAGCGCCGCATATCGGACGTGTCGTGGTGCATGCCGGGCACCGCGGACAAGGGCTGGGAAGGGAAGTGATGGAAGAAGCATTGCGCACGCTGGAAACTCGCTTCGGCCCCACGCCTTCCATCGTTTCGGCGCAAACGTACCTGGAGCGTTTCTACACTGAACTGGGCTACCAACGCCAGGGACCCGATTACGACTGGGACGGCATCGCGCATGTGGACATGCGACGCGAAGCCAACGCGGGAAATGACTAACGCAGTAGCGAGAAGTGGCCGGTGTATTCCTTGCTGAAGGCGCCCCACTCCTTGATCCGCGCCGTGTAGATGAACACACCCTGCGACTCGCCATCGCCGGACCATTCCGCCTTGGTTTCTGTGCTTCGGAAACGCTCCTGTCCCCAGCGGTCATAGATCACCAACTCGTATTCCCGGGCACCACGCACGATCGGGGCCCAAGTATCGTTCAGCCCATCGCCATCCGGTGTGAATGCAGCGGGTGCATAGAACACATGGTCGCTTACAAAGACGACGCGCGAGGTGCTATCCCTGCAACCATCGGCGCTCACCACGCTCTGGGTGATCACATACTGCCCGCCATCGCTGAACCAATGGTCGAAGGAGGGGGAAAGCACCTCTTCCCCTTCGATGACATAGGTCCATGACACCGTGTTCTGCGCATAGTCCTCCACCTGGATATAGGGATCGTACACGCTCACTTCCCGTGGCAGGGCACTGAATGCCGCCACGGGATTGGCATATACCATCACCTGGCCGGTGCGCACGAGGGTGCTGGTGCCCACACATCCACTGTCCGTGGAAACGGTGAGCGACACGGTGTACAAGCCGGGATCCAGGTATTGGTGCGTGGGTGCGGGCAGATCGGACAGGGTGCCATCACCAAGGTCCCACGCGTAGCGCAAGGGTGTCCATGCCGTGCTGAGGTCCTCGAAACCGAACACCTCGCCCACACAAGCCCGGGTGGAACTGGTGAAATCGGCCACCGGATAAGGGAACACGCGTACGGAATCGGTGAAGGTGCCGGTGCAGATGTCGTCGCTCACTGTGACGGTGACGGGGTAAACACCCGGCGTGGCAAAGAGCGAGGATGCGGCCACACTGTTGGCACTGCTCGGTGATCCCATCACGCCGAAGTCCCATTGAATGGTGGACACTGAAGTGAAATTCCCTGTTACAAGGAACTCCGCTGCCTGGTCCGGACAGCGGATGGGCGGTGCCGTGAACGAGGGCACGATCTCCACGTACACGCTGAAGACGGCCGTGTTGGTATGGGGACACGGTCCTGTGGGGTCGGCGGTCAGCGTAACAGTATAGTCGCCTGCTGCTGCATAGGTCCAAGACGGTTGAACCGCTGAAGAGACATCGTTCGCCGTGCTGGGATCACCGAAATCCCAGGCATAGGAGGAGGCGCCCTGACTTTGATTCCCGAAGTCGATCGTCAGCCCTGTGCAGGATTGCACCTGGGGGGTGATCTCCGCCACGGGCACAGGCATTACGGGCACCGATGCAGTAAAACTTTGTGTACATCCATTTTCGGTGACCGTGACGCTTACCGCCTGTACACCTAGGGGCGCGAAATCCGCCGTCACCTGTGCGCCTTGCGCCGTGGGTGGCGAGGTGGCCGCACCCAGGTTCCACTGTATATCGGCTGCTGCAGCGAAATTCCCGGTTGCGTTCAAAACCACTTGTGAAGGACCGCATAGCGTGCCCGGCGGCGTGAAGACCGGATCGAGCGGCAGGTTCACCTGGTACACCGCCGTACTGGTATCCGCGCAGGGCCATCCGGGATTGGCGATCAAGGTCACGGTATATGCTCCCGGTGCGGCATAGGTCCAGGAGGGCGCCTGCTGATCCGATACATCGTTCACCGTGCTCGGATCGCCGAAGTCCCAGGACCAGAATTGTCCGTTCACGCTCTGGTTCCCGAAGTCCTGGGTAAGGCCGTTGCATGCCGCCACAGGGTCCTGGACGGCAATGATGGATACGATGTTCGGATCGCAGACCACCACGGTGAACATGAAATCGCGGCTCACTTCACTGAGTAGGACACCGGCCCGATACTCCTTCACGCAGACACCCACCGTGTATACCCCGACCTGCGTGGGCGTTACGGTAAGTTCGCCAGTGGAGGCATCAATGACCAGCGGTGGTGCGCCATCAATGGGGTTGTTGGCCGAATAGCCGGCAGCCCAACCAACGGGGGTGTAGGGCGGCGGTCCGGGGGGCGGGGCAGGGTTCAACGGCGTACCACCGAGCAGTGGGTTGCACAACACATACTCAAGCACATCGCCATCGGGATCCGTGGCGGAATGATCGAACACCATCTCCTCCCCCACGCAGAGCACCACCGGAGGATAATCGACGAAGCGGGGACTGCTGTTGGTCGCGCTCGGTGTACCAGGAATGCGCACCGTGCAGGTCAACCCCTGGTCGCCCGGGTTCTGCAAGTTGAGGATCGCGGGTGTGCGACAGCAGCGCTGGTAGCTCAGGTGATAGCCCGATGCCGTCGGCGGCAGGTTGAAGACCGCTTGATACCGCGACGTGGCGATGCACACATTCGGTGGAGCGGTCAAACAAGGATTGTTGATCACCACCGGCACGATCTGCTCTCCCGGATAGGAGATGTTCTGGTAGAAGAGGAATTGTCCTGTACCCGTGAACACCCCGATCTGTACCTGTTGGTCGAAGCCGGTACCATTGGTGTTATCGGGGCTGCAATCGCGGTACAGGTCCAGGGTCACCAGATAGTTGCTGCCACCAGTGTGATCGTAATACATCTCACCACCGATGATGTGCGTGGCGAACGTACTGCTGGCGATGAAGAAAAGCAGGAGGGTGAGGGCCAGCCGTTCAAGAAGTGGATCGGAGATCGCACCCGATACGGTCCTTATCCCATTCCCTGGATCACGGTCTCTATCATTGGTATGTTCGAGATCACACATTCAAGGCACCAAAGGCATCCTTCTTTCAACCACGCCAAGGCCGTCCCAACACTCCCGAAAGCTCGTGACCAAAGCCGCGAAGGCCCCGGCCCTAGCTACCGCAACAAGGTGAGATGTCCGGTGAATTCCCGGCCATCCGACAACGTGAAGACGTAGAAGTAAGTACCGTCCGGAAGTTCGGGACCCCGCCAGTTGTTTCGATAATTCGTGGTACTGTACACCGATGTACCCCAACGATTGAAAATATTGAGCGTGTTCTCGTAGTACTGTCCGTTCACGATCACGAAGTAGTCGTTCTGTCCATCGTTGTTCGGAGTGAACACGTTGGGGATCTCGATCTCCTCGGGAATGATGGTAAAGCCCAGGGTATAGGTTGATACACAGCCATTATCCGTTGTGATCTCCAAGGTGACCGCATGCGAGACCGGCACTCCGGTCCATACGAGCACAGGATCCGACCCCAAGAAGAAGTCGTCGATATCCCAGGACCAGGCGACGATGTTTCCCCCGTTGCTCGCCGACTGATCGGTGAAGGTGACGACGGTACCATCGGGCTGTGGGCTTATCAAGTCCGCTACGAAGAAGGCATCGGGAAGGGGGAACACGATGAACGATCCAGCAAAGCTGCCTGTGCATCCGTTCTCAGTGACGGTCACCGTGACGTTCTGTTCGCCGGGAGTGAATGTGGTCGTGGCTTCGGCCCCGTTGGCTGTGGAAGGATCGGCCAGGGGACCAAAGTCCCATTGGACATCCGCGCCTGCTCCGAAGTGCTGGCCCTCTACTTCCAGGGTCACTTCGACATTCCCACAGGTCGTATCCGGCAACGTGAAGGTGGGGAGTGGCGTTTCGTACACGGCGAAGTCGCTCTGGACCGTATCGACGCATCCGAACTGCGAAGTGGCGATGAGGGTGACCGGATGGGTACCGGTCCCTGAATAGGTATGGCTTGGAGCCGACTCGGTGGATCCGGCCCCTGGATCACCCGGATCGCCGAATATCCAGGCATAGGAGCTTGCCCCTTGTGAGGCATTGCCGAAATTCATCGTCAACCCGGTACAGAACTGCTGTTGCGGTTGTATGGCAGCGACGGGGAAAGGGTGCACGGCGACATTGGCAGTGAAGGATCCCGTACAGCCGTTCTGGGTGGCGGTAAGGGTGACCGGTTGAACTCCCAGCGGAGCGAAGGTGGAAGAGACCTGTTGACCGGAGGCCGTAGGCGGCTGGCTACTACCGCCGAAGTCCCACTGCAGATCGGCCGTGGGATAATATTCACCGGCGGCGTTGAACTGGATCTCCGATGGGCCGCAGAGTGCATCCGGCACGTCGAACAAGGGAACGGGAATGTCATACACGGCGTACACCACAACGGTGGTGTCGCTACAAGTAAGCCCTGGATTCGCGATCAAGGTCACATTGTAGGTGCCTGGCTCGGCATAGGTCCACGAGGGGTTCTCCACAGATGACGTATCGGCCTGTGTTGCAGGGTCACCGAAATCCCAGAAATAGGTGGAAGCACCGACGCTCGTATTCGTATAGTTGATGGCAGTACCTACGCAGACCTGCGCCGATGCGGCCTGGCTCAATACGCCCGCCACCACACTGGCATCGCAGGGAACCACCTCGAAGAGGAAATCGCGCCGGGTGATACCGAGAAGAACCCCATTGCGATATTCGTTCACGCATACTCCCACCACATAGCTGCCCTGTTGGGTCGGGGTCAGGGTGAGCTGACCAGTGACCGGATCGATCGTGATGATCGGTGAGGAATCAATGGGGTATGTTTCCGAATAGTCAGTGCCCCAGGGGATGAAGGTGTAGGGCGGCTGTGTATTGGTTCCAGGTATGGGATTGGGTGTGCCACCAGTACCACCGTCGAAAGGCGTACAAAGCTCATAGGTCAATTGGTCCCCATCTGCATCGATCGCTGAGTGGTCGAACACAAGTGGCTCATTCACGCAAAGAGCGATCGGCGGCAACATATTGAAACGTGCTGAACTGTTGCTTACGATATCCTGGCCAGGGACCCGTGTCATCACGGTCAGGCCCAAAGAACCCGGGTTCGGCACATTGATGATCACCGGGGTCCGACAGCACCGCTGGTACGATAGGATGTACCCTTCGGGCGTGGGAGGAAGATCGAAAACAGCAGTGTACAAAGCTACCTGCACACAGACCGATGGCGGAGCCGCCAGGCAGGGATTGTCCAACACAACATCCACATTGGTCGCGCCAGGGAATGCGATGTTCTGTGAGAATAGGAAGGCGTTCGTAACTCCGTTGTAAACGCCGATCCGGATCGGGTTGTCGTAGGCTATCCCTGTGCAGTCACGGTACAATTTCACCGTGACCTGGTACTGGCTGCCACCCAAGTGGTCGTAATACATTTCACCCCCCACGATGTGGGTGGCCGACAGGGCCTGGCTGCCAAGGATCAGCACCGGCACGAGAAGGGATCTAAGGGTCATGTAGGAAGGCATGCGCCGAATATAGATGTTTCAGGCTTTGGAGGAACCAACCGAAGGAGCGAAGTGCAGGTACCGCGCAGGCCGGAAGCAGGCCTACTCATTGTCCATGACCCGGTCCCATTCATCCTCGTGTATCGTTGCATAGTGTCCTCCGGAGCCATCCAGCATTTCCGCGATCCGTAGCATCTCGGGGTAGACATTGGCAGTGACGTGATGGATCAGCCTACGGTTGCCCACCCGTTGGATCTCCGTAAAACGGTCCTTCGCCTCAATGCGATAGTAGTGACGCCCATCGGCGGTGCGGCGGTACTGTGGGAAGATCGCACCATCCCCCGGGGACGAGCGAGGTCTATCTTCCGCCACGGTTCAATCCTTTTTCCATGATCGCATTCCTGGATCGCCTTGCACGCCTTATACTGGAACACCACAGCCACGAACTGGAACATGTGGCGGTGGTATTGCCGGGTAAAAGAGCAGGCATCCACCTGCGAAAGTACCTCGCCCAGGCAGCCGGCACCACCATTTGGAGCCCCGAACTTCTGGACATGGGTTCCTTTTTGGAGCGCCTCTCCGGAATGCGCCAAGGCAGTTCCATGGAAATGCTCTTCATGTTGTATAGCGCACATCGGGAGCAGGCTGGCGACAATGCATCGGAATTCGCTGAACTGCTGCAGTGGGGGCCGGTGGCCTTGCGTGACATGAGCGAAGTGGACTCCCATCTGATCGAACACGCCACCCTTTACCGTGACCTTCGGGCCTATCACGAGATCGATGCCTGGAGCTTCAGGCTTGGTCCGATCAGCCCCGGGCAGGAAAGAATGCTCCATGCATGGCACGCAGCGGGAGAACTCCACCGCATCATGGCCCGGCGAATGATGGAAGCCGCGGTGGGGACCTCGGGGGCGATCGCGCGACGGGCCGCAGAGCTCGCGTCAAAGGATACCCTGTCCCATCCTTGGAAAGCGATCTGGTTCGCAGGTCTCAATGCACTGGAACCGGCACATACCGCCGTGGTGGGCCACCTTCAAGGGAAAGGCATTGTGCACCTGGCTTGGGACACGGACCAGTACTACCTGGATGATGCCCGGCAGGAAGCCGGTTCTTTCCTACGGCGCTCGATCGAGGCGCTCGGGGCCGGTGAGATCGCACCGGGCAATGGGATCATGGACCGACAAAGGGAACTTGTGGCTGTTGCCGTACCCAACCCCATCGCCCAGCTCACCTATGCTGCCGACAGGCTCGCTGAATTGACCCCGGATGAACGTGCATCGACCGTGGTGGTGCTGGCCGACGAACAATTGCTAATGCCCTTGTTGGATGCACTCCCCGAGGACATCGGCCCGTTGAACGTGACCATGGGCCTGCCGTTGGAGGCGCTTCCCGTCCATGGACTGGTGAACGCCTTCCTCGCGTTGCATACCTCGGCCAAAGCCGGTGACACGTTCCACCACACGGCCGTGGAGCGTCTGCTCATGCACCCGTTCCTTCACGAAGGGGATGCCACACGCAACGCACTGGAGGCTTTGCGCGCAACCCAACTCACGTTCATTTCGGCATCACGGATCCTGCAACATGCCCGCCAGGCGGCCATGTTGGTGCCGGACGCCATGCGTACCGCACTGGCACCGATATCGGAGATCGCCACGGAACTCCAGGCGAGCTGCAATGCACTGTTGGCCTGGGCAAAGGCCGTTCGCGTGGATGATCGATACGTGCAGGAACAACTGTTCCGCATGGCGCGACTACAAGTGAAGCTGCACAGCGGCTTGCGTGCCGCAGGTTTGCCTGTGAAGGACCTGACCACTTACTCGCTTATCCGGGACCGTCTCTTGCGCGAGGAGCAGCTGTCCTTCCTTGGCGAGCCGTTACAGGGCTTGCAGATCATGGGCATACTGGAGACGCGCGCCTTGGACCATGAGCGCGTGATCCTTTTGGGCGCCAATGAAGGCAACCTGCCCAAAGCCTCCGCCGATCAAAGTTGGATCCCCTTCGATCTGCGCCGCATTCATCGTCTTCCACTGCATGGTGACCGGGAGGCCATTGCCGCCTATCATTTCAACCGCATGGCCCATCATGCCAAGGAACTCGTGGTGGTGTATGATGCCGGAGGCAGCGGTGCTGAGCCCACCCGTTTCCTGGCACAATGGGAACAGGAGGTGGTGGGTCGGTCGGCCACCCGATCCACACGGCAGACGCGAACGGCGGCACTTCCAACAAGGCACTCGCCGACCATCGAAGTGGTGAAGGACAGCGGGGTACAACGCGCTATCGACGACCTGCTCGGACGCGGCCTTTCGCCCTCTGCGCTCGGCACCTGGATGCGATGCCCGCTGGATCTCTACTTCAAATATCTCCTCCGACTTCGACCACCCGAGGAGGTGGACGAGAAGCTCGGCAGCGATGTGCTGGGTGAAGCGGTCCATCATGTCCTGGAGTCCATTTACAGGGAATGCCTAGGCGCAATGGTGGATGCTGCCCATTTGATCGCAAGAGCCAGGGCTGTCAAGGACGATCTGATCCGGCACCTGGCGCATCGCACACCCCTGGAGACCTTGGAACGCGGTCACTTCAGGTTGCGCATCGAAATGGCGGCGGAAGCGATCCGGACGTATCTCCATGCCGAGGCCGGGCGCAGTGAACACTGCAAAACGATACCCCTTGCTTTGGAGCTGGACCTGGCGTTCCCACTATCACCAGGCGTCATGCTTCGGGGCAGATGCGACCGGATCGAAGATCGCGATGGCGTGACGCATGTGCTCGACCTGAAGACCGGCAGCGTAAAGCCGGGCGATCTGCGGCTCCCGGGACTGGAGCCGGGCACCATCGGGCCTGAACATCGTTTCGCGATGCAACTGCTTGTCTATGCCTGGACCTACCTCCAGATGCATCCTGAAGTACCATTGGTAAGGGCCGGCATCATTCCCTTGCAACGCCCTTCGCTTTCGGAAGGGCTTCTGCTCGAGATCGGCGGATCGGTCGATATTGCACGCGGCATGCTCCCCGACATCGCAGCCCTTCTAGGATCCATCGTGGATGCGATGCGCGACACCACCACGGGTTTCAGGCATGATCCGGACAGTTTGTACTGTACTTGCTGCCTGCACTGAAATGACGAAAGGAGGCTTCCGCCTCCTTTCGTCATTTCAGTGACCAGGACAGACCCTAGCGATATACGATCTTATGGACTGAACTCTCCTCACCCCGGGTGATCTTCAGGTAGTACACACCGCTGCTCATGGACGAGATGTCCATATCGCGGCGATACGTGCCTTCAAAGTCGTTCAGCACATCGGTGAATACGCTCTGTCCCAAGGTGCTCAACACATCCACGGTGATCTTCCCCTTCTCGGCCACTTCGAACATGAAGGTGAACTGACCATTGTTCGGGTTCGGGAGGATGCTCACACCACCATCCTCATCATGGTCGACGATCCCCTTGTAGATGATGCCCGTACGATCCACTCCACCCAGTGACAGGTAGTAGTCGGCATTGTTCTTCAACTCATTGGTCCAGGCATCATTCACCAATTCGAACTCGCCTTTCCCAGTGAACGGAATGGAGGCGATCACATATTCCTCGCCTGCCTTCCACGGAGTTGCGGTCATGGGCTGTGTACCGAAACCGGCATACACCTGGTAATTCACCGATCCATGTTCACGCACGCCACCCGACTTTGCGACGGGTATGTACTCGGCAGCGGATCCCGCTTGTACCAACTGGCCCAACGAGGCGCCCGCACCTGCATCCCACCGGACGGTGAACACGACCGCCGAGAAGATACCATTGAAATCGGCTTGCGGACGCACTGTCACATCCAGCATGTTGCCATTGCGGTACATACCGATGTCCACCGGGGACTGTGCGGCTACTTCCGTGCCCAGGCCGAAGACCAGGGTGGCAGCGGCAGCAATGTTGCGGAACGATGTGTGGTTCATGTCAGTGATGTGTTGGTCGTAACGTTCAGAATAGGTCGCAAGGTAAGCATGTCGTGTACGATACTGCAACTACCACTTTTCAACCCTTGGACCCCTGGGGTTGGGTGAGCGATGTATAAAACCGAACAGGGGCCCTTGCGGACCCCTGCGCGGAAACCTGCAAGGATTTTGGAACCAGCCCAAAGCCCGGAAGAACATTGGCCTTGGATAGTGGATAGACGAAGAAGTTGCCAATGGGTTGCCACCCACCCGAAAAAAATCAGGGAGTGAACTTGTACCCTACCCCCCGTACGGAATGGAAATGCTGCGGGGCGCGAGGTTCGGGCTCAAAATACTTGCGGAAGGAGACAATGAAATTATCCACCGTCCGTGTGGTCGGGAACACATTGTAGCCCCAAACCTTCTGCAGGATGTCCTCGCGAGAAACAACCTCACCGGCACGCTCGATGAGCAGGCGCAGCAGCAGCATCTCCCGTTGGCTCAGGGTATAGCTCTTTCCTCCATGCCCCACCACCTCATAGCTCCCGAAATCCACGTGGTTCCCCGCGAACTCATAGGTCATGGGCAGTGCGTTGCCGCCCACTACCGTGGCACGTCGGATGAGATTCGAGACCCGGAGCAACAGTTCTTCCAGCTCGAAGGGTTTCCCCAGGTGATCATCGCCGGTGCGCAAGCCACGGATACGGTCCGCAGCAGCAGTACGTGCTGTTAGAAAAAGTACCGGGGTCGCATCTCCCTCCAAGCGCATCGTTTCAACCACGGTATACCCATCCATGCCTGGCAACATCACATCCATCACCACCAGGTCGAAGTGGGCTCCACGCATCCGCTCCAACGCATCGGGCCCGGTGATGGCCATGGTCACATCATAACCTTCCATCTCGAAATTGAGCTTCAACGTCAGACGCAGGCTCTCCTCATCCTCCACCAACAGGATGCGCAACTTGCCGGTCACCTTTTCCATACTGCAAAGATGACCACCCGATACCTTTGCCGACCATGGTATTCACCACCGAACACGCCAAGCGCGCCAATGCGCTACGGGACAAAACATTGATGGCGCATTTGGGCATTCAGTATCTGGTCGATGAAAACGGTCGCCTTTGTGCCACCATGCCGATAGACGCACGCACGCACCAGCCAATGGGTCTGCTGCACGGCGGAGCCACTGCGGCATTGGCCGAATCGCTCGGAAGCGTGGCCTCGGTCCTGCTGGTCGACATGGAGCGACAGGCGGTGGTGGGCATCTCAGTGAGCGCCGATCATTTGAAAGGGGTGCGCAGCGGAAGTGTCACCGCCACCGGCGAACTGCTGCATCTGGGACGGACCATGCATGTATGGGATATCAAGGTGCACAACGACAAGGGCGAACTATGCGCCGTCTGCAGATTGACCAACCTGGTGATCGAACGCCGCTGAGCCATGCAAGGCTTGGAAGCAGCGCTTCGCATATGCCTTGGCAGAGGACTGACGTTCGTCGCTTTCCGCCGGGGTGGTGAGGTCCATCTGTGGGTACAGGACCGACCCGCCCTGGAGCCATGGAACTTGAAGGACCTGGATGCTGCCCATGATCGTTTCGTGATCTCACCGTTCAAGATCACTGATGGAAGGGTTCATGCACTACGCCCCGATCGGCGCCTTCTTCCCATGGACCCCGGAATAGACCTTGGCGTGCTGGATATGTGTGAGGGCACCACGGCCTTCAGAGGTACCGCAGGGCCGGATCCGAACGCGCAGGATCATGCCCACGCCATGGATGCGGCCATGGCTTCTTTCCACCGAGGCGATCTGACCAAGGTGGTACTGGCCCGTACGATCACCGTACAACTCCGGCCCCAGTTGCTGCCCGAACTGTTCATCCGTGGTCTGGAAGCCCTTCCGCACGCCTTCGTATGCCTGATAAACTGTCCCGAACATGGTACCTGGCTCGGCGCATCACCGGAACGTCTGGTGCAAGTGCATGACAAAACCCTGGTGGTCGATTCCATCGCGGGCACGATGCCGATCGAGAAAGCCCCGCCACTAGCGCAGGATTGGGGCGCCAAGGAGCGTGAGGAGCAGGACTTGGTGACGCAGGCGGTGACCGATACCATGACGGAACAAGGCCTGCACGACTTTGTGTTTGACGGTCCGCATGTACATGGTGCAGGGAACGTTGCACACCTCCACACGGAGTTACGCGCTTCCTTGGAAGGTGCTTCCCTGGCCCGTTTCGTGGCCGACCTCCACCCCACCCCGGCCGTTTGCGGCACTCCACGACCGGAGGCCATGGCTTTCATCGGAACACATGAAACGCACGAGCGGGGCCTCTACGCTGGTTTCTGGGGCCCCTGGAACACAGGTGGTTCCACAGAGCTGCATGTGAACATCCGCTGCATGCAAGTGTTCGCCGATCGCGCGAACATCCATGTGGGTGGTGGGATCACTGCGGACAGTGTGGCCGACGATGAATGGCAGGAGACCGTGTACAAGGCCCGCTTGTGGCTGGACCTCATCGCCGCTGCGAACGCCCCGATATCTTAGCCGACCGCAGCATCAATGCAGCGCCGGATCAGCGTACCACACATGTCCACCTCCGATCATTTCGCAGCCGCTGAACTGGCCCGTCTCGGTGCTGCCAAGGGAGTGCGCCATGCCGTGATCAGCCCCGGTTCGCGGAGCGCACCCCTGGTGATCGCGTTCGATGCACAGCCCGAGATCCAGTGCCTGCAGGTGATCGATGAGCGCAGTGCCGCCTTCTTCGCGTTGGGCATGGCGCAACAGCTGCATGCCCCCGTGGCCCTGATCAGTACCAGTGGAAGTGCCGTGCTCAATTACGGGCCGGCCATCGCAGAAGCATTCTATCAGCGGATCCCACTGCTGGTGATCACAGCCGACCGACCTGCGGAATGGGTGGACCAGGGCGAAGGGCAGGCGATCAGGCAATACGGTGTGCTTGCCTTGCACATGAAGCGCAGTGTTGAGCTGCCAAGGCATTCCGATGACGAGCTCTCCCGGTGGCACTGCGGAAGACTGATCAACGAAGCGATCGATGCCACCTTGCTGCCGGTCCCGGGCCCGGTGCACGTGAACGTTCCGTTCGAAGAACCACTGTATGGGACCGTAGCGGAGCATACGCCCACCTCCCGGACGATCGGCCAGGTGATGACCGAGTCCTTCATTCTTCCGGAACATGCACGCTGGCTCATCCAGCAGCTCTCCACTTCACCCAAGGTGATGGTCCTGGCCGGACAGGGCGAGTGGAGCAAGGGGATGAAGGATCAGTTGGCACTGTTGGCGGGACTTCCGCAGTGTACGGTCCTCACCGAAGCGACCTCGAACCTTGACGATCATGCGTTCATCACCTGCATCGACCGGGTGATCGAGGGCGTGAAGGATGCCAATTCCGAAGCACTGAAGCCGGAGCTGCTGATCACCTTCGGCGGCGCCGTGGTGAGCAAACGGATCAAAGGTCTGCTCCGAAGTTGGCGGCCAGATCAACATTGGCACATCGATGTGGGCCAACGACACTACGACACGTACCAGAGCCTCACGCACGATATCGCGGTGAGTCCCGAGATCTTCTTTGCGCAGATCGCGCCGCAAGTGCGTGCGGCGGAAAGCACTTATGCAACGGATTGGCGGGCTGTGGACCAGCACACGACGAGTCTTCACCATCAGCAGCTCACCAACGCGCCGTGGTCCGATCTGAAAGTGTTCGAGCAGGTGTTGCAACGGATACCCCCGGGCAGCGACGTGCATCTTGCCAACAGCACTCCCGCGCGGTATGTCCAGCTCTTCGAACGGAGAACGGACATGCGCTACTTCAGCAACCGCGGTACCAGCGGGATCGATGGTTGCACCAGCACGGCCGTGGGCAGCGCCTTCATCACGCAGCGCCCCACCACCCTGCTCGTAGGCGATACCGCCTTCCTGTATGACAGCAATGCCTTTTGGAACAGGCTCCTCAGTCCGGAATTGCGCGTGATCGTGATCGACAATGGCGGGGGCAACATCTTCCGCTACATCGCCGGGCCGGACCAGGATCCCGAACGCCTGCATTGGTTCGAGGCACCACACGGACGCGATCCCATTAGCCTGGCCAGGAGTTACGGTCTACCGTGCTACGAAGCCACGGACATGAGCACCCTGACGGAATCGTTGGAAGCGCTTTACCGCCCCCACGACAAGGCTGCTGTATTGGTGGTGCGTACGGAAGCTACGGTGAGCCCGAAGGTCTTGCGGGAGTACTTCCAAGGCCTACGAAATTGAGCCTGGCAACTGGTCATTGCTTCACGAACCTGCCCATGGTACGCCGACCCTCCTCATATAGGACCACGTGATAGAGCCCCGGCGCAAGATGGTCCACAGGCAGTTGGACTTGACCGCCCAAAAGTGTCTCCGTAGCGGAGGGTAAGGTGCGACCCGCAGCATCCACCAATTGGAGCAACGCCAGGGTAGTCCCCACCGGCAACTGAACAACCACCATGTCCTCAGCAGGATTTGGTGAAACGCGCAGTTGGCGCACCGCTCCATATTGCTCAATATCTGCGGTGAGCTGCCAGGCATCATACAGCGACTGCAAGGAATCGATCGGTTCCACACCAATGCTTGCCAAGCGCACACCCAGCGACAACGATGGTTGGTTGAAAGGGTCGTCCGGTTGCGCCACTTCCAGGAAGGCGAACAAGGATGAGGTTCCGTTAGCTGCACACCGGGTATCAGCACCCACCACGTTCGCGCCCTGCAGTGCGGCCATCAACTTATCGGCCAGGGTGCCGGTCGTGTTCAGGAAGTTCTGCTCCATCTCCTCCAGGATCTCAGGACCCAGCAGGATGTTCCCTTGGATCGCGTAGTTGGGCCCTGCGATATGGTTCGCGTAACTGAGGCAATTGGCGCCCGTGAAACCCGCTGCACCTGCGCCCGCACCCTGCAACATGGCCACGCCATATTGACGTTGCGTGGAGTTCCCCTGCACATCGTTGGCGGCCACCCACGCCATGATCTGCTCGGGCGTATCACCCGCCTGCATGCGTGCCATCGCGTTGTTCTGGTTCGATGCCAGATAGTAGGACTGGGTATTGATCGAGCCCACTCCCGGCAACTGTTGCGCGAGGAAACCCGGGTCGCTGAAGCCTGCGATGAACAGGTCCACACAGGAGGCACCGGCACTGCCAACTTCACCGGTAGCGGGATCGACAGCAGTGATCGAGAAGGTGTCCTGCGATGATCCGACGAACGCGTGGACGAACAGATGCACTAAGATGATGGTACGTAGCATGGCATGTTGGTTCTTGGGTTTGAATCTACACATCCGGGATCTTCCGACCTTCGCCGCGTTCATGAAGCATTGGCTCCACGCTTTCCGTCTGCGCACCCTGCCCCTCGCTTGCAGCAGTATCATCGTGGGAAGTGGCCTGGCAGCCTTCATGGGTGGCTTTCAAAGCATTGTACTGGCACTGGCGTTGGTCACGGCGATCCTGCTCCAGATCCTGAGCAATCTGGCGAACGACCTCGGCGACCATCTCCACGGTACTGACAACGTGGAGCGCGTTGGACCAGCACGTTCTGTGCAAAGCGGTGCCATCGCGCCTGCCACCATGAAACGCGCGCTGCTCATCTGTGGAACGCTTGCTTTCATATCCGGGCTTTGTCTGATCATCACCGCACTGGGGCTGTCCATCACCACGCTGCTGTTCCTGGTCCTGGGTCTGCTGGCCATCGGCGCCGCAGTGAAGTACACCTACGGCAGTGATCCTTACGGCTACGCCGGTTTCGGTGATGCGAGCGTCTTCCTGTTCTTCGGACTGGCGGGCGTGCTCGGCACCTACTATCTGCACACGCAGCAGTTCGAGCCGTTCATGCTGTTGCCGGCCACCGCCTTCGGACTGCTCAGCGCGGGTGTGCTCAATGTGAACAACATGCGCGACATCAGGAACGACAAGGCCAGTGGAAAGATCACGGTAGCCGTTCGTTTGGGATTCGACCGGGCCAAGGGCTACCACGGAACGCTCGTTGTCACAGGGCTCATGTGCCTCATGCTCTTCACCATGCTGGAACTGCGCGGCATGCCGCAGTGGGGTTTCCTGATCACCACGCCCGTGCTCGCCAGCCATTTGAAGCAGGTGCTGACCACGGAAGAACCAGCAGTCCTGGATCCACAATTGAAGAAGCTGGCGCTGGGTACTTTCGCAACGGCTGTGGCATTCGCGCTCGGCCTATTGATGGTGTGATGCTGAAGGCCCGCTGGATCGAACACACGCTGCACCCCCAATTCCCATTGGGCACAAGCAAAGGACCCATCGAGGCACGCACGGTATGGTACCTGATCGTCTGGGACGATGCGCGGCCTGCGATCCAAGGGATCGGTGAGGCTGCGCTCTTCCCCGGACATAGCAGGGAATTCCCGGCCGATGTGCGTGTGAAGCTGATCGAACTCTGCGCACGTACCGACGACTGGCAGCAGCGTTTGAACGCCGACCTGGTCGAGGTCCCGAGCGTGCGTTTCGCTGTGGAGCAGTGCCTGCGGGACTTGCATGCCGGTGCCACGAAGAACCTTTTCCCTTCGGAATTCACCCTGGGCAGACGGCCGATCCCGATCAATGGGCTGGTGTGGATGGGTGACAAAGCCACCATGAAGCAGCGCATCCGCGAACAGATCGCGAAGGGCTACACGACGGTCAAGATGAAGATCGGCGCCATCGGCATAGCGGATGAATTGGAGTTGCTCCGGGCGGTGCGTGCCGAATACAGTGTGGACCAACTCGCCCTTCGTGTGGATGCCAACGGTGCGTTCGGGTACGATGATGCGCCCGTTGTACTTGAACAACTGGCCGAACTCCTGGTGGAGAGCATCGAACAACCCGTGGCCGCAGGGCTGTACGAAGTGATGGCCGAGTTGTGCGCAGACCCGCCGATCCCGATCGCGTTGGATGAGGACCTCATCGGCTTGAACCGACCCGACCTGAAGCGTGACCTGTTGGACCATGTGCGGCCGCAATACATCGTGATCAAACCCAGTCTGGTGGGAGGCTGGGCCGCCACGCGGGAATGGATCGACCTGGCCGAAGCGCGTGGCATTCGTTGGTGGATCACCTCGGCATTGGAAAGCAGCATCGGGCTCAACGCCATTGCACAATTCACGGCAACGTTGAACGTGGACAGGCCACAAGGATTGGGAACTGGCGGTGTGTACCGCAACAACATCCCTTCGCCCCTTCGCGCCGGGAAAGGGTACCTGAACTACCATCCGGAGAGCCCGTGGGACCTGTCCGAACTGGGGATCAACTGATCAAAGCACTTTGCCCACCCGCAGTCCATATCCTACCATCGCCAACGCCTTCAAGCAACTACTGCTCGATGGAAAACTACTGAGCGACTTCGAGGCCTATCGCCATTTCGATGTACTGGGCGCCAAACGTCACCAGAAGAAATATGCTCATTGGGGACCAGTGGCCGATACGGTATTCCAACTGGCGCTGCTGCGGAAAGGTCTTCACGCCACGACCAGTGGCACCACCGGCCCACCCAAGCACTTCTCCATCCCGCGCCGTGATCTGGTGAACAGTGCGCGCCTCACCGGAGAGACCTTCGGGTTGATGCCGGGCGACCGTGCCTTGTTATGCCTGCCATGCGACTTCATCGCCGGGAAGATGATACTGGTGCGGGCCTTCGCGTTGGGACTGGACCTCCATGTGATCGATCCACGTGGCAGCATCCTGGACAACTTGAAGGTGCCGGACCGTTTCCGCTTCACTGCCATGGTACCCTTGCAATTGCATCGGGCGATCCAGGAGGACAAACAACGCGTGGAGCAACAGTTCGAGACCATCCTGTTGGGTGGCGGGCCGGTGAGCGAAGCGTTGACCGAGGATATCCGGGGCCTTAAGGTGCGGGTATTCCAGAGCTATGGCAGCACCGAGACCGTGACCCATGTAGCGCTACGCCGCTTGAACGGTCCCGATCCCGACGATCGTTTCACCGCCATCGGCAAGGTCCATTTCGGTCGTGATCCGCGCGGTTGCCTGGTGGTGTACACCCCGCACCTGAGCACCAAGCAGCACGTGACGAACGATC
>JBGTIB010000192.1:0-5230 GCA_041745875.1 Flavobacteriales bacterium | reverse complement strand
GGTCGTCCATCACATTCTGCATCGTGACCGGAATTTCATCCGCGTTCATCCGCGTCCATCTGCGGTTCTTTTCACTTACGCGCCGCAAGGCGCGTTTCCGAACATCCATCCATCCTGGTTGATGACCTTTGCGCCATGGCCCCCATCGGCACCGACCTCGCTCACGCCGCACAACTCCTCCGCGCGGGCGAGATCGTAGCCATTCCCACCGAAACGGTCTACGGTCTCGCCGCCAACGCCTTCGATGAAGCTGCGGTCCTCAAGGTCTTCGCCGCCAAACAACGGCCCAGCTTCGATCCGCTGATCGTCCACATCGGCCGACGTAGCGATGTCGGCCGTTTGGTGGAACACCTGCCACCCGGCGCCGAAGCATTGATGGACGCGTTCTGGCCAGGCCCGCTCACACTGGTGCTGCCCAAGCGCCCTGAAGTGCCGGACCTGGTCACCAGCGGCCTGGACACGGTGGGGGTGCGCATGCCGGCCCATCCGCTCGCGATAGAGTTGTTGGGCCGACTGGAATTTCCGTTGGCTGCGCCGAGTGCCAATCCCTTCGGATATGTGAGCCCCACCACCGCACAACACGTGGCCGATCAGTTGGGTGACAAGGTGCCCTACATCCTTGATGGCGGGCCATGCACCGTGGGCGTCGAATCCACCATCATCGGTTGGGACGTAGGGGCGGACGACCGTCCGCCCGCTACGGACCGCACCGGCCGTTGGCACCTGTACCGCCCTGGCGGTATCCCGTTGGAAGCGATCGAAGAGGTCATCGGGCGCGTTGAGCCCGCCGTGAAACGCGTATTGCCAGTAGCCCCTGGTATGTTGGAAAGCCATTATGCCCCACGCAAACCACTGCATGTAGGCAACGTGGAGGAATTGTTGAAGCGCTTCGCTGGCCAGGCGACCGGCGTGATTAGCTTCCACAAGGAGTATGTGGCGCACCGTTGCGAAGTGCTTTCCGAACAGGGTGATCTTTCCGAAGCGGCACGACACCTGTTCTCCGTGCTTCGCGAATTGGATGGCTCTGATTGTAGTGTGATCCTTGCCGAAGAATTCCCTGTTGAAGGGCTGGGGCGGGCGATCAATGATCGGCTGCGCAGGGCCTCAGCCAGATTCTGATCCTGTCGATCGAAATCCCGAACTCGTCGAAGATCCGTGCTGCTTCGGTGCCGGATCCGAAAGCCCCGCGTCGAAACTGCTGGGTCACGGCCTTACCTTCAGGGTCCACCAACACCAACTCCCATGAGCACCACCCTCAATGCGAAGGAACTGACGTTGGTCTACGACAGCACCACCAACGAAGGACGCAAAGCCTTGGCCTACGCGTATTCCCTGGCCACCAAGGTGAACAAGCAGGATGTGAGCGAAGTGAAGTTGAGCACCACTTTCGTCCGCCAGGTATTGAAGCAACTGAAGCTGCGTCCCAAGGACATCCTGAACCGGGCGCATCCTTTTTACCAGCAGCATCTCCGTGGAAGGGATTTCACGGCGGAAGGCTGGTTGGACGTCCTCTCGCACAATCCCACCTTGCTGAAAGCCCCCATCGCGCTGCATGGCGATAGTGCCGTCCTGTGCGAGCCGGCCTCGCTGATCTATACGCTTACCGAGCATCAGCGCAAAGCGGTCGTATAAGCCTTCTGGCGCGTGTTCCCTGCCGAAACGCGAACTTTGCACGCTTTCAGACCGTGTGCGGTGTTCATGAGCACATGAGCACATGGTCCCATGAGCACATGAAAAAGATCGCCATTCTCGGCTCCACCGGCTCCATCGGTACGCAGGCGCTTGACGTGATCCGCGAGCAGCCGGAGCACTTCCAGGTGGAACTGCTTACGTGCGGCAACAATGTGGAGTTGTTGATCAAGCAGGCACTGGAATTCAAGCCCAACGCCGTGGTGATCGCCGATGCGGGCAGGCTGGAAGCGACCAAGGATGTGCTCTTCGCCGAAGGCATCAAGGTCTACGCAGGCCCGGAAGCACTGGAGCAGGCAGTGGGTATGGAAGGCATCGATCTGGTGCTTACCGCGCTGGTGGGTTATGCCGGACTGCGTCCTACGCTGGCAGCCATCGAGGCCGGCAAGCACATCGCACTGGCCAACAAGGAAACGCTGGTGGTGGCCGGCGAGCTGGTCACCAAGGCCGCGCGCGAAAAAGGCGTGAACATCTACCCGGTGGACAGTGAACATAGCGCCATTTTCCAGTGCCTGGCCGGCGAGTGGCACAATCCGATCGAGAAGATCGTGCTCACCGCAAGTGGCGGCCCCTTCCGCGGGAAGAGCCGTGCTGAATTGGCCACCGTGACCAAGGCCCAGGCCCTGAAGCACCCCAATTGGAGCATGGGCGCCAAGGTCACGATCGACAGTGCCAGCCTCATGAACAAAGGCCTGGAGGCCATCGAGGCCAGGTGGCTCTTCAATCTGAAGCGTGAACAGATCGAGATCATCGTGCATCCGCAGAGCATCATCCACAGCATGGTGCAATTCCGCGATGGCAGCATGAAGGCGCAGATGGGCCTGCCCGACATGAAGCTGCCGATCCTCTATGCCATGGCCTACCCGGAACGCCTGCCCACGACCTGGCCACGCTTTGACTTCACGCAATACCCATCGCTCACCTTCGAGCAGCCCGATCTCGGCACCTTCCGCAACCTGGCCCTCGCCCTCGATGCGATGGACCGCGGTGGTAACGCCCCCTGCGTCCTCAACGCGGCCAACGAAGTGGCGGTGGAACTCTTCCTGAACGATGCCATTGGGTTCCTCGAGATGAGCGACCTGGTGGAACACTGCCTGGGCACGGTGCCCTTCATTGCCCAACCCACCCTGGCCGACCTGGAGGCCACCGATGCCGAAGCGCGCCGTGTGGCCCGCGAACCTGCCCTTCCGAAAGGAGGGCGAACGACCCCTGCATGGAATTCCTGATCAAAGCTGCCCAGCTCATCCTGAGCCTGTCCATCCTCGTGGTGCTCCACGAGCTGGGCCACTTCCTGCCCGCCCGCTATTTCAAGACCCGCGTGGAGAAGTTCTACCTCTTCTTCGACCCCTGGTTCTCCCTGTGGAAGAAGAAGATCGGCGACACCGAGTACGGTATCGGCTGGCTGCCCCTGGGTGGCTATGTGAAGATCAGCGGCATGGTGGACGAGAGCATGGACAAGGACCAGATGGCCAAGCCACCGCAGCCTTATGAGTTCCGTGCAAAACCGGCCTGGCAGCGCCTCATCATCATGGTGGGTGGCGTCACTGTGAACCTCTTGCTGGGCATGGTGATCTACATCGGCGTGCTCTGGGCCTGGGGCCGCGACTACCTGCCTTTGGAGAGCGTGACCTGGGGCGTACACCCCAGCGCGGTGATGAAGGAACAAGGGGTGATGGACGGCGACCGCATCCTGGCGGTGGATGGGGTGGCACCGCGCTCCCTGGACAACCTGGGCCGTTCCATCCTGATCGAAGGCGGCCGCGTGATCACCGTGGAACGCGATGGCATGCGCAAGGAGATCCAGCTCAGCGACGATGTCTCCGACAAGGTGCTGGATGCCAACGAACGTATCCTGTTCTCGCCGCGCCTGCCGTTCACGGTGGATACCATCGTGGTGGGCGGCAACGCGGAGGCCACGGGTGCCTTCCGCAAGGGCGACCGGATCCTGGCAGTGAACGGCGAACCAGCGGCCTACTTCGCGGACTTCGTGGAGGCCGTGAACAAGCGGAAGGGTGAGAACGTGCAGGTCGCCTTGGAACGGAACGGTGCGCGCATGGAGGTCGAAGTACCGGTGAGCGACGAGGGCCTGGTCGGACTGGGACCCGTCTCTATGCAGGAGGTGTTCAACGTCGCCACGGAACGTTATGGCTTCATCGCTGCGGTCCCGGCGGGCATCCGCTATGGTGTGGAGACCTTGGGCATGTACGTCAGTTCGCTCAAGCTCCTGTTCAGCAAGTCGGGCGCCGGGCAGATCGGTGGCTTTGGCGCCATCGGCAGTCTGTTCAGCCCTACTTGGGACTGGCAGCGCTTTTGGGAGATGACCGCCTTCCTCAGCATCATCCTGGCCTTCATGAACATCCTGCCGATCCCTGCGCTGGACGGTGGCCATGTCGTGTTCCTGCTTTACGAGATGATCTTCCGCCGGGCACCCAACCAGCGCGTGTTGGAGGTGGCCCAGATGGTGGGCATGGTGCTGCTGCTCAGCCTCATCCTCTTCGCCAACGGCAACGACCTCTTCAAGTGGGTCACGGGGAAAATGTGACCGTGAGGGCCTGATCGCTGCCGCCATGCCGAGGACCATGCTACGTCCCAAGTCCTACTCGGAAGGGAACAAGCAACTCGTGAAGTTCGGGTCCATCGGGGTGCTCGCCGTGCTCACCGATCTGGCGGCCTATTGGGTATTTCTGAACCTGCTGCCTGAAGGAATTCTGCCCGGCGCACTGGGCAACGAGGCCCTCGCCAAGACACTGTCCTTCCTCTGCGGATTGATGGTGACCTACCACCTGAACAAGCGTTGGACCTGGCGCCGTAAGGACCGGTCCAACCGGCGCTTCGTCAAGTTCATGGCGATCTATGGCATATCTCTCCTGCTCAACGTGGGCATCAATTCGGCCCTGCTGCAACTGCTGCACGGGCAGGAGGCCTTTGCGGCAATACCCTACAAGTACTTCGTCGCCTTCGTGGGGGCCACCGGCTTCTGCTCGGTCTTCAATTTCCTGGGGCAGAAGTTCTGGATCTTCAGGGTGAAGGCCGTGTGATGCCAGAGCTGGTTGCCGCTGTTCCCCGTCATTGAACCACCAGCTTGATCGATCCCAGGCGCGCACCATCGCTTTGCAGTTCCAGCAGGTAGACCCCCTGGGCAAAGCCCTCCAAGCCGAGCACCACCTGCCGCTGTTGTCCACTGGCGTTGCGTTGCAGCACCTCCCGGCCCATGGCATCCTTCAGCAGCAGTTGCACGCTTCGCGCACCTGGGGGCAGGTCGTATTCCACGGTTGCCCAGCCTTCGGCCGGGTTGGGCCACACCCTCAATACCGGGAGTGTCTCCGTCCGTTCAGTCGGTGAAGCTGTTGTGATATCCAAGTGCAACCGGCTCACAAAACGTTGCTCCAGGTCGTTGGTGGTGCCGTCGTCGTAGCCAACATATGCACCACACAGGTACATGTAATTGTTGGCGCTATCGATGGCGATCGCCCCGATCGATCCATAGGTGTAGTTCTGGTAGGTGAATAGCCCTACGCCACAATCGTCGAAGGTGTCGAGC
>JBGTIB010000191.1:0-36421 GCA_041745875.1 Flavobacteriales bacterium | reverse complement strand
TAGCCTCCACACACAGCAAGGTCTCGAGACTGGCTACAATGGCGAGAGTGAATGCCACCATCCAGAATTTCGGGGAGAGCAACGCACCAAAGTCCGGCATGGTGATGAGCCCTCCGAAATCGAAATCCTTCAAGGTGTTCAATTTGGGTAGTTCCGGCAGGGTCACATAGTGCCCTATACCCACATTCAGCACCCCGTGGTCCCTGAAGATCACAGCCAGCACGATGCCGGCCACCACCGCCATCAACGATCCCGGCACCATGGCCAGTGCTTTTATACGCCTGATGAACGGTCTTTCCCATAAGATCAGCAGTGCCAGCCCGACCAGTGTGATCACCACCGCTCCCGGTGTGATGTTGTTCATCATATTGCTGAACTCGCTCAATTGGTTGTAGTGATCGGCCTCCTCGAAGGTGAGGTGTTCCACAGCGTGCTCGTCATAGCCCACGGCCGGGAAGATCTGTTTGCGCAGGATCAGGATCCCGATGCCGGCCAACATCCCCTTGATGACCGAGTTCGGGAAATAGTAGGCGATGATGCCGCCTTTCAGGAACCCCAGTGCGATCTGGATCAGACCTGACATGACCACTGCTGCAAGGAACAACTCATAGGAGCCAAGGTCAGCAACGGCTGCCAGCACGATCGCGATCAACCCCGCCGCAGGTCCGCTGACACCCAAAGGTGACCCACTGATGGCGCCAACCACCACACCACCGATGATACCGGCGATGAGGCCTGCGATGGGAGGAGCTTCAGAGGCGGCTGCAATGCCAAGACAGAGCGGAAGCGCTACCAGGAAGACGACGATGGAAGACGGGAGATCGTGTTTCCAACTACCGAATAGAGGAGGACTTTTCATTGACGAACGAACCTGATGAGGGGAATAATGGAACACGTGGTCGGGCAACACGAGCTACATGGTTGGCCAAGTAGCGCGAGCGGGAGCGAGCGGTCCCGCTACATCAGGCCACCGCCTTGGGCGGCGGGTAGGGCACTTCGGAATGCGCTGCGTCCGGCAACTGGTCCGCATTGAGCGGCTCAGGGCAGGAAAGCGAGGGCCTCGAGGAAGGACCCGTCCCGGGGAGCAACAACGGTGGAAGCTTGGTATGTTTCACCTCCTCTTCCTCACCTGCGGGTATGGGTACAGGAAGACTGTGATCATCGCAAAGCACCCGGGTACCCGACGCGTTAAGCATCTGAGGGACCATCCACAGCGCAACGGCCAGAACCAAGGCCAGCATTCGAGTTGCATGGCTGAAGATCCTGAGACACTGGTTCGGATGTTGTTCCAGGGTACTCATGGGGGCGGGTAAAACTACCAAGGCCGCATGACGCGACCCTCTCATTGGGTGAAATTAACAGTGTTGCATGAAGCTTAGTTCAAAACAGGTGGATGAACCAACAGGAACCCTGGAATGGCGACCTGGAAGGAGGTGCCATCATCGACTCGCTTCATCAGGTAGGAACCTTCCATGCGTCCAAGAGCACTGTTCAGATCGCATGCGCTCGAATAGGAGTACCGCCCTGCGGGTTCGATCACCGGAGTTTCTCCCACCACACCGGGACCTTCCACCTCTCGTTCACCCCCCAGGCTATCGCTGATCCGCCATTGCCGACGCAACAACTGTACAGCCACAGTACCCTGGTTGACGATCGTGATCCGATAGCTGTGCATGAAGCGTCCACCACGCGGGTCACTATGCGTTGGTTCGAAACGGCTCCGTACCGTTACCACGATCCCGTTCGTTACCGCTGTTGCCATCTCACGCACCGATTTCAAAGTTGTCGGTCGCGGTACAAGATTAACGCCCCTGCGCTCTATTTTCCCATGACCAGGGTCATCGGAGCGCAATTCCCGACCTCTGATAGGTGATACCTTGGTCGCCATGGAGATCCTTCACACGATGCGCACTGTCCTGGTCACATTCGCCATAGGTCTGCTTTGTACCGCGTGTGCACAGTACAATGGTCCTGAAAGCGTCGAGTACGATCCCGGCGCGGATCGCTACTTCATCAGCAATACTTCAACATCGCGCATCAAGGTGCGTGATCAAAGTGGTACGGTCACGGATTTTGCCATCAATATACCCGACCCGCCCTATGGACTCGAGATCATGGGGGGGGTGCTCTATGCTTGCACGGGTAATGGTGTGCGGGGATATGATCTTTCGACCGGCCTGGAGTTATACCATCGCGACTTGGGGGCTCTGTTCCCCAACGGCATCACCACCGACGGTCAATTCCTATATATCACAGACTTCAATACCAATGCCCGTCGCATCTATAAGGTGGACCCTGTGGCCGACCAACACACCACACTAGTGACGAATACCGGAGGCCAACCGAATGGCATCGTTTGGGATCCGGTCGGCGAGCGGTTGGTCACCGTGTTCTGGGGAAGCAATGCACCCATCAAAGCCTACGACAGGAACACCGGTGCGGAAACCTTGTTGGTCGCCAATACGGGCGTGGGGAACATCGATGGTGTCACCATCGATTGTGATGGGAATTTCCTCATTGCTTCGTGGAGTCCGGCACGGATCACACGCTATGAGCCGACATTCGTCCAGTCCGGTGTCGACCTTGCGGTGCCCGGTCTCGCAAATCCGGCCGATATCGATTTCGACCATGTGAACATACGTGTATGCATTCCAAACAGTGGCAACAACACGGTGACCCTGTTCGACCAATCGTGCTTGACCAGTGGTATGTCCGCTGTTCACAGCCCATCGCGGATGAATGTCGTGCCGAACCCGTCCACTGGTCGCTTCAGGTTGGAGCCGGCCCCAGAGCATCCTTTGCTGTTCGTGCTCTATGATGCCGTCGGTGCAATGCTTCTTTCCGGCCTGTATCAGCCTGGCCAGGAGTTGTCGATCGGGAAGATACCGGTCGGGACCTATACACTGCGATTCCCTACGGAAGGGCGTGCAGTGCGCATGGTGATGGAGTGAAGGCGGATCACGACCTTTGCGCCCCTTTTTGCCCATCCCATGCTCTCAGTTCCCGACGCACGTAAACTTTTGGAAGCCACACCGGGCATGTCCCTGAAGGAGTTGAATACCCTCTACAAGGGATTGATGAAGCGTCATCACCCGGATCGGTTCCAAGATGCCACGGAGCGCGAGGAGGCCGAGGTCTTGAGCCAGCGGATCATCGCCGCATACAAGCTTTTGGAGAGCCTTCACCCTGAAACACATGCCGCTAGGGCTGCCGAACTGGAAGCTGCCCTGGCGAGCAATGTGAGCAACTGGGACTATAAGGGCACCGTGCTTTCCGTCACCTTCGGCGATGGCAGTGTCTATGCGTTCCAACGGGTGCAGCGCAATACCTACAACAAGTTCGTAAGCACCAATGGTACCGCCCGTTTCGTACGGCGCCATCTTGCGGTGGTGGGTGCTTATCGAAAAGTGAGCGGCCCCACTGGCGACTAGAGCGGGGGCGCCCTCAGGGCTCTGCCTCCTCCAGGACGAGGAACGGCGTGCTTTGCGCCGGACTGAGCGCCCAGATATGCAGCTCGCCTGCGCCATCGGTCCATTGAAAGACCACCGTGCGCGATCCATCGCCTTGGCGGACCATCATCCGATCCTCCTCGCTATGCAGTGCAATGCTGGCAGGTCCGTGTTTCATAGTGTCGCGCGTCGACATGGTTTGAAGATATACGCGGGGAAATGTCAATGGTGACGTTCGATGGCGCATTGGATCGTGTCTTCTTGGAAAGCCGAGCGACCGCATGCTAAGGACTTTTGGTATGCATCCCTAGCAACCGATCGGCATGTACCCATTCGAACATGGTGAATGGAAGGTGGATCCTTGCAGGCCCAAGCCCTAGCCCAAGGTACCGGTTCACCACAAAAGGGTCCCTGCGTTGGGCGTTGAAGCTGTCATGTATGAAAGCGATGCAGCCAACCGCCCCAATGGTAGGTATCCGGACAAATGCAATGCATGACTGCCGCTGCGATGAGCGTGTGATCGTACACAGGCGTCGACATGCCTAATTTGCGCGTCAACAACTCCAAAGGTGTACACTCATAGCGACGCGGTAATGCTTCAGATCGTATCAAGATCGTCTTTTTTCATGCGATGCATGATCACCGGAATAGGGATCATCGTGGCACTCGGAGGCGTAGCCCAAACTGTGACCAATGGATCCTGCACAGGCACCGTAGGGAACAGCCAGGGTCAGAACTTGCCGGGATGGGTGTACTGTTCCAGTCCAGCCAACAACTCGCCCGACGTGCTGAACCTGGCCTTCGCGTCCTGGAATGGCGGTACCACCGTGACCCCTGCCGATTCACCCGATGGGGGATCTTGGATCGGTCTGGCGAACGGCATAAATCCCATCGAACAGGAATGCATGACAGGCCAGATGACAGGCCTGGTCGTGGGAACCTCGTACGCCCTCCAGTTCCAGGGTGCCTGCTTTGGAACGGGTTCCGGTAGCTACGCGAATGGTTCGCCCTTCATCCTTACGGTCACCATCGACGGAGCGAGCGAGGTGTTCAGCATACCCATGGCAGCTTCGGTGTGGAACAACTACTTCATGTGCTTCATAGCAACAAGTAGTAACATGTCTTTCACGATGCAGACCTTGACCGGTGGCGGATTCGGCAGCCTGGATGGATTCACGGTCGCTCCTGGTGGTGGTTCGGTTGAAGTGCTGGCAGATACCGTGCTTTGTCCAGGAGCCACGCTGGTGCTTGATCCCGGTGTGACGAATGCGACCTATGTCTGGAACGACGGGTCCACCGATCCCACCTATGAAGTGACCGAAGCCGGCCTTTATTGGGTGGAGATCACCACGGCATGTGGTACCAGTACGGACAGTGTGGAAGTGACGCTACAGACCATCGAAACACTGGACCTGGGTCCTGATGCATCACTATGTCCTGAAGATCAGATCACGATCATGTCGAACGTGGCCGGCGATCATCTCTGGCAGGACGGGTCGACCGGAACCTCCTTCACCGCCATGGGACCAGGTACGTATTGGGTGGATGTCCAAGGGACATGTACATCCCTGAGTGACACCGTCATCATCGTAGGGGCACCTTTGCCGGTGGTCGACCTTGGCCCCGATACTGCGTTCTGTAGTGATGCCATGTGGTTGCTCAACGCCTACCAGGAGGGGGCGCAATACGTGTGGCAGGACCAGAGCATCGGTCCGACCTTCAGTGCCACGCAGGCCGGCACCTATAATGTGGTTGTGGATCTTGCTGGTTGCATTGCTACGGACAGCGTGGAGCTTGCCGTTCTGGAATGTGAGACGATCCTGGAAATGCCGAATGTGTTTACGCCGAACAGCGACGGATCGAACGACTTTTTCGTGCCTGTACGCGAGCGGAACCTGGTATCCTCTGAACTCAGGGTATTCAACCGGTGGGGACAGGTGGTATATGAGAACAAGGACGTACGGCGGGGTTGGAGCGGTCGAGGTGAATGGGGCGAATGTCCCGATGGTACCTATTACTGGGAAGTCCGGTATGTCGATCACGAAGGTGCTCAGAACCACCTTACCGGGCACGTAACCTTGTTGCGTTAGAGGTCGTCGATCCCGTTCTGGTCCGAAATGGGTGGGGCGGGTGCAATGCCTGGACGTGAATGGTTCCCTGATCTGGATCGAGGTATCGGTGGACGTTCAGATGTTCTCCCGTAGCCGGATGTTGGCTACGTGCGAACGCTACAAGTTTCAACCCCGCCTGCTATTGAGAAAGCGTATACCCACGAGTCGATCCAGACGCTGCATACGATCCGTGAAGTATACCAGGACCAGGTAGTCGTTCTCCGTCTGGAAGTGGCTGCCTTCGATCGCCGTGATATCGGGAGTGCGGGCCTTAGGTGGCATGGTCACATAGCTGAAATCATAGAAACCCTGCTTGAGCAGGATCGCCGCCGTGTATGCCTTGCGTGTTGGATCCCAGGTCATCCGGTTCTCCGGGGTGCACTTCCAGTCGCTGAAGGCACCGAAGACATGTACCGGGTCCATCATGGGTGCGGCCAATGGAAGGGTGAAGTGTACCATGACATAATCGGCACCCAACGGGTCACCATCGAAAAAGTCGTTGCGCACGAAGAATCGGCCATTCAGGTCGGGCTGATCGAAGTACACCCGGATGTTCCGTTTGGGCTGCGCCACCAGGTGTGCGTGGTACACGCCTTCCCCCGGGCCGGGTTCGATGCGCTCCACCAACTGCGTGGCGAAACGCAGGTCCTTCAGATCGAAGTTGCGGTACTCGTTACCACCCATGAACAAGCCTTGTTCAGGATGATCATAGACCAGCTCGGTGCCGCGCATGAAACGGGGGGTGAAGCCGGTCCGCAGGTCATCCCACCGCATGTTCTGCAGCATCGACACGTGGATCTCGTTGAAGGGATCCTGCACAGGCAGGTTGGGGTGCCGGATCGTAAGGTCCACTTGTTGGGCCTGATCGCGGAGGTCCACCTGGCGGCTGGCCCGGATGGCCGCATCGATCTGCACCTGCTGTTCGAAGACCATGAAACGTCGGGTCAGGACCAGGTCGTCCTCATCACTGCCCCGGAACACTTTCAGCAGGTAGTTGCCGCTGCGGGCCGGGCGCATCATCGCATTGGGCAGCAACACTTCATATTGCAGGAATGGCTGCAGGGTATTGAAGCTCTGGCGGGCGGGGGGCAGGAAATCGCTGTCGGCCCCCACCAGGTATTGTCCGCGCATCATGTCGCTGGCCTGCCATTTGGCATCGCAGTGCACCATGGTGTAGGAGAGTGCCTCGGGATCGGGATGCAGGTCGTCGAAGCGCAATACGAGCACCTCTTCGCCATCCAGTTCGATGATGGGTGGGGCCAGTTCGAATCCTTCCTTGAACAGTTGCACGGTGCGCACCGTCGGGCTGTACACGTGGTCCTCGTAACGCAATTCGGTGAACGACCAGTACTCGTGCTCCGTGGGCGGTCCGTTGCGGGTTCCGACACCGGGCTGGGTGGTACCGCAACCGAGGGTCATGATGGTCGCCAGGGCGGCATGGCGCATCGGACGAAGGGTTGCCATGGGCCGGAATACCGCGCTGTACAAGAAAAACAAGCTGTTGTGGTGCGTTGGTGGGTGGTTCCGAAAGATATCTAATTTTGCCGCGCCTTATCGGAACAGGGCTCCCCTCACAACCATGTCCAAGACCATTCGGATCCGCAAAGGACTTGATATCCGCCTTCAAGGCGAAGCTGAGAAAGTCCTTGTGCAGTTGGATCCCGCGAAGGTCGTCGCGATCAAACCGACCGATTTCCATGGCCTGATACCGAAGATGCTCGTGAAACCGGGCGATCAGGTGAAGGCAGGCACCACGCTCTTCCACGATAAGTACAACGAGCGGGTACGCTACAGCAGCCCGGTGAGCGGGGAGGTCGCCGATGTGGTACGTGGCGACAAGCGCAGGATCATGGAAGTGCGCATTCTGGCGGACACCGAGCAGCGTTACGAGGAGTTCGGTGCGGGGGACCCTTCGACCATGAACCGAGAGACAGTGGTGCAGAAGCTGCTGGCCAGCGGTGCGTGGCCCATGATCCGTCAGCGCCCTTTCGATGTGGTGGCCGACCCGGCACAGGAGCCCAGGGACATCTTCGTATCCTGTATCGACACCAATCCATTGGCTCCCGATCTGGATCTGGTGGTACGCGGCCAGGGTGCGGATCTGCAAAGCGGATTGAACGCCCTGGCGAAATTGACCAAGGGCAAGGTGTTCCTGGGGGTCAGCGATAAGACCACCGCGCGTGAGTTCCTGGATGCGAGCGGTGTGGTACGCCACACCTTCAATGGCCCACACCCCGCTGGCAATGTGGGGGTGCAGATCCACCATGTGGCACCCATCAACAAGGGGGATCTCTACTGGGTGTGCGGCGTTCAGGAGGTGCTTTCGATCGGGCGTCTGTTCAACACCGGCAGGCTGGATGCCACGCGGGTGGTGGCGGTTACCGGTAGCGAAGCGAAGAACCCGAGGTATGTGCGTACCATCGTGGGATGCCAGATGAAGGAACTGCTTGGGGAAGTGCCTGCAGGCGTCCGGATCGTAAGTGGCAACCCGCTCACAGGCGACCGGGTGGCGAACGACGGATCCCTGGGATTCTATCATGGACAGGTCACGTTGTTGCCCGAGGGGGACGAACCCAAGTTCTTCATCACCGATGGATGGGCCGGTCCGGGACTGGACAAGTTCAGCGCCAGCCGCAGTTATCCCACGTGGTTGATGCCGGGCAAGCGCTATGCGATGGACACCAACCAGAACGGAGAGGAGCGGGCGTTCGTCATGAGCGGTCAGTACGAGGCGGTCTTCCCCTTCGACATTTACCCGGTGCATTTGCTGAAGTCCATCCTGGCCAACGACATTGAACAAATGGAGAAGCTCGGACTTTATGAGGTGGTGCCGGAGGATTTCGCCCTGTGCGAGTTCGTATGCACCAGCAAGATCGACTCCCAGGCCATCGTGCGTCAGGGACTCGATGAACTGAAGAAGGAAACAACCTAAGCCCGGTACCGTGAAGGCACTTCGTAAGACAGTCGATAATTTGAAGCCCTCCTTCAGCAAGGGGGGCAAGCTGGAGAAGCTGCACTGGGTGTTCGACGCGCTGGAGACCTTCCTCTTCACGCCAGGTCACGCCACGCAACGCGGTGCACATATCCGCGATGGCATCGATCTGAAGCGGACCATGAGCATCGTGATCACGGCGATGATCCCCTGCCTCCTGTTCGGGATCTGGAACGTGGGGCACCAGCACTTCGCGGCGATCGGCGAATTCACCGTGCTGGGCGAGGGATTCTGGGACAAGGTGTTGTTCGGTGCGATCAAGGTGTTGCCGATCGTCGTGGTGAGCTATGGCGTGGGCCTGGGAATCGAGTTCGTGTTCTGCAGCATCAAGGGTCACCCGATCCAGGAAGGCTTCCTGGTCAGTGGCATGCTCATCCCCCTGGTCATGCCCGTTGATGTACCCTTGTGGATGGTAGCCGTGGGTACGGCCTTCGCTGTGGTGATCGGCAAGGAGGTTTTCGGTGGCACCGGAATGAACATCCTGAACGTGGCGCTTACGGCTCGCGCCTTCCTCTTTTTTGCATACCCCACCTGGTTGAGTGGCGACAAGGTTTGGGTAAGCACCGACGGAATGGCCACGGTGGACGGCTTCAGCGGAGCTACCAGCATGGGCCACGCTGCCGCCGGTAACAGCAACGGGGTGGTCAGCCTGATGGACAGTTTCTGGGGCTTCGAGGCCGGGAGCATCGGCGAGACCAGCGCATTCGCCTGCCTGATCGGCGCGGCGATCTTACTGATCACCGGGGTCGGCAGCTGGCGCATCATGCTCAGCACATTCCTCGGTGGCGTGGCCATGGCAGCGATCTTCAACTGGGTATCGCCTGGTCTGCCGGATACCAGCACGGTGAAGTATTTCATGAGCATTCCCATCCTGCACCAGTTGATGCTGGGCAGCTTCTTCTTCGGCCTGGTGTTCATGGCCACCGACCCGGTCACGGCCACGCAGACCGATACCGGCAAGTGGATCTATGGTTTCCTGATCGGCTTCCTGGCCATCCTGATCCGCGTGGTGAACCCAGCGTACCCCGAGGGGATGATGCTGGCGATCCTCTTCATGAACGTGATGGCACCGCTGATCGACCATTACGTGGTGCAGGCCAATGTGAAGCGCCGCCTGAAACGCGCCGAATTACGCACCGCCTAAACGCAAGCCCCAATGGCCATCGACAAGAACAGCAACCAGTTCACCTTCACCTTCGCCATCGTAATGGTCGTGGTGGTGGGCACCCTGCTGGCACTGACCTATTCCAGCCTGAAGCCCTTCCAGACAGAGAACGTTCGGCGCGAGAAGATGCAGAACATACTGGCTGCCATGAACGTGAAGGTGACGCGCGACGAAGCCCCCGATCTCTACAAGGAGATGATCCGGGAGACCATGTTGGTGGATGCGGAGGGCCGCCCGGTGGAGGGGGCCGATACCGATCCAGTGAACGGTGACGCCTTCCGCCTGGATGTGCGCAAGCAGTACCGCGACGAGAAGGCCAATGTGGTCAGCGCCGCCGATATGCGCTATCCGATGTACATCGCAGAACAGGACGGCAAGCCGTTGTACATACTTCCGATGGTGGGCAATGGACTGTGGGGCCCGATCTGGGGGTATGTGGCCGTAGCCAGCGATGGACGTACCGTGGTCGGCGGGACCTTCGATCACCAGGGCGAAACACCCGGCCTGGGTGCCGAGATCAACACGCTCTATTTCTCCGATCAGTTCGAAGGAAAAAAGATCGCGGATGAGGGCGGCGAATTCACCAGCATCAAGGTCTACAAGGGCGGCACACAGACCACCAGTCCGCATGGGGTGGATGGCATCAGTGGTGGGACCATCACCAGCGATGGTGTGGACGAGATGCTGCGACGGACCCTTTCCATCTACTACACTTATCTCACGACATTGAACGATACCGACAACCTTTCCCAGCGATGAGCACCGCCGCAAGCGCCCCCGTGGCACCCCAGGAAGGTCTCTTCAGCAAGAAGAACCGCAAGCTGATCACCGATCCACTGGACGACAACAACCCGATCACCGTGCAGGTGCTGGGCATCTGTTCAGCCCTGGCCATCACCGTGAAGTTGGAGAACGCCCTGGTAATGAGCGCCAGTGTGCTCTTTGTGATGCTGGCTGGCAACGTCATCATTTCCCTGCTGCGCAACATGATCCCTTCGCGCATCCGCATCATCGTGCAGCTGGTGGTGGTGGCCAGCCTGGTGATCATCGTGGACAATGTGCTCAAGGCATTCGTGTATGACGTGGCCAAGCAGGTGGGCGTGTACGTAGGCCTGATCATCACCAACTGCATCATCATGGGCCGTTTCGAGGCCTTCGCCATGGGCAACAAACCGGGTCCCAGCGCACTGGACGCCTTCGGCAACGCGATGGGCTACGCCTGGATCCTGGTGGTGGTGGGCTTCCTTCGGGAATTCTTCGGCTCCGGTTCACTGTTCGGCTTTCCGCTGTTGGGCGATGCCACGGCGAAGACCGGCCTTTACGCCATGGGCTACATGAACAACAACATGATGATCCTGCCTCCGATGGCGCTGGTGATCGTGGGTATCATCATCTGGATACAACGCTCCAGGAACACCAAGCTGATCGAACAATCCTAATCAGGGAAAGACCATGGAGCTGTTGAACATTTTCGTCAAGGCGATCTTCATCGAGAACATGATCTTCGCCTACTTCCTGGGCATGTGCTCGTACCTGGCTGTTTCGAAAACGGTCAAGACGGGCGTGGGCTTGGGTGCTGCGGTGATCTTCGTACTGGGTGTGACCGTGCCGGTGAACTACCTGTTGGAGAATTATGTGTTGAAGGCCGGGGCTCTGTCATGGCTGAGTGCCGATCTCAAGGACATCGATCTGAGCTTCCTTTCCTTCATCATGTTCATCGCCGTGGTGGCCTCCATCGTACAGTTGGTGGAGATGGTCGTCGAGAAGTTCGCACCGGCCCTCTACGGAGCCCTGGGGATCTTCCTGCCGCTGATCGCTGTGAATTGCTCCATCCTGGGTGGTGCCCTCTTCATGCAGGAGCGCCAGTACAGCAACATCGCCGAAGCCTCGAGCTTCGCGCTGGGCAGTGGCGTGGGCTGGTTCCTGGCGATCGTGGCCATCGCGGCCATCCGCGAGAAGCTTCGTTACAGCGACATTCCAGCGCCGTTGCGTGGACTTGGCATCACCTACATCGTAACCGGTCTCATGGGCATGGCCTTCATGGCCTTCATGGGCATCAAGATCTGATCGAAGCACATGCCTATCACCATCCTTGTTACCGTCGTCGTCTTCCTGGTCATCATGCTTTTGCTGGTGACCTTGCTCCTGTACGCCAAAGCGAAGCTTTCCCCCGGCGGGCTGGTCACGCTCAGCATCAACGGCGAGAAGAACATTGAAGTGGAGGCGGGCAGCACCCTCCTCACCACGCTCAGCGAAGCAAAGATATTCCTGCCCAGCGCCTGCGGCGGCGGTGGCACGTGCGCGATGTGCAAATGCCAGATCACGGAAGGTGGTGGTGAGATCCTGCCCACCGAGGAGCCCTATTTCAGCCGCCGGGAGATCCAGGACAACTGGCGCCTGGGTTGCCAGGTGAAGGTCAAGAACGACATGACGATCAAAGTGCCCGAAGAGATCTTCGGCATCAAGAAGTGGGAGTGTGAGGTGGTCTCCAACTACAACGTGGCCAGTTTTATCAAGGAGTTCGTGGTGCGGTTGCCCGAGGGTGAGCACCTGGAATTCGAAGCCGGTGGATACATTCAGATCGATGTTCCTCCCTGCGAAGTGGAGTTCAAGGACATGGACATCACCGCCCACCCTGAACTGGTGGCCCTGGGCCGCGACCCCAACGATTTCCAGGCCGAATGGGACAAGTTCAAGCTGTGGCCGCTGAAGATGAAGAACGATGAGCCCATCTTCCGCGCTTACTCCATGGCCAACCACCCGGCCGAGGGAAATATCGTGATGCTCAACATCCGCATCGCCACACCACCCTGGGACCGCGCCAAGAACACCTGGATGGACGTGAACCCCGGCATCTGCTCCAGCTATGTATTCGGCTGCAAGCCCGGCGACAAGGTCACCATCAGCGGCCCCTACGGCGAGTTCTTCATCAAGCCGACCGAAGCTGAAATGCTCTACATCGGAGGTGGTGCCGGCATGGCGCCGATGCGATCGCACCTCTTCCACCTCTTCCACACCCTGAAGAGCGGCCGGAAAGTGACTTACTGGTACGGTGGCCGCAGCAAGCGCGAGTTGTTCTATCTCGATCACTTCAACAGCATCGCGCGCGAGTTCCCCAACTTCAAGTTCTTCGTGGTGCTCAGCGAGCCGTTGCCTGAGGATAATTGGAAGGTGAAGAAGGACGTCCATGATGAGGTCGGCGATGGCTTCACAGGTTTCGTTCACAAGGCCGTGATCGATCAGTATCTCAGCAAGCACGAAGCACCCGAGGACATCGAGTTCTACTTCTGCGGCCCACCGCTGATGAACGCTGCGGTGCTGAAGATGGTGGACGACTGGGGCATTCCCCAGGAGAACGTCGCCTTCGACGATTTCGGCGGTTGACGGATCACGCATCGACCATTGGAGATGGTCAGGAAAGCCCCGCTCCTCAGCGGGTTTTTTCGTTCCAGGGGAGAAGTGCAATGATGGTGGCGATACAGCGTTCTCCGGAGCATGCGGTACGTACCGTGGATCTTTCTCCTGTTCGTGAGCAAGCTGCTTTCAGCGCAAGCAGTGGGCATTGCCGATCTGGAGCCGGATACCGCTTCGGTACATCGCGTTGCGCTCAAGGACGGCTCGATCTTGCTTGGCACCATCGTAGCCGGGGATCATATCAGCGTGACCATCAAGACCGGACCGCTGGGTGTTATCACGATCCCCAGAGGAAGCGTGCAGAAGATCGAGCGGATCGAAGATGGAGCACCTCGCGAGCAGTGGTCGTGGTTCAGGGTGGCCGACCCTTCGAACTATCTGGCGCTGGCATCGGCAAGGCCTCTGGAACGGCGGGCGGTGCTTTACAGGAACAAATATGCGCTCATCTCCTCAGTGGAAGCAGGACTTACCAGGCACCTTTCCGTCGGGGGTGGCTTTGAACTGTTCTCCCTGCTCGGTCGCGAACGGAGGATACCGGCTTTCTTCGGTCAAGTGAAGGTTGGGGCACGCGTCGCTGATGGTGTGCATCTGGCTGCAAATACCATGGTGCTGAACAACGCGACAGTTGTCTACGGATGGAACGGAGATGGAAATCGGAGAATAACGTCAGGCATTGTGCATGGCATTGCGACCTTTGGCAACCGCGACGCACACTTGAGCGTTGGTGGAGGCGTGTTGATCGGTCCTGAAAGGGAACGTCCGGGTGGCATTTTGACACTTGCAGCCACCTACAGACTTTCGCCCATGGTGGCCCTGGTCTCTGAGAATTGGATACTGACGGAGAACGAGTATGCGTTCTGGAGCTACGGCATCCGGCTGTTGGGGCAGGGTTTATCCGTTGACCTGGCCATGATCAATACCACCGAGTTCGTTGAGGACTCGGTGATAGGACTACCGTACATCGGGTTCTCCATTCTGTTCTGATCGGCTTGTGTTGCTTTGTGGCATGCATCGCCCCTGGATCCTCACGCCGATCGTTCCACTGTTGTTCATGGCTTGTTCGGCCGATCGGAACATGCCCATCACCCTACATGGGGAGGCTCAAGGAAGCACCTTCACCATCAAGTACCGGGACAGCCTGCAACGCGACCTGAGCGGCCCGGTGGACAGCCTGTTCCGTGTGATCGATCGCAGCCTGAGCCTGTGGGACAGTACCAGTGTTGTCAATGCGTTCAACGCCGCCGAGCGTGCATTCGCAAGCGATGATGTACACTTCCGCACCGTGGTGGCGCTTGCAGAGCAACTATGGTATTCGACGGATGGAGCGTTCGACCCCACCGTGCTTCCTTTGGTAAGGGCATGGGGCTTGGGCAGGAAGGGGCGTTCCGACCTGGATACGAACGCAGTGCTCGCCCTGATGGAGGTGGTAGGCATGGATCGGATCGAGATCGATGAGCGTTGGCGCCAACAGCGTGTCATCCCTCCGATGATCACCTACAACAAACAGGATCGAGCCGTGCAATTCGACCCCAACGGTATTGCACAGGGCTACACCGTGGATGTGCTTGCCCGTTTGATCGAGAGGCATGGGATCACCGACTACATGGTGGAGGTCGGTGGTGAGGTCCGTTGCCGAGGGCTCAATGACCGAGGTGAGCTTTGGTCGATCCAGATCGACAAGCCGGTGGAAGGGGAGGAGCACGTGCAGCAGACGGTGGTGCCCTTGGCGGATCGGAGCCTGGCCACCAGTGGCAACTACCGCAAGTTCATCGAGATCGATGGCAAACGTTACGGACATACGATCGACCCGCGCACCGGCCGCCCCGCCATGAACGCCATGCTCAGCGCCACGATCATCGCCGACGACTGCGCCACCGCGGATGCCCTTGCCACGGCCATGCTTGTCCTGGGGCCGGAGGAAGCGCAGTACTGGTTGGAACAGCATCCGCACGTGGATGCATACCTCATCATGGACGATGGCAAGGGGGGCTATTCCGTGTGGAGCTCCAAGGGTTGGCCACAGCCGGAACCATCCCAAGGCAGTGCGAAGAGCACATAGCCATCGAACCTTCAGAGCTCACTGCGGGGCCTCCTCCCTGCGGCACTGCTCCTCGGGCCGTGCGCCACAGAAACCGCAACTTCCACCTTCCTTTTGAACGAGTGGGTTGTTGCTGGCGCAGGTCCCTGCGAACTCACCGTCTTTCTTCGCCCAGATCTTCACTGCGATACCTGCGAAGGCTGCTCCCAAGAGGACCACGGCGATAAGAATGGTAAGCAGTGTGGTGGACATGGCACAAAGGTACGCAGGCGTGAACGGGTCAATTGTGAAAGAGCGATGTGACACCTCGTGACCGGTGGCATGTTGGGTTGCGGGCTCTTGGTGCATTCGAACCGATATGCCGCGCCTTAGGTGCATTTCGCTCCAAGTGCATCCCAGTCGTTCTTGGATGGGCGTAAAGTTCCCCGTACAGCGGAACTTCCGGCATGAACAGGTTCACTACTGATGTGCACCTTTGCAGCAGCCACCCCTTCAATATTCCACGGAAGCCAAAGCCCTATGCGCATAGGTATCGTTTGTTACCCCACCTTCGGAGGCAGTGGCGTGGTGGCCACGGAACTGGGCATGGCCCTGGCCGGGAATGGACACATCGTTCATTTCATCACCTACGATCGCCCGGTGCGCCTGCGCGATCATCCCAATGTGTTCTATCATGAGGTACGGGTGAGCGACTATCCGCTGTTCGACTATCAGCCGTATGAGTTGGTGCTCACGAGCAAACTGGTGGACGTGGCCAAGTACGAAGGGCTCGATCTGCTTCATGTGCACTATGCGATCCCGCACGCTTCAGCAGCATGGATGGCACAACGTATCCTCGCATCACAGGGGATCCACCTGCCGTTCATCACCACCCTCCACGGTACGGACATAACCCTGGTGGGCAGGGATCCAAGCTTCGAGCCGGTGATCACCTTCAGCATGGAACACAGCAACGCCTTGACGGCCGTGAGCGAGAGCTTGAAGCGGGACATGTACGAACACTTCCCACTGAAGCATGCGGACCAGGGCGGGCCCGGCATTCGTGTGATCCCCAATTTCGTCTGTGTGGACCAATACAAGCATCAACCCGACCCCGGTCTACGTGCTCGATATGCCCCGAACGGGGAAAAGGTCCTGGTCCATGTATCCAACTTCCGACCGGTGAAACGCGTGGAGGATGTGGTCCATTTATACAAGGCATTGCGCAAGGAGATGCCCCTCCGGCTGTTGATGATCGGGGACGGACCGGAACGACAACGTCTCGAAGCCATGTGCCGACATGCCGATGGCTGTTCGGGGATCCAGTTCCTGGGCAAGATGACCCGTCCCGAAGAGATCATGGCAAGTTGCGACCTATTCGTGCTGACCAGTGAGAACGAGAGCTTCGGTTTGGCGGCACTGGAAGCGATGGCCTGTGGGGTGCCGGTGGTGAGCACGGATGCCGGTGGACTTTCCGAGGTGAACCTCCATGGCATCAGTGGACTGTTGAGCCCGGTCGGCGATGTGGAGGCAATGACCTTCAATGCACGGGCGATCTTGAATGACGAAGCGACCTATCAGCGATACCGCGAAGGCGCCTTGGAGCAGGCCCGTCGTTTCGATCTGCACAATGTTCTTCCGCGCTATGTGGACCTCTACAATGAGGTGGTGTCCTCGGTGAACGTGTAATGGAATACTTGAGCGACAGGGTGAGCGTGGAGCGCTCCAACGCATCCATTTCCGTGGTCATCAGTGCCAGGCCTTCACGGTCGAAGGAGACGGTCCTGGTGATCTGGACCCTGGCCTGGCTGCTATGTGGGGCGTACATCATCCACGCGCGAAGCGAGTTGGCCGCCGGGGACCCCTTGCGTCAGTATCTGCTCGCCTTTCTGGCCTTCTGGGCCTACTTTCTACTGAAGATCGGCAGGGCCACCCTCTGGCGCTTGAAAGGATTCGAGCTTTGGCGGATCAAGGAAGGCACGCTCACGGTCAAGGACAGTTTGTTCGGTTATGGCCGGGCCACGGACTATTTCGTGGACAACATCAGGAAGCTTGGTATGATAGACATCGACCCCCGCTCGTGGAAAGGGCAGTGGAACGACAGTGTTTGGGTGATCGGTGGCGAACGCCTCGGATTCGAACATCTCGGTCGGAAGGTGGTCTTCGGAAAAGGGCTTACCGAAGAGGAGGCGCGCCAATTGATCGTGATCCTGAAAGATGCTCTACACCGGAAGCGAACAGGTTGAGCGGTCCGATCAAAGTGTGGAGAGATGAAAGGCATTGCCCCGCAAGCGCCGCGTTGGTGCCCCATCGATGATCTCCTCCACGACCATGGTCCTAGCCAGTGGAGAGGCAAGAACCTCATCGATACCCAGCACGGCCCCGGCGGGGACCCCGGCAGCAATAAGCGCTTTGAGCAGGTGGCCACGCTGATGCACGAGGATGGACGGTGCCAATACCTCGGCCAGCGCCATGCGATGACGAACACGATCCGTATTGGTCGTGAAGCGTTGGTCCGATGACAGATCGACCCTGTCCAGCACCGCACAGAGGGTGCGGAATTGAACATCGCTGCCAACGGCGAGTATGATCGAACCTCCATCCGCACATCGGAATGTTTCGCCGTACGGGGCGATGTTGGGATGCAGCGTCCCCATCGGTGCGGCCACATGTCCGGTCATCAAATGGTTGCTGGCCTGATTGATGAGCCCGGTAAGCGCAGCCTCTTCGAGTGAAACCTCCACATGGCCCCCCTTGCCGTTACGAGCACGCAGGAGCAATGCCAGGAGGATCCCCTCCTTCAAGTGGTGAGCAGCCAGGACATCGATCATGGCGATGGGCAGTTTGGCAAGTGCGCCCTTGTCGGCTCCGGTCATGCTGATGTAGCCGCTTTCCGCCTGTAACACCACATCAAAGGCCGGCCGCTCGGGCTGCGAGGCGAATCCCTTGATGTGAGCATGGATCAGCGCGGGGTTCAAGGACCGCAAGCGCGATCGTGTCAGACCGAGCTTTTCGGCATCCGCGGCCATGTGGTTCGTGATAAGCACATCGGCTTTTTGCAACATGGCATCGAAACGCTCCCGGTCGGAAATGTCCTTGAGATCCAACAACAGATGCTCCTTGCCATGGTTGACGCTGCTGAAGTATGCGCTGACCGGTGAGGAGGGATCTTCGATGGGAAGTTTCCACTGTCGGGTCACATCGCCCCCGCTACGCTTGTTCTCCACTTTCACGACACGGGCACCCAACTCGGCCAGGAACATGCCCACCGCCGGCCCTGCCAGGACCGCCGCGGTTTCGATGACCAAGAGGTCCTGCAAGGGGCGGAGTTCCATGGCATAGCGAAGGTAGCCGTATGATCTTGTGGGCGGTGGCGGAACACGGTTCAATGCGAAAGGACCACCCCGTGTGGGATGGTCCTTCCATGATGGATCGTTATCGGTGGTCAGTTCCTCATCTGCATGGAACCGATCAAGAAGCCCTGTGTAAGATCGCGCACCTCCAGGACATAGAGACCCTTTGGCAATGCGTTCGTCAGGAGCACCGCTTGCTGCCTGGGGTCGGCGTTCTGCTTCAGCACGACCTCACCATTCTGGGTGTTACGCAGGCTGATCTGTACAAGGTCCTGCACCTTGCGCGTATCGAAACGAACATTGATCTGATCGCTGAACGGATTCGGGAAGGCGTGGAATGCGAGGCGAGCCATGGCCTTTGTCTCAACGGGCGTTTCATTTACGGTACGCTCGACCACCTCCGTGGGAGTATCGTTCATTTCCACATTCCCAGCAACGACCCGACTTCCGCTTGCCCTGGCGACGATCCTGCCACTGGAAGTTTCCCGCACGATCACGTCGTACCGCCCTTGCACCAGATCGGACGTGTTGAAAACGAGACCATTTCGAGGAACGATCTGGCGGGTCAGCATGACCTGACCATTGCGAAGGTCCACCAGGTCAACATCCACCGTGCCCCGTACCCTGAGCTCATGGAAGCGCACAGTGACCTGCTGGTCGAATGGGTTGGGGCTCAGTGAGATCGATCCGGAACTGGGGCTGGAAGGTTCCGCTCCAGTGCTCTGATCCAAGCTTAGGCCTGTTTGTGCCATCAGCGTGCCGGTACCCCCGATCATGGCGATCAGGATCAGCGAGTGAAGGGTGTTGAGAATACGCATCTGGTTCATTGGTTTGGTTTGCGTCCCTCTCTACGCAGCATGTTCCGCAAGGTTCCATGATCGGTTTGACGGGTAGCCAAAGCGCCCGTTTGGCGGCGTTTTTTCCAAGACTGGGGACGTGTCGCAACGCGGAAATTATTTCTTACCAGATCGGGGATCTTGATGGAAAGGAGGTCTTTAGCAGCTACTCCGGACAGGTTTGGTCGTGGATCGGATCATGCCCGCTGCGCGTCCCAGGGGCTTTTTCATGCGCTTCTTCGCTCGAGCAAGCTCGGCTCGGCGCGCACGAAAAAGCCCCGGCCGCTTCGCGGCCAGGGCTTCGATCACCAAGTGCCCAGGACTGGACTCGAACCAGCACAGCCTTTCGGCCACTACCCCCTCAAAGTAGCGTGTCTACCAATTTCACCACCTGGGCATGTTCCGCTTGCGCGGTAAGGGCCGCAAATATATGCGCCTCTAACGTTCGCTGGTTCGTTCCTCAGCCTCTCCGTGCTCCTGGGCCTGACGATGCCTTGTTAGCTGGGCCCGTTCCGCAGCCAGCTCGCGTAGGCGATGGGGCGTAATGCTGTCCGGTATTGTGGCACTCGATGTGTTTGCCGCCATGCCTGCGATCCACGCACGCAAATTGTCGGGGTCCATCACGATCAGTTGGAAAAAATGGTCTGGCGAAGCAGTTCCATCCCTATGCTGGATGTGGAAAGCCCGGTCCTTCTCGTCCGACATTTGGACAAATTTCATGTACGAAAAGGCAATTTCGGCCCCTGGGCCTGTCAACCTTTGATATATGGCCGCTACGATGGCTTTCCAACTACAGGACCTTGTCCCCATTTCTCCCTCCATCAACGGCTTCACAGCGGTAGGTTGGGATGGACAGCGAAAGAAGCAGAAAGCCCTCTGTTCGGATAGGCTTTCGTCATCTCGCTGGGGCACATCAACTCCACCAGCGCGTCGTGCGGGGCAGGCTTCTCGCCCGATATGCTCTGAAATGAAGAAGCCCTGGCTATCGCCAAGGCTTCTTTTCCGTGATCCCGCTGGGGCTCGAACCCAGGACCCCAACATTAAAAGTGTTGTGCTCTACCAGCTGAGCTACAGGATCATCTTCCAGCACAAGGGAACCACCCCCCTGTCATTGGGAGCGCAAAAGTAAACATCCGCCACGAACGGCAAAACCGGAACACCATCCTACTTCTTCTCGATGATCGGATGCCGCTCGAAGGGCTTGCTGCGATCGAACAGATAGCGGTAGGTCGCCAGCATGCGATAATTCACGGCTCCAAGGTTCTCGCAGACCCGCAACATGCGTGGATTGAAGTCGCCGATCCATGTCAGGATGGTGTCCTTGTAGAGTTTCTTGTTGACGATGGTCTCCTCCGCGAATACGATCATGGCGCCCTCCAGCCCCTTTCCCTGCCAATCCTTGGCCACTCCGAACAGGATGCCCGTCATCGTTTCCACGGTACCTCGCCACTTGTGCCACAGGAACTTGAGCTTTCCAAGCCAGTTGAGGTCGCCATTGACGTACTTGAAGATCTCGTTCAGCTCGGGCAGGCTGATGTACATGGCCACCGGCCGATCATCATACCGGATGAAGATGAGCAGGCGCGGGTCCATCACCGGTTTCATGGCCCGCACGATCTTCAGTGAAGTGGACTCCTCCATGGGTTTGTGGTTCTCATGGTCCACCCATCCATCATTGTAGATCGTGCGAAAGTCATAGGCGATCTGTTCCACGCTTCGCCCTGTTCCATTGTGGATCCGCATCCGGGGGTCCTTGATCAGTTGGTTGTACTTGCGGTGGAAGATGGGTTGCGCGGGTACCGAGACGGAGCGTTTGAAGAAGAGTTGATTGAACCATACCTGGAAGCCGTAGTGCTCCAGCAGGTCCAAATAATATGGTGGGTTGTATGCAGTACCGTACAGGGGGGGATCGGTGAAGTTCTCGATCAGCACGCCCCAGAACATGTTCCGATCACCGAAATTGATGGGCCCATCCATGGCTTCCATGCCCTGCGATCGAAGCCAATCCCGCGCAGCATCGAATAATATGGTGGCCGCTGCCCGGTCATTGGTGCATTCGAAGAAGCCCATGCCGCCGGTGGGCTGCGCCTCGGTGTAGGCGGTCTTCGGGTTCACGAAGGCGGCGATCCTACCCACCGGTTTGCGATCCTTGTCGTACAGGACCCAGCGTTGGGCCTTGCCCTCTTTCAATAATTTGTTCTTCCCTGGATCGAACACCTTTTCAACGTCCTGTTTCAGATGTGGGATCCAATTGGGGTCCTTGGCATAGATGCGCCACGGCAGACGCATCCAGTCCTTCAGCGTGGCCCCATCGTCGGCTATCTTCAGTTCCATGGCGATCGCGAAGTTCAGCATTGCAGGTACTATGATGATCTTCGGTGCGATATTCCTGAATTCCGTGACCTATTCGAAATTACCGAGCTCCGAGAGCAACCATGTTCTGCTCATTGGGATGATGTGCAGCGGGAAGACCACGGTGGGTCGTGTGCTGGCACCATTGCTTGAACTACCCTTCGTCGATCTGGATCGTTTGGTGGAACAGCGTGTGGGGCCGCTGTTGCCCTTCATCCAGAATGAGGGTGAGGATGTATTCCGCTCGATCGAGTCGGAGGTACTTGCGGAACTGCTCGATGGCCCTGTATCCGTGATAGCCACGGGTGGAGGTACGCCCTGTTTCGCCGATCACATGTCCCGCATGAAGGCCCATGGCACCACGGTATGGTTGGATGTCCCGTTGAAGGAGCTGATGCCGAGGATCGAGCGTGCAGGAGGTGACCGTCCCTTGCTCTTCGGGCTGAAGGGCGATGCCTTGCGTACCCGCGTGGAACAGCTGTTGTCCGAACGCGATACGGTCTATGGACAGGCCGATATCATCGTGCAGGCCAGTGCGGATCCGATCGAAGTGGCCACACGCATCAAGTCAGTGCTTGCCTGATCAGCGGAGGTAGACCACATCCTGCTTTCCGAGTTCCACACTGATGTGCTCCTGTACGGTGGTGCTGAGGGTTAGACCAACGATATCAGCCCGGATCGGAAAAGCACGGTGGCGTCGATCCACCAGTACCACGGTGCTCAGCTTCTTCAAAGGCACGTTCACCAGATAGGCTGCTGCGTGCATCAAGGTGCGCCCGCTCATGAGCACATCGTCCACCAGAATGACCACCCGTTCCGCTAGAACGGAGCGATCCACCGACAAGGTCAGCGGCGCCTCCAATGGTGCATCCTTGTCCAGCTTCAGTTCCACCAACTCGATGTCCAGTGCCGAGATCTCCTTCAGGAGACCGGCGAATCGTTTGGCCAGGGCGTACCCACGCGGTGCCACGCCAACGAGCACGATCCCCTGCTCCGTATGGTTCTCCTCATGCAACTGATGAGCGATGCGTTGAAGCTTCCGCTGCACATTATGGTGATCCAGGACGATGGTTCGCGTGCTCATTGCATGTCCATGTTTTCAAGACGATGAGCTCGTTGGCTCTGAGCGCCTGGGTGCCACAGGCACCTTTCTACCCTGCGACCCCCTCATATTGCCCGTCTTTCCGAAGTGCCTGCTGGATCGCATCTGGTTCCCGGTGTACTTGATGACCCGGTCGAACAAGTCCAGGGTATGAGGTTCCAAACGTTTGAATCGAATGCATGATTTACCGCAATCATACATCATCAGATCATGCTTGAAGGCGTTCAGCAGATCATAGTGCATCAGATAGAGCGCCATGAAATGCTTCTGACTCGCAAGGGCACAGAAAGCCTGACCTTCCAAATGGAAGGTGGGCATGCCGAATGCCATATCCTCCACGACGTCCGGCCAGATACCCTTGATCATATCCCGTATCGCGACAAGGGTGGCACGCCTATCCTCCGGAATGCTTTCCAGATAATCGTTCACGTTGTTGGTCAGTTTATGCATGCCGGGGAGCGGATGAAGTTCGTAAAAATCCTGTCCGCAGTGAGGACGGTCATTCGATGGGACGCATATTCGTGATCGTATCGAGCCGGATCTTGGTGTCATCATGCGCCCTCCTTCACCGCACGCAGCCACAGTTCGCGTCCTGCGCGTGGCTTGATGGAGTTGTGACAAGGCTCCATCGATATTTTGTCGAAGTGCTTTTTGAAGATCGGTTCGTAATCGGCCTTGGATCCTCCGAAGGGTGGATGGTCCGTATTGAGCGTATCGTTGAAGAGCACGCCGACCAGCTTGCCGCCTGGCCTCATCAAGGCATGCATGTGTTCCACGTAGCGTTCCCGCAGCGAAGGATCCAGCGCACAGAAGAAGGTCTGCTCCAAAATGCGGTCGTACTGCGCGGTGTGTTCGAAGAAGTCGCCCACGATCAGGTGCTCCTTCGGGAAGTCAGGGCAACGTTGTAGCAAGTCCTTGTACGGTGCATCGGTGAGGTCAATGACGAACACGTTGCGGAAGCCCTGTCGGTGCGCGTCTTCTGCTTCCCACGCTCGACCACCACCGGGGATCAGAATGCGCAGGTCCTTATCGGTGAGTTGATCGATGTACTCCTTCAGTGGTGTGGAGGGCCCGCCGATGTCCCAGCCGGTCTCGTCGGTGTGGTAGCGGGTTTCCCAAAAGTCGCGGTCCAGTTCCATGGTGCGGCGAAGTTCGGGAACCGTACGTGAACGGATCGCTGTCGCATGAACCGTATGGCTTGAATACCGCGCCGTTCAAGCCTTTCCGGAAGGCGTTCCTCATACGATGCGTACCTTTGCCGCCTTCCCGGCGTGCATGTGGCGCGCCTTGTCCACGGGTTCGCCGACTGTACCGTTCGGTGGGCCTTCATATTCCGAACCGAACGATTTGCACTGGATCGACGCCGGCATCTTCATCCTTTACATGGTCGCATTGCTCGGGGTGGGCGTGTACTTCATGCGGAAGAACGCCAGCGCCGAGGACTACTTCGTGAGCGGTCGTGGCATGGGCAAATGGCACATCGGCCTCTCCGTGGTGGCCACCGATGTGGGTGGCGGTTTCTCCATCGGGCTTGGTGGCCTCGGTTTCCTCATCGGCATGAGCGGATCGTGGATGCTCTTCACTGGGCTGATCGGTGCATGGCTCGCTGCCGTATTTCTTATCCCTCGCGTGTATGATCTGGGCAGCACCAAGAAGCTGCTCACTTTTCCGCAACTCTTTGGACACTTCTACGATGGACGTGTAGCGCTCGTGGCCGGCATCATCTCGGTGATCGGCTACCTCGGCTTCACCAGCTCACAGATCCTCGCAGGTGCCAAGCTGGCTTCTGTCGCTGTGGAAGGACTTGACCTCAACACCGCACTGCTGGTCATGGGTACCGTGACCATTCTCTACACCGTGCTCGGCGGCATGAACGCCGTGATCCACACCGATACCGTGCAATGGGTCGTCCTCATCGGTGGGCTCATGTTCCTTGGGCTGCCCATGGCTTGGAATGCAGTGGGTGGATGGGTCGCGATCAAGGCAGCGGTGGGTCCGGAGTTCCTCAACTTTTCCAACATCGGCCCGGCGCAGTTGATCAACTGGGCGGTCACCATCATACCCATCTGGTTCGTGGGCATGACGCTCTACCAACGCATCTACGCCAGCCGCAGCGAGCGCGACGCCAAGCAGGCCTGGTTCATCGCGGGATTGTTCGAGTGGCCCGTGATGGCCATGCTCGGCGTAGTGCTGGGATTACTTGCACGCGTTGCGGCGGAGCAGGGCATGTTCCTGGGCACCTTTCCCGGCGGCGCCGGAAGCATGGACCCCGAGATGGGCCTGCCGATCCTGTTGCGCACCATACTGCCAGTGGGCCTTATGGGACTGATGCTCTCGGTCTACTTCAGCGCCATCCTTTCCACAGCGGATAGTTGCCTGATGGCCGCGAGCGGCAACCTGCTGACGGACATCGTGCAGCGCAAAGGGAACGAAGGCAGTGATCGCCGCCAATTGCGCCTATCGCAGGTCTTTACCTTGGTACTCGGGGCCATCGCATTGGCCATTGCCGCCGGTATGGAGAACGTGCTTTCCTTGATGCTGAACAGCTACGCCTTCATGGTGAGCGGCCTGCTCGTGCCTCTTCTCGCAGCGCTCTTTTTCGGTCAACGCCATGCTCCGGCCGCACTTGCTGCCATGGTGGTGGGTGGAAGCACCACGCTGCTGTTGACCACGCTGGATGTGACCCTGCCGTTGGGACTCGATGCCAACATCTTCGGCATCACCGCATCCGCATTTTGTTTCATCGCGGTGGCGCGTTTGCTTCCCATGCGCGTCGCTGCCATTACACCTTGAGATATGGAATACATCCACATCGATACCAGCACCGGTCCCCATTCAGAGTACACCAACGACCACATCGCACGCTTCCTCGAAGTGCATCTTGATCAGTTCGGAGACAAGAAGGACGACATCCTGAAGTGCCTTTCGTATGTCTTCGATCAGCGACGCGGCGGCTTCGTGGTGCTGGCCGCGGAGGATGGTGGTATCCATGGGGCTGTGGTGGTGAACGACACCGGTATGGGCGGTTATATACCGGAGAACATCCTGGTGTATATCGCCGTGGACCGCAGACAGCGCGGTAAGGGTGTTGGTAAGGCACTTATGCAGGAGGCCATCGGCAAAGCCAAAGGTGCCATCGCCCTGCACGTTGAACCGGACAATCCCGCACGCAAACTCTATGAAGCACTCGGCTTCACCAACAAGTACCTCGAAATGCGATTGCACCGATGATCGAACAACCACAAGACCTGGCCGTGGACAAGGACCTGCTGAAGCAACTCGTTGCCCTACGCCGCGAACTGCACACCCACCCCGAAACAGCGATGGAGGAGGAGTGGACCTCCAAGCGGATCACCAAGTACCTGAAAGCCTTGAAGCCCGATGAGCTGCTCACAGGCATCGGCGGAACCGGTGTGCTGGCGCGCTTTGATGGGAAGGGAGAGGGTCCGGTGTTGCTTTTCCGATGCGAGCTCGATGCCTTGGCGATCGAAGAGGAGAACGACTTCGAACACCGCTCCACCATCGATGGCAAGTCGCACAAATGCGGGCACGATGGGCACATGACGATCATCTGCGGCTTGGCGGAGAAGCTCGCTGCGGAACGACCGGCCAAGGGTAAGGTGTGGCTGCTCTTCCAACCTGCGGAAGAGAATGGCGAAGGCGCGAAAGCCGTGCTGGAGGATGCGCGAGGCAAGGAGCTGAAGTTCGATCGTGTCTTCGCGTTGCACAACCTGCCGGGCTTTCCGAAGGGCAGCATCCAGTTGCGCGACGACACCTTCACGGCAGCGGTCAACAGTATCGTGATCACTTTGAAGGGCAAGACCTCGCACGCCGCCGAACCCGAGAACGGCATCAATCCGGCGGCGGCCATGGGCGAGATCATCACTCGCAGCCTGGCCTTGGACCACAACGTGCCCAGCGATCCGCACATGCGCTTGGTCACACCCGTATATGCGCGCCTCGGGAGCAAGGACTATGGCATCTCCGCCGGAAGCGCAGAAGTACACATCACCCTGCGTTGCTGGCACGATGCGGAATTGGAACAACTCCAGCGCTGCGTGGAGGAAGTGGCCCGTGAAGTGGCCGGGCACAACAATCTGAAAGTGGACATCAGGTACACACAGCATTTCCACGCCAACCGCAACGATCCCGATACCGTGGACATGGTGCGCAAAGCCGTGGATGCGCTGGGCCTGCAAAGCGAAGAGCGCAAGCACCCCTTCAAGTTCGGCGAGGACTTCGGCTTGTTCACCGCGAAGTTCCCTGGCTGCATGTTCGGTCTGGGATCGGGGGAGGAGACGCCTGCACTACACAACCCCGACTACGATTTCCCGGATGGGATCATCCCGCACGGCATCGCCGTCTTCGAACGGATCATCCGTGATCAAGCCTGAATGTTCGAGCCCTGCACCATCACGATCAGTCGGTCGGCGTTGAAGAACAACATCGACTTTCTGCGCCAGCGCTTGGGGGAGGCGCGCCTCTGTAGCGTGGTGAAAGGCAATGCCTACGGCCATGGTTTGAAGCCCTACATCCCGCTCGCCATGGAACTGGGCGTGGACTACTTCGGCGTGTACTCGGCGGACGAAGCCTGGTACGTGGTGGAGCATCTGCGCAAATGCCCTGACCTGTTCATCATGGGCATGGTGGATGGCGATGCCCTGGCCTGGGCGATCGAGAACAACGTGGAGTTCAACGTGTACGACCTGCCACGTCTGGATGCGGCATTGAAGCTGGCCGCGAGGCTGAAGAAGAAGGCACGCATTCACATCGAAGTGGAGACCGGCATGCACCGCACAGGTTTTGATGCGAAAGCCCTGCCCGCTGCGATCGAACGTTTGCAGAAAGGCGCCGATCAGGTGGAACTTGTGGGCCTCTTCACGCATTTCGCCGGTGCGGAAAGTCGCAGCAACGATGAACGCGTCACAAGTCAGATGGCTTTGTTCGAAGGGGCGCGTAACAGCTTCGAGCGAGCTGGCCTGTATGCCCGCTACGCGCACCAGGCCTGTTCAGCCGCGGTGATGAACTATCCGCATACGGTGGGACCCATGGCGCGCGTGGGCATCATGCAATACGGCTACTGGTCCAACCAGGAAACGTGGTTCCGCTATAGCGCGGTGAGCGGTGGCAATGCAGATCCGCTGCAGCGCATCATCGGTTGGGAGAGCCGGGTCATGGCACTGACGAACGTGGAGGCCGGTGGTTACGTGGGTTATGGAACGAGTAGTGAAGCACTGCACCCTTTGCGCATCGCCGTGGTGCCGGTGGGTTACGCGCATGGCTTCACCCGGGGGCTCAGCAACATCGGGCGTGTGCTCATTCGCGGCCAGCAGGCCCCGGTCACCGGCATCGTGAACATGAACGCGATCAGCGTGGATGTCACGGACATCGAAGGTGTGGAGCGCGGCGATGAAGTGGTGCTGATCGGTGAGCAGGATGGTAATTGCATCACGGTGGCGTCCTTCAGCGAGATGAACAAAGTGCTGAACTACGAACTGCTTACCCGCCTGCCGCGCAACATCCCGCGCAAGATCATCGCATAGCCATGGCCTACTTGAAACTCTACCGCGATAAGCTGCGCAAGAACCACGCTGTGCTCCACAAGTGGTTCACCGGCAATGGCATCGAATGGGGTGTGGTCACCAAGCTGCTATGTGGGAACAAGAACTACCTGCAGGAGCTGGTGGACATGGGTGTGACCGAAATGCATGATACGCGCATCAGCAACTTGAAGGTCATCAAGTCCATCGCGCCACAGGTACAAACCGTCTACATCAAGCCACCCGCCAAGCGTAGCCTGGGCAACGTGGTGCGCTATGCGGACGTGAGCTTCAACACGGACCTGAGCACCATCATGGGGCTGAGCGCGGAGGCCGTTAAGCAGAAGCGCATCCACAAGGTGATCATCATGGTGGAGATGGGAGACTTGCGTGAAGGCGTAATGGGTGATCACCTCAGCGATTTCTACGCCCAGGTGTTCCAATTGCCGAACATCGAGATCATCGGCATCGGCACCAACCTCAACTGCCTCAACGGTATCATGCCCTCGGCGGACAAGCTGGTGCAGCTCAGTCTCTACAAGCAGTTGATCGAGGTGCGCTTCGACCGGGTGATCCCCTGGGTGAGCGGTGGCACCACGGTGACCGTTCCGTTGTTGCTGAACAAGGAACTACCAAAAGGTGTGAACCACTTCCGCATCGGTGAGGCGCTCTTCTTCGGCGCCGACCTCTTCACCGGAGGGGTGCTACCTGGCATGGAAGCCGATGTCTTCAAGCTCTTCGCGGAAGTGATCGAGCTCTACGAGAAGCCCGTGGTCCCCACCGGCGTTCAACAAGCGAACCCCTCGGGCGTTAAGCATGAGTTTGATGTTTCCGACCGCGGCCGCACCACCTTCCGGGCCATCCTGGACATCGGTCTGCTCGATGTTCAACCATCCTTCCTCATTCCCGAGGACGAGCATGTCCACATCATCGAGGCCAGCAGCGATATGCTCGTGGTGGACCTCGGCGACAGCGCCCACAACTACAAGGTCGGCGATGTGATGAGTTTCAAGTTGAAGTACATGGGTGCGCTCAGCGTGATGAACTCGCGCTATATTGACAAGGTGGTGGAGTAGGTCCTATTTCACCATGTTCATCTCCTGCCAGTTCTGGTCCTGGAACACGCTGCTGGGGTCAAAGCCGGGACTGTTGCTCAGGATGTAAGTACCATCACCCCGGCTCCAGGCCTGATCGTAGCCACTACTGAGCTCAACGGTGCCGCTACCGTCGCGGTAGGTCTCCACCTCGCGTATGGTCTTCACGAAACTGGAGTGCATACGATCGTTGCTGCTTTGTTGCGATTCCCAGGAGCGCATGCTGGCGTCCATGTTGCCCATGCGTTCGTTGTGACGGGCGGTGTTCGCGGCACCCTGGGCCTGGATGTTGGCCATCCGTTGGTTGTGGGCTGCGGTATTCGCCTGCGTCTGCTGGTCTATCGCCGCCATGCGTTGGTGGTGCATGCGATCCTGATACTGTCGCAGGTTCGCGAAGTATCCGTCGATGGCTTGCTGCCACTCCGGGTTGGTCCGGAAGCTTGATTTCAATGTGGCGATCACTTGTTCCGCTTCCTGCCTGCGTGCTGCCGGGAACCGGATGTAGCTGCGCTCGGTGGCGTTGCTGGTGCTGATGCGCTGCACGTTCCCGGTGTACGGGTCCTGCATCGTCGCGATGAAATTCATGACCTGGCACAACGCGATGCCTTCGGTCCCATCGCTCCATTTCAAACGGGCGGTCACGGCGCTGTTCTGGACCTCCGTTTGATTGCCCAATTGCTGCTTGAATTTCATTGCCTTTTCGTCGGCGGCTTGTTTCGCTTCCGCATTGTTCTTCACCTCCACGATGGTGGCGCCGTTCAGGCCCATGGGCAGAAATGCCTCGCGCAGGTACTGTTCGGCTTCCATGGGCGGCGCTACCTGGCAACCACCATTCTGGGCCTGCATCATCATGTTCTGATACATCATGGGATCCGAGGCCGATCCCCATGAATGCACCGGCAGGGTCTCGAACTTGATGGCACCATCGGGTGAAGAGGCGGTATAACGCGCGCTGATCATCTCACCCCGGCATTCGTTCAACCCTTTCCAGGCCACGCCTCCTGTTGTCTTCCATCCCCTGGGCAGGAGTACGCTGAAGGCTTCCGCAGGGCGCTCAAAACCGTGTTCGTCCATGAAACGTACCCGCTCCAGAACCGTGTAGTCCTGGCCTTCAACCCAGTTGGTCCGGTTCTTTCCCGAGCTGGAACTCTGCGCGTTCAAGGGGTTGTTGCCAGTGTCGCTGCAAGAGGTGAGCATGGCAAGAAGAATGAAAGCGGAGGGGAAGGTGGTGCGCATGGCGGTCGGTCCGTGTGAACATATATCGGAGTGCGCTCCGAATGTGAACGACGTCGGCCGACTCAGCGTTTCTGCATGCGATCCCAATTCTCCTGGAAGGCGACATTGGGGTCGAACAGCGGATCATTGCTGAGGATGTATGTGCCATCGGGGCGGCTCCAGGCTTCGTTGTAGCCCGCGCTCAGTTCCACACTTCCATTCGGATCCTTCCAGGTCTCCACTTCACGTATCGTTTGCACAAAGGCTTGGTGCTGGCGATCATCCGCCTTTTGCTGGTTCTCCCAATTGCGCATGCGCTGATCGCTGGCTGCACTTTGTGCATCCGCATAAGCCTTGCTTTGTTCACCCGCCAGACGGATGCGTTCCATGTTGCCCTTGTGTTCGATCGCGCTCATCCGGGTCATGAAGTCGTGGTGGGCTTTGGACCACACGGGGTTGGTGCGGTGGCTCGTTATGATCATGTTCAGCAGCTTGGATGCCTCTTCGCGCTGGCCTTTGGGAAAACGCAACAAGGTGTTCTGTATCACCGCCGTGGAACTCATGGTCGTGACACTTCCGCTCATGTAGTCCGGCTTACGCAGGATGATGTTCGTGACCCCGGCGTAGATGATGCCTTCCGTACCATCGGGGAAACTGAGATCGCCCGTCGCTATGGTCGTGGTCTGGCTTTGGTCGTTCCCGTACTGCCGTGAAATACTGTTCGATTGTTCGTCCATTGCCTTGTGGATGGGCATGCGGCTCTCATCGAGGCGGATGTTCGAAGCTTGTGCACCCAGGTCCTGCCGGGCGAAGCCTTCGATGTATTGCATCGCGTCGAAGGGTGTGTTCACCATGCAGCCACCGCTGGCCGCCGCCATCTGCATGCCTTGGACCATCATGGCATCATCGGTCCACGTGAAGGCGCGTGTCGGGAAGGCCTCCAGCATCATGCGTCCATCCGGAGAAGTGGCCTTCACGTAATTGCGTACCATCTCGCCTTTGCATCCGTTCCAATTGCCCCATTGCACACCGCCCTCGGTTTTCCATCCGCGCGGGAACAGCAGGCTGAATGCTTCCACTGGGCGGTCGAAGCCCTGCTCATCAAGGAAGCGCACCCGTTCCAATACCGTGTAGTCCTTGCCCTCGACCCACTTCCCGCCAGCCTTGCTGTTGGCGGAGGTTTGGGCGTTCAAAGGGTTGTTGCCGCTTTCGTTACAGGAAACCGTTAGAGCAAGGAGGAGGAAGGCATGTGGGAGAGTCGTTCGCATGGTGATCGTTTCCGTATGGGACATTATCGAGATGGGCCCGGGATGTGAACGGTGAGAGGACCCTTTACCTCTTCTGCATGCGTTGCCAATCCTCCTGTAACACTACACTCGGATCGAAGTTTGGATCATTGCTTAGGATGTACGTGCCATCGGGCCGGCTCCATGCTTCGTTGTACCCAGAGCTCAACTCAATGTTGCTGCCGTTCGGGTCCTTCCATTCGTCCACGCCACGTATCACCTGCCCCCATTGTGTATTGATGCGGTCACGGCTGGCCTGTCCTTCCTCCCACGTGCGGCGTTGCAGGTCGCTGGAATACTGTTGTGCCTCACGCCAGATGCCTGAGCGTTTCGCGATCTCCATCTGCTCCATGCGCGCCACGTTGGTGAAGACCTGTGAGACGGCCTTTTGCCACCCGGGATTGATGCGCGTGCTGGCGATCGCGGTGGCCATGATGCGTTCGGCCTCCTCCTGCTTCCCCGCGGGATAGCGCGCGAGCAAGCGGAAGTTGGATTGGCATTGATAGTTGCCGCTCATGCCGCCGGTCATGAAGTTCTGCATGTACATCACGGTCTGGTCCACGCTGCACAACAAGGTGCCTTCGGTACCATCGGACCAGCGCAGTCGTGCTTTCACCGCAGTGGGACGAAAAGCCACATTCTGCACACCCGCCTGTTGCATGGCCGCTGCATTCTTACGCACCTGTTCCTCCATGCTGCGCGCCAATTGGTCTGCACGTTCAATAGCGACGATGCTCGGGTTGCCGAGCTCTGCGAGGAACTGCTGCTTGATGAATTCACCGGCATCGTAGGCGGGCAGCACATCGCAGGTGCGGCCATAGCCTTGCTGGTTCGCTTGCAGGCTCTGAAGGGCCATCGGGTCGTCCGCCCATTGCCAGCTTCGTGTTGGGAAACCATCGAGGTGCATCTTCCCATCGGGTGAGCTCGCGGTCCAGCGCACCGCCACCGCCTCGTTCATGCAGGGATGTCCTACGCGCCACTGCACACCACCTTGTAGTTTCCAGCCCTTCGGCACCAGGAAGCTGGCCGCTTCCACCGGCTCACCAAAACCGCTGGGGTCGATCAGGCGAATGCGTTGCAGGATCAGGTAGTCCTTGCCTTCCGTGTAGCGCGTCTGTTGCGCCGAGGAAGATCCTATGGCCATGGACCCATCTGATGAACCGTCATGGTCCAATGAGGATGAGCCATCCGACGTAACGCTTCCACACGCGATGAGCAGCGGAACGAGAAGGGAGAGCGAAAAGTAGTGCATGGTGTTGTGGCCTCCACGAATGTAGCCCAGCATGGCCACACAAAACCAACACCCTTTCGGGTTGATTGAAACAGCCTAGCGCTTCACCAGCCGCACCACATTCTCCACATGGTAGGTGTGCGGGAACATGTCGATCGGCTGCACGAAGTCGATGCGGTACTGCTCGTTGAGGATCGCCAGGTCGCGGGCCTGTGTGGCGGGATTGCAGCTCACGTACACGATGCGCGGTGGGGCCAGCTCCAGCAGGTGACGCACCACGGGTTCGTCCATGCCGGCGCGCGGTGGGTCGGTCACCACCACATCGGGTTTGCCGTGTTGGGCAACGAAGGCGGGATCGAGCACCTTCTTCATGTCGCCCGCAGCGAAGCTCACGTTGGTGATGCCGTTGAAGTCGGCGTTCACACGGGCATCGTCCACGCTCTCGGGCACCAGTTCCACACCGGCCACATGCTTGGCGGCTGCAGCAAGGTAGAGCGTGATGCTGCCCGCACCGCAGTATAGGTCGTAGACATTCTCGGCACCGGTGAGACCCGCCAATTCGCGCGTCAGACGGTACATGGCGATCGTCTGTTCGGGATTGGTCTGGAAGAATGTTTTTGGCCCGATCCGGAAACGAAGTGGCTTTCCACCTGGACCATCGGGCAGTTCTTCCACCAGGTGATCGCGGCCATGGAATACATGGATATCCAGGTCGAAGATGGTGTCGTTCTTCTTGGTGTTCACGGTCCAAAGCACACTTGTGAGCTGCGGGAAGGCCTTCACCAGTTCACCCAAGATCCGCTCACGCGCTTCCACATCCTCGCGGCCCACGGAGAGCAGCACCATGCACTCGCCGGTGGTCGTGGTGCGGATCAGCAGCGTGCGCAGGAAGCCCACATGCTCGCGCTGGTCGTAGAAGCTGAGGCCATGTACCCGGGCATGCGCCCGGAAGAAGTTGCGGATGGCATCGCTGGGCGCGGGCTGCAGGTGGCACTCACTGATGTCCAGCACCCGATCGAAACGCATGGGAATGTGGAAGCCCAAGGCATTGCGGTCCGTCCCGGCATTAGTGACTCCGGGCCCAGACCCGGAGTCGCCCACATGCTCTGACAAACCCCCACCCGCATCGCTGAGCGGAGTCGCATCCTCCCTATCCTCCTTCACCTCCCTGTCATCCCGAAGGGACATCTCCTCCTTCGTGAACCACCTTGCATTGCAGAACGAATACTCCAGCTTGTTCCGGTAGTGCGTCAAACTGGGTGAGGCCATGATCGGTGTCACCGTCGGAAGCTCCAATCCACCGAGCCGCTCCAGGTTGTCGATCACCTGCTGCTGCTTGTATTCGAGCTGCTTGGGGTAGGAGAGGTCCTGCCACTTGCAGCCACCGCATACCCCGAAGTGCTTGCAGAAAGGAGTGACGCGGTCCGGCGAAGGCGACACGATGCGCGTGGTGATCGCCTCGGCGTAGTTGCTCTTCTTCTTTGTCACACGCACGTCCACCACATCGCCCGGCACAGCGCCGGTAACGAACACCACCATGCCGTCCTGCTTGGCGATGGCCTTGCCCTGTGCTCCCGCGCCGGTAACGGCGAGGTTCTCTATGAAGACGGGTTCCTTGAATTTGGTGCGGCGCATGGGGGATAGGCATTGCTCGGTGTTCGCCTTCCAGCTTCGATCAACGAACATCGGACAACGGCCCGCGAAGATACCCGTAGTTTTGTGCCTTATTCGCCATTAAAAGCCGCGCCAACCGCATCATGCAGATCACCACCGCCAGCCACACCAAGACCCAGCAAGCCATCGCCCTTGAGGACAAGTACGGGGCACACAACTACCACCCGTTGCCGGTGGTGTTGGACCGTGGTCAGGGCGTGTTCGTGTGGGATGTGGACGGTAAGCGTTACTACGACTTCCTCAGTGCCTACAGCGCGGTGAACCAGGGCCACTGCCACCCGCGCCTGGTGAAGGCCATGCAGGAGCAGGCAGCCGAGATCACCCTCACCTCGCGCGCTTTCTACAATAGCAAGCTGGGTAGCTACGCCGAGTACGTATGCAAGACCTTCGGCTACGAGAAGATGCTGCCCATGAACACCGGCGCCGAAGCCGTGGAGACCGCGATCAAGATGGCGCGTCGGTGGGGCTACGAGAAGAAGGGCATCGCCAAGGACCAGGCGAAGATCATCGTGTGCGAAGGCAACTTCCACGGACGTACCATCACCATCATCAGCGCCAGCACGGATCCCGCCAGCAACAGCAACTTCGGTCCCTATACGCCGGGCTTCATCACCATTCCCTACAACAACATCGCCGCGCTGGAGAAGGCGCTGGAAGATCCCAACGTGTGCGCTTTCATGGTGGAACCGATCCAGGGTGAGGCCGGTGTGTTCGTGCCCGACGAGGACTATATCGGCACAGCCATTCGGAAGTGCAAGTCGAAGAACGTGCTCTTCATGGCCGATGAGGTGCAGACGGGGATCGCACGCACGGGCAAGATGCTTTGCTGCGAACACAGCGGTGAGCGACCCGATGTGGTCATTCTCGGCAAGGCGATCAGCGGCGGCATGTACCCGGTGAGCGTGGTCTTGGCCGACCACGAAGTGATGGACGTCTTCATCCCCGGCAGCCACGGCAGCACGTTCGGAGGTAACCCCATGGGCGCGCGCATTGCCATGGAGGCACTGGACATCATCAAGGAGGAAGGGCTGGCGGAACGCGCAGAGAAACTCGGTAACATCTTCCGGATCGAGATGCAGATGCTCGTTGAACAGTATCCCTATGTGAAGCTCGTGCGCGGCAAAGGCTTGCTGAACGCTGTGGTCATCGAGTCCCGAAAAGCCGCCGATGGTTCGCCGAAGACCGCCTGGGAACTGTGCCTGCTGCTGCGCGACAACGGTCTTCTGGCCAAACCAACGCACGGCGACATCATCCGTTTCGCACCACCGCTGGTGATCACCGAGGAGCAGTTGCTGGAGTGTTGCCGGATCATCGCACTCAGCGTGAAGCAGTTCGCGTAAGCCAGAACGGCCGCGTATCAGCGTGCAATGAGGAATCGTGCGATGTGCTTGTCACCAGCAGCGCATCTGGTCGTAAGGTGATAGACGCCATTCTGGAGATGCCCCGTAGTGATCTGGATGTCCCCGTTCTGGTCAAGCTCAGGTCGAAGTTCCTGGACCGCCTTGCCCATGGCATCCACAATGCTCATGGAAACGATCGGATCGCCTTTGTAGGAGATCATGAGCATGTCTTCCGCAGGTTGTGGCCAGA
>JBGTIB010000190.1:0-23901 GCA_041745875.1 Flavobacteriales bacterium | reverse complement strand
CTGTTTGGCCTCGAAGAGCAGGTCGCGGGGGATGGTCTCCAGCGTGTACTTCTCCACTTCCTTTTCGGTGAGGATCATGTCCTCGATCTGCCGCAGGAACCAGATGTCGATCTTGGTGAGGTCCTGGATCTTCTTGAAGGGAATGCCGGCCTTGATGGCATCGTACACGTGGAAGAGGCGGTTCCAGCTGGGGTTGGCGAGGCTCTCCAGCAGCACGGCCACGTCGGTGGTCTCCTTGCCGTCGGCACCCAGGCCGTTGCGTTTGATCTCCAGGCTCTGACAGGCTTTCTGCAGCGCTTCCTGGAAACTGCGGCCGATGCCCATCGTTTCACCGACGCTCTTCATCTGCACACCCAGCCTGCGGTCGCTGCCTTCGAACTTGTCAAAATTCCAACGCGGCACTTTCACGATCACGTAATCGAGCGTGGGTTCGAAGAAGGCGCTGGTGCCGGTGATGGGGTTCTCCAGCTCATCCAAGCGGTAGCCGATGGCGAGCTTGCTGGCGATCTTGGCGATGGGATAACCGGTCGCCTTGGATGCGAGCGCGCTGCTGCGGCTCACGCGCGGGTTGATCTCGATGGCGAAGATGTGCTCGTGCTCATCGGGGCTCACGGCGAACTGAACATTGCAACCGCCCGCGAAATCGCCGATGGCGCGCATCATCTTGATGGCCTCGGTGCGCATGCGCTGGTAGGTGCGATCGCTGAGGGTCATGGCCGGCGCCACGGTGATGCTGTCGCCGGTGTGGATGCCCATGGGATCGAAGTTCTCGATGGAGCAGATGATGGTGACATTGTCGTCCTTGTCGCGCAGCAGCTCCAGCTCGTATTCCTTCCAGCCGATCAATGCCTTGTCGATCATCACCTCGTGGATGGGGCTGATCTGCAGGCCATGCTTCAGCAGCTTGTCGAAGTCGTCGGGGTTTTTCACCAAGGCGGCACCGGCACCGCCCAAGGTGTAACTCGCGCGGATCACCAGCGGGAAGCCGAACTCCTGCGCCACCTTCTTGCCTTCCAAGAAGCTGGTGACGGTCTTGCTCGGCGCCATGGGCACACCGATGCTCTCCATCAGCAGGCGGAACTTCTCGCGGTCCTCGGTGACGTCGATGGCGGCGGTGTCCACCCCGATCATGCGCACACCGTACTCCTTCCAGATGCCGAGCTTCTCACACTCGATGCCCAGGTTCAGCGCCGTTTGTCCGCCCACCGTGGGCAGCACCGCATCGATCTTGTGCTTCTTGAGGATCTGCTCGATGCTCTCGGGTTTCAGCGGCAACAGGTACACATTGTCCGCCGTGACCGGATCGGTCATGATGGTGGCCGGGTTGCTGTTGATCAGCGTGACCTCGAGGCCTTCATCGCGAAGGGAGCGTGCTGCCTGGCTGCCGGAGTAGTCGAACTCGCAGGCCTGGCCGATGACGATGGGTCCGCTTCCGATGAGCAGGACCGACTTGATGCTGGGGTCTTTGGGCATGTCCGGTGGATAACCGGGTCGCGAAGGTACCGAGGTGGAGGCGAGAAGGGCGAGATTGTGAATATCGTCTGATAACCTAACCTAAGAGAACAATAGGAAACGATCGGCGCCGTTGAGCACCCGTGATCCCGCTCGGTCCTGCTGCCCTTTCAGGTCTCATGGCCCTTCTCCTCTGCGGATCCCCCTGCCATGGACAAACGCTGAGGTTCATCCCGACGGTCGGGTCGCGGCATTCCATAGGGAACCCAATTGAACTGGGCTGGGGCACTGAACTCACGTACACGTTCGAACACTCCGGGGCATGAGCGGGCCTCCACTATTCCCGCACGAACGGCAAGGCGGAATACCTCGACAAGGGGTTCAACATCCACGACACCAACGAACGAATAGGGCTTTCCGGCGGTTGGGAATGGTTGCTGGGCAATGCATGGATCGTACAAACGGGCGTCCGTGCCGACCTTCTCATCATGCGCCGGAGCATGATCGGGAACCCATCAAATTGGACCGCGGCCTATAACGCACAGGGCTTGGGGTGCGGGCTTTCGGGCCGCCTGATCAGCCGCATGGGGGAACTCACGGCGATAAGTCTGGGGTTGTATCCAGGCCATTCATTCGTGTTCGAACAGGAACTCCATCCGTCCACGGCGAACGGAAGCCGCCCGATAGAGAACGCTCCATACCTGGGTTTCATGCTCGGCTTGGTCCTGCAACTGGCGAGTGTGGAGAGGTGATCGTGGAGAAAGATCCTATCAGGTGATCAGAAAATGGTCCTGCGCTGGCAAAGAGTGCCCCCCGCCGGTCAGAGCCCAACGAAATGCCGTTCGATCATTGGGGGCACTGCTCATCCTACCTTTGGCTTACCATGAGCACCGAAGCCATCCGCAACGAACTGATCGACTGGATCAGCAAACTGGAGGACAAAAGCCTACTGGGTTCTTTGCTCGGCATCAAGAAGGCAACGCAACATTCAGACTGGGCCGAGGACCTATCGCCTGAAGAGCGCAGATCCATCGAACGCGGCCTGGACGATTTGAAGAACGGTCGCATGGCATCCAGCAAGGAATTCTGGGCGCGCCATGGGCGTTGAGCGCACGGTTTTCTGGTCCGACCAGTCCATGGAAAACGTGGACATGATCAAGGCGTTCATCCTACAGCAATGGACGGAAAAAGAGGTAAGCGCTTTCTTAGACCTGCTGTATGGCTTCGAAGAACTAGTGAAGCGCTTTCCGAATGGATATGAACGATCGCGGAAATACCCCGGTTGCCGTAGGGCGGTGATCCACGCCAACGTTTCGGTGGTCTATTGTTCGACCGGCAGCCAGATCGAGGTGGTCACCGTGTATGACAACCGCTCCGATAAAAGCCAGTGATGGCAGCGCTTGGAAATGTCGCGGATACCCTACCCAACAAGTGTGGGAGTACTTCGCACCTTTGCGGGCATTCGATCGTCTGATCATCTCATTTTCTGATCGTCTGATCCAGTGCTCTCGTATTTCACCCACGGCCCTACCCTCGCCTACCGCACCTACGGCAAGGGACCATTGCCCCTACTGGCCTTCCACGGCTTCGGGCGCACGGGCGCGGACTTCCACATCCTGGACGGCCCGCTGGGCGATCTGTGTACCATCTACGCCTTCGACCTGCACTACCACGGCCATAGCCCGGCGGAACCGATACGGGCCGAAAAGCCATACACACCGAAGGAACTGGCCAGCTACTTCGCGGCATTCATGGACAGCCTGGGGGCCGAAAAAGTGCTGCTGCTGGGCTACAGTTTCGGCGGTCGCACGGTGCTGAACCTGCTGGAGCAGATCCCCCAGCGAGTGAAGCGCGCCTTCATGGCCGCACCGGACGGGCTGAAGACACGTCCTTGGTACCGGGGTCTGGCCGCGTCGGGTATCGGGCGCTGGATGTACAAACGCTTCGTGAAGCACCCGGAACGCATCCACGCACTCATGAACGCCTTGCGCGCCACCAGTCTGATGAGCGAGAAGATGCACCGCTTCCTGATCGGCCAGAGCGACACCCGCGCCAAGCGCCAGCTGGTACACGACGTGTGGCTGAGCTACCGGCAGATCGAACCCGAGCTGGCCACGGTGGCCGCGAATGCCCGGCAGCATGGCATCCCCGTACACCTATTTTTCGGCGAATTCGACCGGGTGATCCCCGGCAGCCTTGGCAACAAACTGCGCAAAAATGCCCCCGAGATCATCAGCCTGCAATACCTACCCTTCGGGCATGTGCTGGTGACGACGGAGTTGGGGGATGCGATGCGGGGGTTGGTTGAATAGTGGGTTGTCTGTTGTCTGTTGTCCGGCTGCCGATAAAACAAGAGACCTAAGGTTTCCCGGACCGGAACGGGTCGCCCGGACAACTGACAACAAACAACAAACAACCGCCCAAACGAAAAAGGGCCGCCCTGTTGGGACGACCCTCGTTCGGAGTCCACGAATGTGGTTGCTTACTTGTGCTTGGGTTCGTCGGCCACGGTGAGCTTGTGGCGGCCTGTGGCGCGGCGACGTGCCAGGATACTGCGGCCCGCCGCAGTGCTCATCCGATCGCGGAAACCGTGCTTGTTGGCGCGTTTGCGCTTGCTGGGCTGGAAGGTACGTTTCATCGCCGCTGGTATTGTCTTTTTTGAACGGACGGCAAAAGTAGACCTTTTCCGGGAACGAACAACACCCTGTTCATCGCCGGGCGAAACGCAGGCGGTCCAGCCCATGAACGGCCACCCGGCCATCGGGGTGTTCCACCTGCAGCCGGCCCTGGCCATCCACATCGATGGGGCGCAGGGAAACGGCCTCGCCGTCCAGCACCATGTCCGCCCAGCGACCCGCCGACCACAGCGCGGCCCGGTAATCCTGGTCGAGTTGTGGATCACGCTCCATCCACTGCAGGTAGCGCCGTTCGAACGCGGAGAGCAGTGTTCCGATTACCGCTTCGGTCACTGTACCCATGCCCACCTCCAAGCGCAGGCTCGTTGCCGCCAGTTCTTCCGGGAATTCTGTGCTATTCACGTTGACCCCTACCCCTACCACGACATGTCGCACGCGGTCGCCAAGCACATCGCATTCGATCAGGATGCCGGAGATCTTGCGGCGGTCCACCAGGACATCATTGGGCCACTTCACACGCACACCCTCCGGCACATTGGCTACGACGGTATCCCTGACGGCGAGGGCCGCCATCTTGGAGATGCCGAACTGTTCCTCGGCGCGCAATGACGGCGGTTCCAGTACAATGCTCAGGGTGAGGTCAAGCCCCGGAGCAGTCTGCCATCCACGTCCGCGTTGACCACGGCCGGCGGTCTGATCCGAGGCCAGAATGACAGTACCATGCGACGCTTGTGACAGGTTAATGAGATCGGCCGCGGTCTTGTTGGTACTTTCCAACACCTGATACCGCAGGATGTGCCATTCGATCGACGAGGATGGTGCCATGTTGTGGCTTCGAATACCGCGCAGGATAAGGGTGGGTAACTTTGTACCTTTGAACGGACCAAGATAAACTTGATGAAGAAAGCACAGGGCGCAAGTGCTGCCCGATTGGTGGATGCCGTGGTGGAAGGTATCCAAGAGGTGAAGGGACGTGACATCGTACACCTTGATCTCCGTGATGTACCGAATACCGTATGCGACCATTTTGTCATCTGCCATGGAGAGTCAAATACCCAGGTGCAGGCGATCGTCCGATCGGTCCACGAGTTCGCGCTCAAGAAAGTGAATGAGAAACCATGGCATACCGAGGGTGAGAACAATGCTGAATGGGTGTTGATGGATTTCGTGGATGTTGTGGTACACATCTTCCACCGCGACAAGCGCGCGTTCTATGCGCTGGAGGACCTGTGGGGCGACGCCGCTCGCAAGGTCCATGAGAACGTGGCGTGATGACAAGGATGAACTGAACTACACGTGGAGCAGAACGACAAAACCAATGAAGGCGGGGGCAAGGAACGCCCAAAACGGTCCTTCAATTTCTATTGGATCTACGGGATCATCATCCTGGTGATCCTGTCCATCAACCTCTTCCAGTACGGGGGGGGCATGGCCAAGATCGACCCCATGGAATACCAGGCCATGCTGGAGTCGGGCGATGTGCAGCGCATCGTGGTGGTGAACGAACAGACCGTGAAGGTCTTCATCAAACAGGAGCGACTGGAGAAGGACATACACCGGGAACGGATCAAGGGTTCGCCTATCTCAGGACCCAATATCCAGGGACCCCACTACTGGTTCAATGCCGGCACGGCCAACACTGCAAAGGATGAATTGCGGGAGGACGCCATCAAATACAAGATCCCGTTCGAGTATGAGACCCAGGAGAACTGGGGCCGCGAGTTGCTCAACTGGGTGCTCTTCTTCGGTATCATGATCGCCATCTGGATCTTCGTCATGCGTCGGATCGGAGGCGGGGGAGGTCCTGGCGGACAGATCTTCAACATCGGCAAGAGCCGGGCACAGGTCTTCGATGGCAGCAAGACCACCAACATCACCTTCAACGATGTGGCCGGCCTGGCCGAGGCCAAGGAGGAACTGCAGGAGATCGTCGACTTCCTGAAGACACCGAAGAAATACACCGACCTGGGTGCCAAGATCCCCAAAGGAGCATTGTTGGTTGGCCCTCCGGGTACCGGCAAGACCTTGCTGGCCAAGGCCATCGCCGGCGAGGCCAACGTGCCCTTCTTCTCACTCAGCGGATCGGACTTCGTGGAGATGTTCGTGGGCGTTGGCGCCAGCCGTGTACGCGACCTCTTCAAGCAGGCCAAGGAAAAAGCTCCCAGCATCATCTTCATCGACGAGATCGACGCGATCGGCAGGGCACGCGGACGCAGTGCCAGCATGGGCGCCAATGATGAGCGGGAGAACACCCTGAACCAGTTGCTCACCGAGATGGACGGCTTCGGCACCAACTCCGGTGTGATCATACTGGGTGCCACCAACCGCGCCGATGTGCTGGACCGTGCTCTGATGCGCGCCGGCCGATTCGACCGCCAGATCTTCGTGGATATGCCCGACCTCAACGAGCGTGTGGAGATCTTCAACGTACACCTGAAGCCCTTGAAACTGGACACCAGCAATGTCGATGTGAATTTCCTCGCGCGACAGACACCGGGGTTCAGCGGCGCCGATATCGCCAACATCTGCAACGAAGCAGCGCTGATCGCGGCCCGCAAGAAAAAGCAGAAAGTGGAGCGGCAGGACTTCCTCGATGCGGTGGACCGTGTGATCGGCGGCCTGGAAAAGAAGAACAAGATCATCACCCCGGAGGAGAAAAAGGCCATTGCCTACCACGAGGCCGGACATGCCACGGTGAGCTGGCTGGTGGAACATGCCTCGCCTCTGGTAAAGGTGACCATCGTGCCCCGGGGTCGATCACTGGGTGCAGCCTGGTACCTGCCCGATGAACGTCACCTGACAACGGCCGAGCAAATGCTGGACGAGATCTGTTCGGCCTTGGGCGGACGTGCTGCGGAGGACGTGATGTATGGCAAGGTGAGCACCGGTGCGCTGAGTGATCTGGAGAAGGTGACCAAGCAGGCCACCGCCATGGTGACCATGTTCGGACTGAACGAACGGGTGGGCAACATCAGCTACTACGACAGCACCGGTCAGAGCGAATACACCTTCGGCAAACCGTACAGCGAGAAGACCGCCCAGGCGATCGATGAGGAGATCAGCAAGATCGTGGAGGGGCAGTACGAGCGGGCCAAACGCCTGCTTACCGAGAACAAGGACAAGCTCACCGCCCTGGCCACCCAGTTGCTGGAGAAAGAGGTGATCTTCAAGGAGGACTTGGAGAAGATCTTCGGGCGGAGGGCGTTCGGACCACAAACCGATGATGAGCTGCCCGGGGTGAACGGACATGGGACGAAGCCGAAGGCTCCGGACCCGACCGGAAGTACGGTCGAGGATCTCTCCGGTGACGCGCCCGCCAAGGCCTGAAGCACCCCCACGATATCGATCCGGGGATCGATGCACGGAGTGAAGTGAATGGCATCGGTTGCCGTTCGTACCCGTACTTTGGGCGCCAACAACGCAGTCGTGAACAACCTCGGGCTTCGAACCCTGACCGGTGTGATCTACGTGGCGCTCACACTGGGAGCCGCATGGGCAGGTCCATTCACCACCATGCTGTTGTTCCTACCCATCTGTATGATCGCCGCCAGCGAATTGCACCGTTTGATCTGGCCCCAGGACGATGGGCTACCGGCCTTTTGGTCCATGTTCCTGGCTGCTACCGTGCAGGTGGCGGTATCCATGGGGGCATTCGATACCGGATGGACCATGCTGCCCGGAGCGATCACCATCTTCCTGCTATTGATCCTCTCCATCGCGTGGATGTTGATGCGCGGCACGAAGCAGCCTGCCAATGAAGTGGGCGGCATGCTGCTCATGATGTTGTACATCGGCCTGCCTTTCGGCCTGGTGCCACATCTGTTCACGCACAGTGTTTGGGTTTACGTAGGCTTCATGCTGATGCTTTGGGCCAACGATACGGGTGCCTATCTCGTCGGGCGCAGCATCGGCCGTACCAAGCTGCTTCCGAAGATCTCGCCCAACAAGACCGTGGAAGGCTTCTTCGGAGGTTTGATCGTAGCCGCAGCGGTCGGATACCTGCTTTCCATGTACCATGATCTGCTCACACCGATCCAGTGGATCGTCATGGGTATCGTGGTGGGCATCACATCCTCGGTCGGCGATCTGTTGGAGAGTGCCATCAAGCGGGCAAGCGGCGTGAAGGACTCCGGGACCATACTTCCGGGACATGGTGGTATGCTGGACCGTTTCGATGGATTCCTGATCGCAACGCCTGCCGTGGTGCTGCTGCTTTGGTTGGTCCATTGACGGCTGGATGACGCTGCTATCTTTGGCACGGATCACCCCAGCCACCCCCCCTCCATGCACCTGCACCGCGAAGGCACCCCCACCCTGCTCCTGAGCACGGCGGCTTTGTGCTTCGCGACATTCGCACTCTGGAGGTGGCAATTCCTGCCCACGATTGCGACCATCGCGGTGACGGTTCTCCTATTGGTCCTTTTCGCGATCGTGGTGTACTTCTTCAGAGTTCCCGCGCGCGAGGTCCCTGCCGACGACCAGCAAGTGTTGTCTCCGGCCGATGGCCGCGTGGTAGCCATTGAAGAAGTCCATGAGGGGGAGTATTTCAAGGATCGCCGCATCCAGGTGAGCATCTTCATGTCGCCGCTCAATGTGCACGTGAACTGGTATCCCATCGGCGGCACCACCAGTTATACCAAGTATCATCCGGGCAAGTACCTGGTGGCCTGGCACCCCAAGAGCAGCACTGAGAACGAGCGCAGCACGGTGGTGGTTGAACATCCCACCTACGGCGAAGTGCTCTTCCGCCAGATCGCGGGCGCCATGGCCAGGCGCATTTGCACCTACAGCCGGGAAGGGGAACCTGCCCGCCAGGGCTCGGAGTTCGGCTTCATCAAGTTCGGTTCGCGCGTGGATGTGTTGCTGCCGATCGATGCCAGTGTGAAGGTGCAACTGGGACAGAAAGTAACCGGGTCGAATACCATCATCGCCCGCTTCAACGTGGATCGAACATGAGAACAATTGCGGCCATCCTGCTCCTGGCATGCTTGAGCGCATGCAACGGTGATACTCCCGAGGCCATTGACGAACGCACCGCGGATACCACGGCCACTTCGCAGGGAACCTCGGCACCGCAAGCGACCCAGGAGGAGTTCCATCCCAACAGTCCGTTCAAGGACCTTCCACTGCGCTACGATGGCCACTACCGCGAACAGATCGACAACCTGCTCTATCTGATCCGTTTTTTCCCGGAAGGCATCGCCGTGCTGGTCAACGGCACTTCGGAGGTCGAGGCTCAACTGCCACCCATGCTGCGCCGTGATGCGCTCGGCGACCCCAACATGGGCTACTACAACGTTCCCGTCACGGTGGAAGGTGACAGTATCTTCTTCATCACACGACCAGAACGGGGCGAATTGAGCTACCGGGGCATGGCTCCGGACAGTTCACGGGTCGTGTTCCTGCGCCACAGCCACATCACCGGTGTGCGCAACCTGAAGGAATACCTGTTCGTCCCCGACGGGCCTGCATCAGAGTAGAATGGGGCGCAGGTCGTCCATGTGCATGATGCGATAGGTGGCGAGGGGGTCGGGGTCGGTCTCCGCTGCGAAGTGTGCATGGTCCCAACCGGCACCACGGGCTCCGGCCATATCGGTCCTGCGGTCATCGCCCACCATCAGGCACTCCCCGTCGCGCGCTCCGGCATCCTTCATGGCCCGGGCGAAGATGCGGGGGTCCGGTTTGCGTGCGCCTGCCTTCTCGCTGGTCAGGACCACCCGGAACCGTTGGCCGATCCCGCTCCCATCCAGCTTGATGCGCTGCACCTCATCGAAGCCATTGGTGATGATGTGCAGGGCATGATCACGGTCCAGATCCTCGAGGAGCGAAGCCACCCCGGGCATCAACTTCGTGCGCTGTGGGCAGCGCTCCAAGTAGTTCCGGCCCATCCGCACAGCCATCACCTCATCCTTCACACCGAATCGCAACAGTGCATTCCTGAAGCGGAGCACACGGAGCACTTCCTTGGGCAGATGGCCCGCCTCGTAACGCAACCAAAGGACCTGGTTCACCTCCTCGTAGGCGTCGATCAATTCCGTCGCGGAGGGGATCCCGCGCAGCTCCAGTCGCTCGTCATGGTATAGCTCAGTGAGCGTATCCCTGGAATTCGACCGGAAGTCCCATAGCGTGTGGTCCAGGTCGAAGAAGATATGCCGGTAGCGTTTCAACCCAGGAATCGGAACAAGGCACTGAGCGCAAGCGACCAGACCACCACGGAGAAGAACAGCAGCGGCAATGTCCGGCGATCATTCCCGAAGTACTTGGCCGCGATGACCGTACCGATGGGAATGGAGATCACGGCCGGGGTCAACAATACCAGGCCCAACATACCCTGGCCGCGTTTCACCCGCACGATCATTCGGTTGGTGCGATTGAAGTTGCGTTTGGCGGGTTCGCCCCTGGCCAGGGCCCGGTCCCTTCGTGCCCGCGAGCGGCGCATGAACCAGCCGCTGCTTCGATAGAACACGAATACACCGAGGCATCCACCGGAACTTGTGATCAGCAGCGTATCCAGGAAGCCGAAGCCCAGGCCGTAGGCCATCACGGGCGACACCGCGAATTTCACCGTGCTCATGGCGAACACGGAGAGCGCCTCCCAGGGGTCGACCATGGTTTCAGATCTTGGACCCGTAAGCGAGGTCGCCCGCATCGCCCAGGCCGGGCACGATATACGCCTGTGCGGTCATTTCCTCATCGATGGCCCCCACCCAGAACCGGGTGCCTGGTGGAAGATGGAGCTTGGCGTATTCCATGCCCTCGCTGCTGGCGATCGCAGCCACAACATGCAATGCCTTGGGTTTTCCCAACCGAAGCAGGGCACGGTACACCAGCGTCATGCTCTGTCCGGTGGCCAGCATCGGGTCGCACAACACCAGGACACGGTCCTCCAGCGATGGGCTCGACAGGTACTCCACCTCGATGTCAAAGCTGTCCGTTCCTTTCCGATGCTTGCGATAGGCACTAACGAACGCACTGTCAGCCCTGTCGAAGCAGTTGAGCATGCCCTGGTGCATGGGAAGTCCGGCCCGTAGGATCGTGGCAAGCACAGGTTGTTCGGTCAGCAGGCTCATCCTGGCCACACCCAGTGGCGTGATCACATCCTGCTCCTCGTACTCCAAGGTGCGACTCAACTCCAGTGCGATGGCCTCACCGACGCGTTCCAGATTCCGGCGGAAGCGCATGGGGTCGCGTTGCACGTTGAGGTCACGCAATTCGGCGATGAAGTGGTTCACTACGCTTTTTTGCTTCACCAGCTCATGCACCATCACTTCGTTGTTTATACCACCGCAGGGGTTGCGGAAGGCGGTTCACCACAGCGCGTAAATATAGGGCCGGTCTTGCGCCGAAGCCCGCGTAGAATCTTCGCAATTGGGCGCTCTCCCCCCCTGCCATGTCGAAGAGACGACACCTTCCTGACGCTTCTCCGATCATGGCGTCCATCATGCGGTGCATCGCAAAAGACTCCCGACCATCCCCCAGGGTCAAGCCCTTCAGGAATATCATTCGATCACCCCAGGTTACGAAAAGTCCCACGGCACCCCACCCGATGGAGGAACGTATGCCCACGACCGTGCCTTCGCCGCGTTCAATGATCAGGTGGATCATGCGTTCGAATGCCGCCATGCTGTTAGGGTTCATCTTCCAGGTCCGTGCCTGTGGAGACCCGAGTACCATGCTGACGAATGCTCCGCCGTCCAGGGATACAAGTTCCCCGTGCGCACCGAACTTGCGCATTCCACGCCGATGGCTTTGTCCATATGCCCCACGTACCGCATCGGTTCCTGGTGAGAGATCCAGCACCATATTGGTCCGCTCGACAAAGCGGGCATTGGCCCTTTCCGGCCGGTGCTGGGCTACGTTCAGGTTGATATCCGCATACTGGATCGATGAGGGCAGGGCGGACAGGAAGGCTTCAGTGGCCAACCCGGAGCTATCCGGGGCGAAGACACCGAGTTGCTGGACCATGAAGGGCTGGTACGCGTAGGTGAAACCCCATTTGCGCTTCACGGCAAGCGGCATGATCGCACCGCTTTCGTTGTCCACCAAGGCCTGCCATCCCGGACAGGCCGCATCGAGCACATGGCTTCGTGCATACCACAGGCGGTTGTGGCAGGCCTCAAGTCGCGCATCCCACCACTGCTTGTCGATCGCGCTGTGTTCAAGATGCATGATCATGGGCGCGCCTTTTCCATGATCTTCAGGATTGTTTCGCGCCAAGCCTCATTGCCGCGCTGCCTTCCTAAAAAACTCTCGTGCCACAAGCCCGTGAAGGTGCCTTGTACACGTTTCACTGCATCGATCAGTGGCAGCACATGTTCGATGGCTTCCTGGGGCGAAAGACCCAATTTCACCCGCAGCGTATTGTCCATCACGGCGAAAGGATGAATGATCAGGCCTGTCCGTCGCTCTTGTTGCAGATCGTACCAGGGATAAGGCGTGCAGGTGCCGGCACGAAAGCCGGGTAGGTCGTGCAAGCCCATGCTGTGTTCTTCCCGTATCCCAATGGTTTCCAGATGTCGCAGGGTCTCAGGCATTCGCATACGCAGGAAATGCTGTCGGCTGAGCACTACTTCGGAACCGGTGACGCGCACGAGCGAGGCGATCTCCCGGGTGGTGTTCCCGGGAAGATCGCTGCTGTCGTAACCGGGGTGAACCCCCACTTCCGCCCAGGGTAAAAGTTCCCGCAGTCTTTCAGCATAGCCGCGTGCTCCCACGGGGATGGCATGGTCCCATCGACCCCGGGGAGCACACAACACGAAGAAGATCACCCGGTCCGAAGCCCCGGTCAGGAAGGATCGCAGTTCAGCATAGATGTCGAAGGGATCCGCTGCCGAACCGCGCATCACGGCCCACCGGTCCAGCAGCTCCTGCCAGCGACCGCCCAATAGATCCCGAAAAGCGGAACCCAGATTACGCCAGAGCGGTCTGCCCAGAAACTTGAAGCCGTTGTCCAGATCGACCGTACAAACCTGCCGATACGCGCGACGCGGAGCAGGAACCTCCGGGTCCAGCCCTTTCCACACGGCAGCAAGGTGCATGGCCCATTCATCCACGATGGGCCGGTGCAGATAACCGTGCCGGGCACCATGGAGCTCGCGCGTGAGCGGGCGTCCGTGCCCATCCTTTGCCACCCCAGCGATCTCGTCGTGGCGGGCCAACAGAAAGCACGCTCCGGAGAACGGATCGAAGGGTAGATGACCTGTGGGAACGGGGAACAAGGCGGGCATGCCCAACACATCCACCACCGTAGGATCGCATGCCGAAGTGCCTTGTTCGGACAAGTACCCTGCAGGACGTATGCACAGCGCTCCTGGGTGCTCCGTGTGGCCATAGATCATCCGCGGACCGTCGAGTTCGGCCAGATCGGAAGCATCGCGCACCCAATGGATCTCCCACCCCAACATGGTGGTAAGGATCTGTTCCACGGCGTAGCGAGCCCGTGATGTAGGCTCCTCCAACAAGACGTTGACCACCGGTGCGGACATGGGCATCAGATCGCCGGTAAGGTAACCGGCCTTGATACGTCGTGATCAGACGGACCTCAACAAGGAGGCACAAATTTGCTCCGCTGCGTGTCCATCACCGTAAAGCTGAGAAGCATCGACACGACCTTCCGCTAAAAAATGGGCTATGGCAGCATGGATGCGCTGGGGGTCCGCGTCGCAAAGTATCGCGCGGCCATGGTCCACCAGTTCAACCCATTCGGTGGTGCTGCGCAGCACGACACAGGCTTTGCCGAAGAAATAGGCTTCCTTTTGCACCCCGCCTGAGTCCGTGATCACCAATCGTGCATGCTCCTCCAATGCGATCATGTCCAGGAACCCGACGGGCGGGATGATGTGGAAACCAGGGGTGGCCTCAATGCGATCGAGCCATCTCCCCAACCCTTCCAAACACTTCCTGGTGCGTGGGTGCAAGGGTAGCACCACGGGTATGTTCCGCTCCTTGTGCTCGGTAAGCAAAGCCTGCATGATGGCACCAAGCCGTTCAGGATCATCCGTGTTGTTATCCCTATGCACGGTTGCCAGAAAGTAGCTTCCCGGGATCAGGCCAAGGTCTTTCAGTATTCGGCTGCGTGATCGTGCCAGCGTGGCGAAGTGAATGCTGTTGTCGTACATGACATCGCCGCTCATCAGCACAGCGGGACGGTCGGATGTGGGTCGATCGCGAAGCTCTTCGCTGAATCCTTCCCGAAGCAGATTCTCCACGGCAAGCGGTGTGGGACAGAACAACCACGTACTGCAATGATCACAGAGCACCCTGTTGATCTCTTCGGGCATTGTCCTGTCGAAGGAGCGCAATCCGGCTTCGACATGCGCAACCGGCACACGCAACTTGGCCGCGGCCAGTGCACCGGCAATGGTGCTGTTGGTATCCCCGTAAACAAGAAGGACGTCGGGCTTGATGGAGATCAGGGCGCTCTCGATGCCTTCTAGCATGCGGGCAGTTTGTTTCCCGTGGGAACCGGAACCCACCTCCAATGCGATATCCGGTGGTCGCATGCCCAACTCGTCGAGGAACACCTGCGACATATTGGGGTCATAGTGTTGGCCCGTATGCAGCACGGTTTCCTTGATGCGCGCCTTGAACGGTCCAGCAACAGCCCTACCGATGGCCGAAGCCTTGATGATCTGGGGACGGGCGCCTATGATCGTGAGGATATGCAGAGGGGGCGTCATCAGAGCATGCCGTTGTCCGCGAAGCTGTAGTAACCATCACCCGCGATGATGATGTGGTCCTGGACACCGATGTCCAGCATGCGGCCTCCCTCCACCAATTTCCGAGTGAGACGAACATCCTCTTCGCTGGGTCTCAACTGACCGCTGGGATGGTTGTGGCAGAGCACGATGGACGAGGCCCGGCGATCGATCGCTTCCTTGAAAATGATCTTGGGATCGGCCACGGTGCCGTGCATCCCGCCCCGACTGATGCAGCAACGGTCCTTCAATCGATTGCCCCGATCAAGCACCAACAGCCAGAATTCCTCATGGGGCAACTCGGCGAGCATGGAGGATAAGTGCTGATGCGCCGCAGCACTGGAGGCGATCAGGGGTCGCGGCGTTCCCTCCACGTTCTTCCGTCGCCGACCCAGTTCGAGCGCGGCCACGATACCAATGGCCTTGGCCTGGCCCATGCCGTTGAACTTGACCAGATCCCCAACACTGAATTGCCCCAGTCTGTGAAGGTCGTTGGCGGCCCGATCGAGAATGGTGCGGGCCAGGTCCACGGCGGACTGTTTCGCACTCCCGGAGCGAAGCAGGATCGCAAGGAGTTCCGCGTCCGAGAGGGAACCGGCACCCTGGGCCATCAATTTCTCACGAGGCCGGTCGTCCTTGGCCCAGTCGCGGATACTTCGCTTTTCAGGGCGGTGGTCACCCATGGGTATGGTCACAAATGGAACAGGTCCCCTTTCAGAGGACCTGTCCAAGATAGGTTCATCCGGGATCACTTCAGCGCGCTCACGTGCTTGGTGATGGAAGACTTCAGGTTCGCTGCCTTGTTGGCGTGGATGACGTTCCTCTTGGCGAGTTTGTCCAACATGGACGACACTTCGGGCAGCAGCTTTTCAGCCTCCTTCTTATCGGCCAGGCCACGCAGCGTGCGCACGGCATTGCGCGTGGTCTTGTGTTGGTACCGGTTACGGTCGTTGCGGGTCTCCGTCTGGCGGATCCGCTTCTCGGCTGACTTGTGATTGGCCATGGAATTCGTTGCTGTTCCCCGGAAAGGGAGCGCAAATATAGTTGTCTTGCGATAACTGGGAAGGACCTGGGGTGAATTCGTTCATCCGTCCGCCCATCAATAGGCGTTCGGATCGCGCACGAACATGTTCGTAACGGTCTTGAGCACGATCCGCAGGTCCAACCAGAAGGACCAATTCTCAAGGTACCATACATCGAGTTCAACCCGGCGTTCCATGAGCTCAGGCGTGCGGGTCTCACCCCTGAAGCCACTGACCTGGGCCCACCCGGTGATGCCCGGCCGCACGAAGTGGCGCACCATGTACTTGTCGATAATATCCCGGTATTGATCGTTGAGCAGCAAGGGATGCGGGCGGGGCCCTACCACGCTCATATGACCCGAGAGTACGTTGAAGAATTGTGGCAGTTCATCCAGGTTGCTGCGGCGCAGAAAGCGACCGACGCCCGTCACCCGGGGGTCATCCTTGGTAGCCTGCTTGATATCGGCCTCACCGTTCATGCGCATGCTGCGGAACTTCCAACACACGAACTCCTCGTTATCCTTACCAGCACGCATCTGCCGGAAAAAAACTGGGCCCTTGGACGAGATCTTCACCAACAAGGCCAGCAACGGGAATAACCACGAAACAACGAACACAATGACCGCCAGGGAGAAGACGATATCGAAGGCCCTTTTGATCCGACGGTTCATGGGGCGGTCCAAGGGTTCACTGCGCAACTTGCTCACAGGCACGGCTCCATGGAACTCGAGCTCAGTGGTCTTTACCACCGGTATGAAGCTCTCGGCACTTGGAATGACCCTGAAACGGATCGTATTGCGTTCACAGAACTCCATCAACTCGGTGATATCCTGCCGTCTGGTACCTGGCAGGGAACAATACACGATGTCGATGCGGTTCTGCAACACAAAGGCACGCACCGCTTCGATACTCCCGACCCGATGGGGTTCCAATGTTCCGTTCAGTGGTGTATCATAGAAAACCCCACGGAAGCGATAGCCTCTGACGGTCTGATCCTCGCAGTATTGCAGGATCTCCTCGGCTGCAGGACCGTCGCCTACGATCACCAGGTCCTTTACCGAAGTGAGTGGTTCGAGCGTTAGCACTTTGTTGATGCCGGTCTGTACGTGCTGGAGAGACAACCTGCCCGATCGCAGAAAGTTACTCAGTTCCCCGCCCGGTTCGGCATCTCCTGCAACCCGGCGCTGTATGCCCAAGTCATTCGTGGTGAAGATGGTCTTATCCATGTGCCCGTTCCAAGTGGTCCGCTGAGGTCGCCGTCAGGTGTTTGCAAATGTACCTCACAAACACCCGTCTGTCAAATTGGTCGATGTTTTTTATTCATTCGTCGATGTTAACGACCTTTTGATGGAAGGCGAACACGTGGCCACACTGGTCGCGGAACGCTGTTTTCATCACTCTGTTCCCTTTGCGAAGGGCTTGCGGAATAGTTCACCGATGAGCAGGCCGAGGAATACCGTGTTGGTGACAAGGTAGCGCTTCCAAAGCCTTCCCGGTTCCAACCACAGGCGGTACAACCACTCCAAGGACAGGTCCCGCATCCACTTTGGCGCCCGCCGGTCGACACCGGCATAAAGCAGGAACGCCCCGCCTAGTCCAAGCATGACGGCTGGAATTCGTCCCCTCATGGCAGCCATCCAGCGTTCCTGCTTCGGACAACCCAGGGATACCATCACGATATTGGGCTTCGTTGCATTGATCCGGTCCGCTTCTGCCGCAAGATCCAAGGCCTCTACCGGGCCGAACGGGGGTGCATGCCCCCCCGCGAACCGCAGATCAGGAAAATCCCGTTGGGCCCGCTCCCTGACCTGTTGCTGAATGGCCTCGGTACCACCATACAAATAAATAGACAGCCCGACGCGCTCGGCTTCCTGCATCAGTGCAGGGAGAATGTCATTTCCAGCAACCCGCTCCTGTCCGTTCCTGTGGAAAAATTGCATGGAGCGCAGCACGGGCATGCCGTCGGCGGTCGCGAGATCAGCTTCGTTGACCACCTTGGCGAAGGATGCGTCCTTGTGGCACTCCACGGTCATGTGGGCATTCACACAGCATACATAGGAGGAACGATGCGTTGCACCCAGATCGGCGAATGCACTGATATGATCCAGAAAGGAGCCTACTGAGATGTCCACACCGATCACCCGCTGCTTCGGCAATGATCCGTGCATGGTGTTCATGGCTGTGGTGTAGCCCTGGGTTGCCGCACATCCTTGAGCACGGGGGCTCGTATCCGTTCGCTTCCGTTGTCATACCACTCCACCATTTCCTTTACTCCCTGCGCCAAGCTATATGGCGCTTCGCCCAGCGCTGCAATGGTCCTGTCCATGGGTGTCACATAGTCGCTGGTCATGCTTTGGAACCGCCCGGTGGTGATCGGAAAGGGGATACCCAATTTGGTGACAACATCTCCAGCTAGTGCAATGGAGCGGATCATCCAGGTCGGTATATAACGCACAGGTCTGCCCATCAAACCTTGGGATACGGCTTCCACCCAGACCTTGAGGTCGATCGGAGGATCGCCGACATAGAAGACCTTGCCATCGATCTTGTCACGCGCAGCACCCAACATACGGTCGATCTGCCATACCACATTTCCAACGTATCCATAGGATCGGATCACCACGCTCCGGCCGGGATGGAAGTACAGACCCTTCCTCATCACCTTGAACATGACGTCGCGGTAGCGCAGGGACCACGGGCCCCAAACCGTCGTGGGACGGATGATGGTCCAGGCAGGGTCCAGCTCGGCCTCGCGCGTTACCATTTCCGTACGCCGCTTCGACTCACCATATAAGGTGAAGGGCTTGAAATCCAGATCATGCTTGGGCTGATAGCCCGCTTCGCAGACGAACTGGGTGCTGGTGACCACGATCCGCTCCACCGCAGGGCACTCCTTCACCACGCTGAGCAGAATGCGCGTTCCCTCATGGTTCTGTAGATAGGCGTCCACGTCGATCTTCTCGTCGGTATCGGTGCGGGCCGCCAGATGGACCACGTGGGTGGGCTTGAACGATGAGAATACAGCCGCAAGAGCCGTGCGATCCATGATGTCCACCTCGTGCCACCGATCCCGTTGAACCGGGTCCAAGGGGGGGTTCCAGTCCAGGTTGATGACCTCCACACCCCGTCGGATATAGAACTCCATCAGATTGGTACCTATGAATCCGGATCCTCCGGTGACCAGCAATCTCATGTTCATTGTCTCCTATGCGGGCAGGCGCAGAAAGGCCTGCTCCATATGATGCAAATGGCTATTCAACGTATATCGCTCCTCGAAGATGCGCCGACCTGCCATTCCCAGTTCGTTCCGCAGGATGGGATCCTTCACCAGTCGCTCCACGGCATCGGCTACTGCCTGTGGATCATGCGTAGGAACCAACAAACCATTCACTCCATCACCCACGATCATCGGAATGCCCCGCCAGCGGGTGGTCACCACCGGAATACTGTACTCCAGTGCCTCCAACAACACCACCGGGTTCACCTCCGCCTCGAAGTGTGAAGGAAAGCAGAAGATGTCGGTATCCCTGAAATCCTGTGCCTTTTCCGCACCCATACGCAAACCCAGAATGTGTACGCGGTCGCCAAGTCCTTCACTGGCGATGTAGTCCATGCATTTGCGCTCGAAATCAGGACTTGCCCACTTGCCCATCAGCCGCAGATCAACATTCAATCCTTTTTCACGCATGATCTTGAAAGCCTGCAGAAGGACCTCCACACCCTTGCTTGGAATGAGCACTGCGGTGAAGAGCAATCGGAAACGATCGTCGGATGTTTTCGACCGTTCGATAGGCCCCCCAGCTTCATCCTCAATTCCGTTGATGACCACCACATCATCCTTGGCATTGAAGTATTTGCCATCCTCTGGAGCCATGGTGGCCAGGCGGATCGACAGGTCGTGCCGGCCATATGCGCTGTGGAACAAGGGACGAAGCAGTAAGGGCAATTGCGGCGCGAACGAGGAAACCCCTCCTGCGTGATAGTGGAACACCGTGCGCCGGAACATCCAGCGCACGGCATTGAGCAGCACGATATCACGAAGTACAGGGACCATGTTGGGCCCACTTGGTGGATAGTACAGTACCCGCGTCCGATACCGCAAACGGGCCACCAAGATGGCTCCGATGGTGCGGAAGAGCACCCAGATCTTCTTCACCTTGAAAAGACCGACCTCATCCATCTCATCCGAAAAGGCCAACCTCACGTGATACAGACGGATGTGTTGGAACCGGCCTGCCAACAACTTCTTGATCATGACGGCCTGGCCGCCAACAGGTGGGGGGGTTTGGCCCACGACGAGGATGCGCAACGGGGTGGATCTGTCGGACATGGGGGATCAAAAGTAGCGGGGCCGCCTACCACACTGATCGACCTGGATCCTCGCCATCCATGTTACGGTGTTGACAACCACACCACAGCCTTCGTCGAGAAGATCTTCATCTCTGTCGAAGAATGGTAACCCCCGCATCGGCCCCCGGGTACCAAGGCTCGATCCGCTCACCTGTCCGGGTCCTTCTAAAGATCACATCTCCATGATTCGCACCTTGCTCCTCCTTCCGGCCCTGCTGCTAGCCATGTTCGGCCATTCGGCCACCTACTATGTCAGCCCCAGTGGGAATGATTCGAACAGCGGTACCTCACAAGCCCAGGCCTGGCGTACCGTTTCACGGGCACAGCAGGTGGCTGGCAGCCTGCAACCCGGCGACCAGATCCTGTTCCAGCGGGGAGGAAGTTATCCCGGCAAGCTCACGATCAACTCCAACGGCAACAGCAACAACCCCATCATCATCGGTGCTTATGGCGATGGCGCCCCTCCTGAGATCAGCGGGAACATACCGGTCAATGCCTGGACCCAGTACCAGGGCAACATCTGGCGTGCGACCGTCCAACAACCTGTAACGCAGGTTTGGGTGAACGGAACCCTGCAAACCTTGGCACGATATCCCAACACAGGGTGGCTGTCGACCAATACCATGACCGCCACCAGCATCACCAGCAACGGACTTGGTCAGGGGAACGGATACTGGAACGGTGCAACGGCAGTGATCAGAAGCACCAATTGGAGCTACGAGAACAGCACGGTCTCATCGAGCAACAACAATTCGATCGGCTATGCACCCATCCTTTACAATTCAGGCAGTGGTTGGGGGTTCTTCCTTCAGAACAAACTGAGCGAATTGGATGCTCCGGGGGAATGGTTCTACGATGCGAGCGCAGGACACCTATACTTCTGGGCTCCGTCCAATGCGGACCCCAACTCCATCAGCGTCACGGCCACAGTGCACCAACATGGCTTGGAGATCGGGTGGCAGCGTCAACACATCCGGGTCGAGGGTATGGCATTCCGCAGACAGTCCGTTGCAGGAGTGCACAATATGAACGGCACTCAGATCCGCGTTACCGGCTGCACCTTCGCACATCTGTCCACCGCCATCAAGAGCCAAGGCAACAATTGCCTCTACTCCGGTAACACTGTAAGCAACACCTTCGGTTCAGGCATGAGCTTGATCGAGACCAACACCTTGGTGGAGAACAACCAGTTCGACGACATCGCACTGATCGCTGGAATGGGCGAAAGTGCCTGGGGCTATTTCGGCATGTACATCATCGGAAGTGGCAACACCGTGCGCGGGAACCGATTGGAGACCATTGGTTGCTCGGGAATCTTCTTTGAAGGAAATACCCTTGTGGAACGCAATGTGGTTCGCGATGTCATGGTGATCCTGAACGACGGGGGTGGCATCCATTTCGACAATGCGAGCGGTGCAGTGGTACAGGACAACATCGTAATGGATGTATTCGGCTTCCTCGACAATGCCGGCACCACGACTCCCCTCTGCCATGGGATCTTCGTGGGGAACCAAGGCATCAACAACACGATACTTCGGCGCAATACGATCACGCGCTGTCGTGGTTCGGGGATCCTTGTCGATCACACCATGGCAACCCATGGCCTGCAGATCAGGGACAATGTACTCTTCAACAACCGGGTGCAACTGAGCATTGTGGACTTCTCCAACTACATGGCGCCAGGTGCCACCCCACCGTACTACGTGGCCCAATTCAACGACATCTACTCGGGCAATATCATGTATAGCACATCGCCCGATCAGTTCTGCATGGAGCAGTTCATGATGAATTCGAGCACAAGTCCTGTGGACTTCGGGACCTTTTCGAACAACAAGTATTTCAGTCCCTACAACGAGGTCAGTATCCGGATCGGTCAGCTGGGGCACAACAACAAATTCTACGCCTTGGAGCGCTGGCAGTCGGAGTTCAACAAGGACCAGGGCTCCACCCGCAGCCCCCATCGTCAGGAACTTCATGAGGTCACGGAAATACTAGGCGGTAACCTGACACCAAATGGAAATTTCGATTACAACGTGAATAGCTGGAGCGGATGGCCGAGCCAGGGCCAGGTCACCCATAGCAATACGATGCTGGACAATGGTGCGCTGCGGGTCCAATTCACCAATGGCAGCACTTATCCCGAATTCTATCTCCGGCACAACCCTACAACGACCAACGTACAGAACGGCCAGTGGTATGAATTGCGTTACTCCGTACAGTCGAACATGATCGGCCAAATGCGCGTGGAGTTCAAAGGCCAATCCCAGGCCAGTGGACCCAACTTCGTGACTTCACGCACAGTGCCGTTCGATACGGAGCGGCGGGACCTTCGCGTGGTATTCCAAAGTACGGTCTCCGAACCGGGTCAGGCATTCTTCATCAATCACTTCGACCACAGCACCTACTGGCTTGACAATGTGGAGTTGCACCGGGTGAGCGTGGTCGAGGTCGACCCACTGGAACGCCATATCCTGCTGGCCAACGAACAAGCTACCACACAGGTCTTCGGCCTGAACGGATGCTGGCGCGATGTGAACGGCGGATTGCACAGCGGTGAGATCAGCATACCGGCGTATGGATCCGTGATCCTGGCGAAGGAGCCGGATGCACTGTGCGCGTTGTCCACTGAAATTGAAGAGGAGATGCATGCCCAGGCGGCGAACCTCTTCCATCCGAACCCGACCCCTGCGGGAGGCAACCTTACCCTGGACCAGGTATCCGACGGGTATATGCAGATGGACTTGTTCGATGCGGGCGGGCGCAGTGTGCTCAGCAGGACCCTGGCGCCCGGAACCACCCAATTCGCCCTTGATCCCAGTGTCCCCGCAGGACTCTACATTGTCCGTCTGGCCCAGGATGCAACGGTGCGTCAACAGCGCCTGATCGTTCAATGATCGTCACATTCCTCAAAGAGAGGACCTTCATTCTTGAGCATGAAGGAAGCCTTCATGGATGTGAACGCTCGAGTGGACGACCGTCCAGACCCATGGGTGTCCTGGTCACATATGCGCGATCGATCGCCAGATAAGAGAGCATGCAGAAGAACATTGGATTCCCGATATTCCAGCCATTGACGAAGATATCGATCTGCCAGATGAAGAGCAGGTATAGGATGGCGGCGAACAGTGGGGCTTCATTACTGCCTGCCAGGTACTTGCGCCGATAGAAGCTGTATGCGTACCACATGCAGGAACAGAACAGTAGATATCCCACTACACCCTGGGCCATTACGATCTGCAAAAAGGTACTGTGCATATGGATGTCAAACGGCTGATCGGTATCCCAGATCACTGCGATCTTATCCATCATGCCCAAACGATACTGCCCCTGATGTCCGTTTCCGAAGAGAAAACCGCGACGATCATCAAGCAACCATTCCCATGCTGATTCCCAGATGTATGTTCTACTATTGAAAGTGGTGACGTCCTCCTTATCGACACGTGAGACGATCTTGGCGAAGATGGGCAAGGTCAAGATCTGATAGATCAAAAGTGCGAAACTCATAAGTAAAGGCATTGTAAAGAGAGATATCGAATAGAGAAGTTTCAACCCTTTCACTAGTCGCAACAGGAAGAGAAAGGTCAGTACTATGAACATCATGAACGAGAGGCGGCTGTTCACGTTCAGCATCAAGCCCAGCGCTGCCACATAGACCCGGGAGAGCACCACGAACCGGATGGGCTTTCGCACTGGATCCTTGATATAGAACAACAGCATCAAGTTGACCATGGCCAGGATATGTGC
>JBGTIB010000189.1:0-39284 GCA_041745875.1 Flavobacteriales bacterium | reverse complement strand
TCAATGGTCGCGGTCGGGTCGTAAGTGCAATGATCTTGTACAACCGTTCGCCAGATCGTCCCCGCATTGCCTTCCAATGCGTGGTGGACCCGTCCCAACTGGCATTCGGAGAAACCAGGGTCCGGGGTATTTGCATTATATCCGTTCACCGCACCGGGTAGATCAAGTCGGACATCCATGTAATTGTTGCTCGTGCCTTGGCTGGGGCACGGTCCCCCAGGGATGGCATCGTTGTCTTGGCAAGAATCACAGACGCCCGCTTGTCCAATGTAATTATGTTGAAGGTTCATTGCATGGCCCAACTCGTGTACGAAATGACCGGGTATCGACCAATTATAACTAGACTGACCATTAGCCAAGTAGTGTGCGTACCACCCTGAGGCAAGTAACCAACCTTGTTCTCCCCTCACAGACACCCGGCCAGAACAACAATTGCCAGGCCCATTGGAACCTGGCAACAGGATGTGTTCCACCTCATGCTTGTCGAACGATGTCAAGCCATAGTTCGATGCATCGTTGATGACGTATGTTTGATACTGCTGATTAGCATTGGGCACATTTATTACTGCGGTATTGCGATGCTCGTACACTGCGACCAGCTCAATCTGCACACGCGAATCCCCGATGAACGGCGTATTACCTATGTTCAGCGCTCCTAGGTCGGCTAGTCTTGAATTACTACTGGATTCGACTCCGGTGAGGTAGTCCATGTGCTCCGTGTTGTCCACCCTGAAGTTCCCGGAACCATCGTCGTTCTGGAACGAATGGATAGCAATCCGAATGACCTTGATCGGAGTGTGCTCGGGTACGATCGGGGCATAGCTGATAGATTGACCGCACTCCAGACCGATCTCCTGCGCTGGAGGCTCCCATGGCATGTCACAACCCGTTTGCCCCTTGCCCAGTAGGCACATGGGCGATATCAGTGTTGCGCAAAACAGGCGGATCAATGCGTTCGGCCAAATGAAACCGAACTTCCTCTGAACCATATCCTCGTTTAGGCGAGCGGGCGGGGGGTGGATGGTTAACATGGCAGTTTGGGTTAGGATGAACGAATATAGACCATGAACGCAAGGAAACAATTGTCGATCCCAACAGTGGCCTACTCCACAGGACAAGCTGCGTACACCTCCTTCACCTCATCGAGGATCGCCTCCAACACCTTCGGGTCCCGCTCGGTACACAGGCGAAGGCGCATCTCCTTCACGTTCGGCAGACCTTTCAGGTAGTTGCCGTAGTGGCGGCGCATCTCCACCACGCCTTCCCACGGACCCTTCCACGCCAGTGAACTGCGCAGGTGTGTACGCGCCGCTTCCACCTTCTCAGCGATCGTGGGTGGCGCCAGATGAAGCCCGGTGGCCAGGTAGTGTTTGATCTCGCGAAAGATGAACGGATGCCCGATGCTGGCGCGGCCGATCATCACGCCGTCCACGCCGTAGCGTTGGCGGTACTCCACGGCCTTTTCAGGGCCATCGATGTCGCCGTTCCCGAAGATGGGAATGTGCATGCGTGCATTGTTCTTCACGGCACCGATCAGCGTCCAGTCGGCCGGGCCTTTGTAAAGCTGGGCGCGGGTGCGGCCGTGGATGCTCAGGGCTTGGATGCCCACATCCTGCAAACGCTCGGCGACCTCCACGATGTTCTTCGTGGAGTCGCTCCAACCCAGACGTGTCTTCACGGTCACGGGCACTTTCACGGCCTTCACCACAGCTTCGGTGAGGCGTACCATCTTCGGCAGGTCCTGCAAGAGGCACGCGCCCGCACCCTTGTTCACCACCTTGTGTACCGGGCAGCCGTAGTTGATGTCGATGAGGTCGGGACGCACGGCCTCGGCGATGCGCGCCGCTTCCTCCATGGCATCCTCACTGCCGCCGAAGAGTTGGATGCCGATGGGCCGCTCCTGCTCGAAGATGTCCAGCTTCTTCATGCCCTTGGCCGCCTGGCGGATCAGCCCTTCGCTGCTGATGAACTCGGTGTACATCAGGTCGGCACCGTGTTGCTTGCACAAGGCACGGAAAGGCGGATCGCTCACGTCCTCCATGGGGGCGAGCAACAGCGGAAAATCGGGGAGTTCTATGGGGCCGATGCGGACCATTGGAGCGGGTGCGAAAATACGAAAGCCCCGCAGGGCGGGGCTTTCGATGATCGGGTTCGGTCTATCAGCGCCCCTGGGCGGTGCTGTAGTTGATCTTCAGGGCATTGCTCTTGCGCAATTCCTGTTTCACGTCGGTGACGATCTTCATGTTGGTCTCCTTGTCCACCTTCAACGAGCGGGTGATCTTGGGTTGCAGCACTTCGGGGCGCCGCGAAATGCCGTCCAATACCCAGGTGTCGATATCCTCCAGGTTGGCGAACTGGTCGTTGAGTTGAATGCGCGGCTCACTCCCCAGCAAGGTGTTGGTGGGCGGGCCGATATAGATGTAATCCACCAGGGCCTTATCCTCCAGCTTGGTCACTTCGGTGGCTTCGGGAAGGGTGACCTTCACCTGCAGGTCCACCTCGCGCATCACGGTGGTGACCATGAAGAAGAACAGCAGCATGAAGATGATGTCGGGCAACGAGGCGGTGCTGATCGCCGGTATGCCTTTACTTCCTTTATCCTTGAATCGCGACATGGTATGCGGTTATTGGCTCTTGCCCACTTCCACGGGTTCGGCTTCGGAGATACGCTGCGGATAGACCATACGTATTGCCTTGATAAGGTGCTGGTCCTCCTCCATTTTGTCATCCAGTGCGGTGAACTTGCGTCCGAACTTCTCCTGGGCGAGTTCATCGCGCAACTCGCGGATGCCGGCCTCCAGTTCGTTCTGCACCTTGACGTACATGTCGTAGCTGGTCTTGGAACCCGTCTGCAGGGAGATCACAGCGGAACCGGGCAGTTCCATGTACTCACCCAGTTTCTCCACGGCGGCCAGTCGTTCCTCCCAACGTTCCTTGGTCTTCACATAGCTGGTCCGCGTTTCGGGATCGGTTGCAGCAGCGGCATACTGGGTGAAGTTCGCGATCTCCTGGCGGGCCAGGGTAGCCGTGATGCGTGTCTTCTCCGGTAGGTTCTCCAGATTGTTGGGGTTGGTCATGAACTCCTTGGCCCCGGCGCGCAATTCCGAGATGTCCATGGGTTCTCCCTCCACCTGCAGCATGTCGGCATCGTTCACCAGCACGACATACACGTTGCGTTCCTTCACCTTGTCCATCTCCAGTTCCTCCTCCACGATGGGCGGCAGCAGGCGTAGAATGCCAGCATCCGTATCCATGGTGGTGGTCACCAGGAAGAAGATGAGCAGCAGGAAGGCGATGTCCGCCATGGACCCGGCGTTGATCTCGCCGGGTGGGTGTTTTTTGGCTCGCTTCAGCATGGCTCTATTTGAACATGCGTGATACTTCGCCCACGACGATCGCGCCTATCGCGCCGATCATGGAGATGGCCAATAGCCCGATCCCGGCACCGATCCATTTGGAAGTGGTCTCGGTGATGCCCCATTCGGGCCGGACGCTTCCGTCGGCCATGGCGTAGGAGATACCCAGCAGGACCACGAATGCGCCGATGCCGATGAGCATCTTCTTGTTGAGGCCGATGACCGCGAAGATCAGGGCCATTCCAGCGCTCAAAACGAAGGCGATATAGGTCACCCACAGTCCTCCATCGATACCGATGGCCTTATCGAAGTAGATGAGTATGAAGAACAGGATCCCCAACAGCGCCAATGCATACTGAGCGATCCGACCGATGAGGAGGGAGCTTTGATGGTTCATTCCGATCAGTGTTTGGTATGGCTCTCCTTGACGAGCATGTCAACGAGTGCGATGGATGCCTCCTCCATCTGGCCGGTGATGCTGTCCACCTTGCTCACCAGGTAGTTGTAGAAGATCTGCAGAATGATGGCCACGATAAGACCGAACACGGTGGTGAGCAATGCGATCTTGATACCTCCTGCCACGATGGCCGGGCTGATGTTGTTCGCTGCGGCGATCTTGTCGAAGGCGTCGATCATCCCGATCACGGTACCCATGAACCCGAGCATGGGGGCCAGTGCGATGAACAGACCGACCCAGGAGAGTCCACGCTCGAGGCGGCTCACCTCCACACCTCCGTATGCGATCACGGACTTCTCCACGATGTCCACACCCTCATGGGCGCGATCCAACCCCTGGTAGAAGATGCCAGCGATGGGGCCTTTGGTGTTGCGGCAAATTTCCTTGGCGGCATCGGTACCGCCGCTGCGCATGGCGGTCTCCACGTTGTTCAGGAGCTTGGTGGTATTGGTGGTGGCCATGTTCAGATAGATGATGCGCTCGATCACGATGGCCAGGCCGAGGATCAGACAGATCAACACAGGTGCCATGAACGCGGGATCACCCTCGATGAAGCGCTGCTTCAACATCTGGTGCCCACCCGCCGGGGTGGGGTCGGCCGTCAGCTCCGTGGAACCGGCGGTTGCGCCGTCCTGGGCCAGGATCGGAGTGGTGATCAGGCTGATGCACATCAGGCCAGCCAGGCAGAGGGACAAGAACTTGCGTACCATGTTCGGGGTCGTTTCGGGTGATGGGTGTAGTTGGCTTGTAATGCTTCGACGGGGGGAAAGGTAGGGCTTCAGTACGGCTGTACAGAAAGGCCCTGCCGTATCAAGGTTCGTAAAGTTGGGCGGACGTTCATCCGGTGAACACGGTCACTGCCGACCATGTTCAATTGTGCTATCCTCTCGCACGAGCGAGCTCGGCTCGTTGCATGGAGGGGAAGAGAGGGATCGGCCTCCCTTCGGTCGGCCTTTCCCTGGGGGGGAGGCTTCATGCCATGACCGCAGCCGTTCCGGCCTTGGGAAGGAAGCGCTGTCCTCTCGCTCGAGCGAGCTCGGTTCGTTGCCTGGAATAAAAGGGAGGGATTGGCCTCCCTGCGGTCGGCCTTTCCCTGGGGGGGTGGCTTCATGCCATGACCACGGCCGTTCCGGCCTTGGGATGAATGCGCTGTCCACTCGCCCGAGCGAGCTCGGCTCGTTGCCATCGCATCCATCCCAGCGGCTTCGCCGCTGGTCATGCCATGGCGGAGAGAGAGGGATTCGAACCCTCGATACCCTTTGACAGGTATACGCACTTTCCAGGCGCGCGCCTTCGACCACTCGGCCATCTCTCCGTTCATTGCCTTTTTAAGCAGGTACCCCGCTTTAAGGGGCGGCCAAATTACGAAAAGGCGCTTCGCATGGAATGGAGGTAAGATCGCGCTGCACAACTCTTTTGAAGCGGGTATGTTACCCCTGTGTGAAGTGAGGTGTGCTACGGTCGAGGACGGCATGTCAGGACAACGTCAGTTCGCCACACAACGGTATCACCATTCGTTGTGCCACCACCGCCGTTGATGGTTCCAACGCAAGCAGGAACATGAGTTTGGTGACCGCAGCCTCCAAGGTGAGGTCGGCTCCCCCGACCACACCCATCTCCAACAAGGTCTCGCTGGTGCGATAGCGCCCCTGCTCCACACGGCCGCCCACGCACTGCGTCACGTTCACCAGGGTGATCCCTCGCTCCCGCGCATCACGAAGGGCATCGAGGAACATGGGGTCCGTGTGGGCATTGCCACTGCCGAAAGTGGACAGTACCACGGCGCGCAGACCGGGGAGTGATAAAGTATGCTGGACCAGATCGGCACGGATGCCTGGAAAGAGGCTCAATACGGCCACGCGGTCATCCATGGCGGTATTCACCTTCAGCGGCCCCGGGCGAGCGGGCAGGATCGCCGAACGGTCGTAGCGCAGGTGCACACCCGCCTCGGCCAGTGCGGGCCAGTTCGGTGATCGGAAGGCTTCGAAGCGTTCGGCATGGACCTTCACGGTACGGTTGCCACGCAACAGCCGATACTCGAAATACACCGCCACCTCCGGCACCATGGGCATGCCCGCCGGATCTTTGGCCGCCGCGATCTCGATGGCCGTCACCAGGTTCTCGCGCGCATCGGTGCGGATGGTACCGATGGGCAGTTGCGACCCGGTAAGTATCACGGGCTTTGCAAGGCCTTCCAGAAGATAGCTGAGCGCACTGGCCGTATAGGCCATTGTATCGCTGCCATGCAACACCACGAAACCATCGAATCGATGGTGCTCCTTTCCGATCATTTGTGCCAGCGTGATCCAATCGGCAGGATGCATGTCGCTGCTGTCTTTGGGCTCTGCGAAAGCGATCGCCTCCAACCGGACATCCATGCGCTGGAGTTCGGGCACCTGCTGCTCCAAGTGTCCCAGGTCCATGGGCTGAAGCGCGCCGGTCCTGGGGTCGGCCAGCATACCGATGGTACCACCGGTATAGATCAGCAACACCGTGGCCTGGCTCATGCGTTCCGGTTGCCTGCCCGCTCCAATCCGAACAGGGCCTCCGCATTGGAGGTGGTGATGCGCGCGATCTCCTCCACCGTGCGCCCGGTGACCTCGGCCAGCTTCGCAGCGATCAGGGGGATGTAGGCGCTTTCGTTGCGTTTCCCGCGGAAGGGCACAGGGGACAGATAGGGCGCATCGGTTTCCAACACGCAGTGGTCGGGACCCAACACGGCCATGGTCTCCTGCAAGCCACCTTTGGGATACGTTACCACGCCACCGATGCCGAGCATGAAGCCGCCCAGATCGATGATGCGTTGCGCCTGTTCGGGCGTTCCGGTGAAACAGTGGAACACCCCGCGCAGGTCCGCGTCGTTCTCGGCCTCCACGATAGCGATGGTTTCCTCGAAGCTTTCGCGGCAGTGGATCACCACGGGCAGGTCCATCGCCTTGGCCCAAAGCACCTGCAAACGGAATGCTTCCAGCTGTTGGGGCAACCAGGTCTTGTCCCAATGCAGGTCGATGCCGATCTCCCCCACGGCGTAGTAACGGCCCGTCTCCAACAGCCGCTCCACCTCGCCCAGGTCCTTTGCAGGATATTCACCGACATGGCAGGGGTGCAGACCCATCATCGGAAAGCAGGCATCGGGGAATGCCTCGGCAAGCACATGCATCGGCGCGACGCTTTCCAGATCGATATTGGGCAACAGCATTCGCGACACGCCTGCATCGATCGCACGACGCACCATATCGGATCGATCCTGCTCGAACTGATTATGGTACAAGTGACAATGGGTGTCCACGTACATTCCGCGAAGTAACGAAGTAGCAGGACCATGTGAGCCCTGCTCCGCGTTCCCGGCTACTTTTGGCATTCTTCCATGAAGCTCCTCGTTCTCCGGTTCTCCTCCATCGGTGATATCGTGCTCACCAGCCCGGTGCTCCGTTGTGTGAAGCAACAGGTGCCCCATGTGGAACTTCACTTTGCGACCAAGTCGGCCTTCGCCGATCTGGTGCGGTACTCCCCGTACGTGGACAAGGTGCATGAGCTTGGTGACGATCCCCGGGGTGTGATGCACGCCTTGAAAGCCGGGTCCTTCGACCAGGTGATCGACCTGCACCACAACCTGCGCACCGCCCGGATCAAGCGGGCGTTGGGCGTGCCGGCGCACAGCTTCACCAAGCGGAATGTGGAGAAGTGGATGTTGGTGAACCTGGGCATCGACCGTTTGCCGCGCGAACACATCGTGGACCGCTACCTCGGCACCGTGGCACACCTGGGCGTCAAGAACGATGGTCTTGGCCTCGACCTATTCATTCCCCCTGAGCGTGAAGTGCCGGTGAACACGCTCCCCGCCACACACCATAGCGGATACACAGCGATGGCGATCGGCGCCGGGCATGCGACCAAACGTCTACCCGTGAATCGCCTCATCGAACTGGCCCTGTTGGTACAAGGTCCCTTGGTCCTGCTGGGTGGACCGGACGATGTGGCCCACGGGCGAACGATCGCCAATGCCGTCGGTGGAAGAGCCTTTGATGCCACCGGGCGTTTCGACCTGCTGGGCAGTGCTTCGCTCATCCGACAGGCACGCGCGGTTATCACACACGACAGTGGCGCCATGCACATGGCCGCTGCGTTCCGAAAACCCGTTGTCAGCATCTGGGGCAACACGATCCCGGGTTTCGGCATGGCACCGTACATACCCCAACAACCGGGGCTGGCACATCACTTCGAAGTGGCCGGCTTGCCGTGCCGTCCGTGTTCAAAGCTGGGCTACGACCGTTGCCCCAAGGGGCATTTCCGATGCATGGAACAACAGGACCTGCAAGCGATCGCCGCGATCACCAACACCTACTGATGGATCATGAGTTGGGACATCTACATACAGGACTTGCCGGAGGTGGCGCGTGTGGAGGACATTCCCGATGATTTCAGACCCGGGCCGATCGGGCAGCGCGATGAGCTGATGCAGCGGCTGCGCACCCTGCTGCCAGAGGCCGATTTCGACGATGGGCTGTGGGGCTTCGTGCGCACACCCACGGCCGATCTTAGCATCGGGGTTACTGCTGAAGAGGGTTTGGTGTCGCACATCGTCGTGCATGTGCACGGTGGCGCCGATAGCCCGGCCTGGGTGGCGAAGCTTGTCCGGGGACTTGGTACACGCGCCCTGGACACCAGCACCGGTGACTTCTTCGATCCGGAACGACCCGATGCAGGTTTTCGCGCCTGGCTATCCTTCAAGGAAGGTCTTGAGCACAAGGATCGATGATCGCGCCAACGGAACGGTCTATCCGAACAGGGCCTTCAACTCCGTCGCGTCGCCAGGTTCCATCTTGCCACTCAGAATGAGCCGCAATTGGCGGCGTCTCAACGCCCCGTCGTAGCGTTTCTGTTCCTCGTCGGTGGTGGGTGTGGCCTGTGGCACGGTCATCGGTCGGCCGGCATGGTCCACTGCCACGAAGGTGTAGATCGCGCTGTTGCAGGGGATCTTCTCGCCGGTCTGCTGGTCCTCCACCCATACATCGCTCCACACCTCCATGCTGCTTCCAAAGGCGCGGCTCACATGACTGTGGATGGTGACGAAGTCGCCCAGTTTGATCGGCTTGTCGAAACCGACATGGTTCACCGCCACGGTGACCACCACGCGCTTGCAGTGCCGGTGCGCACTGATCGCACAATTGATGTCGAGCCACTGCAACAGCCGTCCACCGAACAGGTTGCCCAAGGTGTTGGTATCGTTGGGAAGCACCACGTGGGTGGTGTGCGCGTAACTGTCGCTGACAGGCTTGGCGTTGGTGGCGTTCATGGGGGCGCAAAAGTAGGTCGGCGCAAGAGCATGGCGCCCCATGCCGACAGGGCGAACGCATCAACTTGTCAAGGTCTGAGTTGCGTTGTCTGCGACACCCTTCGGGGTCGAATGCCGCGCTGGGCTTAGAGCAAATGTCTGTGACCCCATTCGGGGTCTTGAGCGGAGCGGTGCATTGACGACCCCGAATGGGGTCACAGATATTGGTCCAGTGAGATTCCCGCGTCCTCGTACGACCCTGAAAGGGTCGCAGACTACGCTCTGCAGGTAGGAGCCATGGCTGATCTTTGATGCGTTCGCCTCCGCCACTGGACCGCATCGGGCGATGTTCCGGCAGCACACTACCTTCATCACCATGCTACAACCTGGTACTTCCGCTCCCACATTGACACTTCAGGATCAGCACGGCAAGCCCTTCGACCTGTCGTCCTCCTGGTCGCTACACCACGTGGTGCTCTTCTTCTACCCGAAGGCTTTCACGCCGGTCTGTACCAAGGAAGTATGCGGATTTCGAGATGCCTATGCCGAACTGAGCGCGCAGGACGCCAGGGTGATCGGCATCAGTCGCGATCCATCCGAGCGGCAGCATTCCTTCGCTGCGAAATTCCAATTGCCCTACACCTTGCTCAGCGATGTCGATGAGGCGGCGCATCGGGCCTTCGACGTCAAGGGGCTCTTTGGTCTTCTGTCCGGCAGGGTGACCTATGTGATCGCCAGGGGCGGTATCATCCGCGCTGCATACAGCGCCCGGTTCGAGGCGCAAGGCCACATCCAACTTGCACTGGATGAATTGGCCGATCAGGGCAAGGGGTAGAAGAGCACACGGCCATCGTCGGTACCCACCAGCAGGGATCCCTCGTGCATGAGCAGCGGTGCCCGATGGTGTTGATCCTTGTTCTCGGGAACCGTCAGCTTCTGCATCACCTTGCCATCAGCATCCAGGAATTCCACGATGCCGTGCTTGCCGGAACGGGCTTTCACCTTGCCCAGGTCCAACTCACCTTGTTGCGGGAAGCGATCGAAGGTTGAATTCTTCATGTCCAGTCCCATGGCCTTCACCGCCCGTGGATCGGGCACCCAGCGATGTTCGCTGATCACTTTTTCCTGCTTACCGGTTCCCACACCCCACACGGTGCGTTTGCCACTGTGGCCGATGAGCACCGCATACTCGCCGTTCTCGTTGAAGCCCACATGGTACACGGCGGTTCCCCCATCCTCGCTGTACGCATAGGCATGGATGCGCTTGCCGCTCTCCAGGTCATATAGCTCAGCGCCCTTGGTGAGGCCCACGAGTAGCTGATCGCCTTTGGGCGAGACCGCCAACGAGACCACCCCCGCCTTGGTGACGCGGATGGTTCGAGCAGGAGGCTCGTTCACGACTTGTGACCGAACAAGGGACGGAAAGGCCACGGCCAGGAAGGCCAGTGAAATGATGGTGAGGTTCATGCCTCTTTGTGGTCGATGAGATGATGCTGTTCCTTCAGCCACGCCAGTGCGCTCTCCTTATCGGGGAACATGCGGATGGGACGGCCCGGCTTGTGGTGCCTGACGAATACATTGGCGGCAAGTTGATGACCGAAGTCCCGTACCACGATGGCGTCGGCGGCGATCAGCTGGTTGGAGGTCTCGGCCGATGCGTACGCGCGGGCTTCGTTGGTCATGGTGGTGCCCTCCCCGACGGATACCAGCAGCAGGACCTTCTGTCCATGCCGTTGGGCCTTGATCGTATCGAACATATCCTGAACATTCTCAGGACTCACCAGGATGTCATCCTTGAAGTGGGAATGGACCACATCCCCGTCCAGGAAGGTCACTGTACAGGCTTCAAGATCCACTACGTGCATCGACATTATCATCTGGGGGTACGAAGTTACGGGCTCACCATCGGGCACCACCTTAGCGGATCAGCAACCATGCCGATCCAGCGCCCTCACTGCGGAGCTGGGTGAGCGCATCAAGGGCTTCGCGGCGGGTGGCGAAACTACCGAAGGCCACCGGATGAAGACCACGGTGGAGATCCAACTGCACAGCGTCGTATCCTTTGGAGCGCAGATCGCCGAGGAATCGATCGGCATTGCCCGGTTCAGCGAAGCAGCCACCCACGATATGGAAGCGTTTCCGAAGCACAGCAGCTTCGGCCCTTGCTGGTGTGGCCACGGCGATACTGTCGGGCTTCATCACTGGGGGTTCCGGGGAGCCCAGGTCCACGATCAGGCTCACGCTGTCATTGATGGTCAGCGGCATTTCACGCACACCGAGCGGTTCATCGGGAAGCGTGAAAATGCCCGCCGTGGCCAACGCCGGAACGCCCTGGTCCAAGGGTGGCACATAGGTGCGTTCCGCCTGCGGGCCGAAGGGGTCGAGACTGCTCCATTGCACAGGCCCTGAAGTATCCTGTTGGATAAGCCAGAACGCGGCAGCAGCAAAAAGAACGGCGACCATGGCGGCAGCGGCCCACAGCACCGGCAGGCGCTTATCGCTGCCCTCTTCAATGGGTTTGGGAAGTGGAATGACAGGCGTGGCGATCTCCTTTCGCGACGGCTCCAGCGGGACGATCCGGATCGGTTCGCGTTCCGGGACGATCTGTTGCACCGCTACTGCAGCGAGCGGCCGCAAGCCATAGGCGTCCTTCAGGAAATTGGAGCGACGGTCCGGGTCGAACTGCAGGTTGTGTTCCGCATCTCGATAGAAGATGCCGATGTGCGGCAATTCGAGACGCCCCTGTCTATCCAGGGTACCGCGCCACTCCTTCACCTCCTTGTCGATATGTGCCGAAGCCTCATCGAAGGCCATGCCTGTGCGTTTGGCCAGATGATCGGCCAACAGGCCATCGTTGCGGGTAAGTTGCTTGTTGAAGCTGAGGTCCTTGCCTGGAGGATGCACCAGGTTGCGTGCCTCATCGAGCCGGGCTGAGCGGTAGTGCGTAAGGAATCCGCCCCATTGTGGCACGATCACACAGTCGTGGCAGTAGAGCAGGTCGTGCAGGTCGCGGTCCATCGCAGGGGCAATGCGCGGCCAAGTTAAGCACCCTGCGCACGGCGGCGCGCCTCTTCCAGATCGGCAGGCGTATCCACACAGAAGGAAGGGTACGCCGTGATGCCGACTCGTATACGGTGACCGTGTTCGAGCCAGCGCAATTGCTCCAGACCTTCGGCCTTTTCCAGTGAGGATGGGGCCAACGACACAAGGCGTTCCAACACGGGGGCCGTGAAGGCGTACATGCCCACATGCTTGAGGAAGCGGAAATTGCCGTGTATGGGACCTGATGCAGGCCGATGAAGGAATGGAATGGCGGCCCGGCTGAAGTACAGTGCATCCATGTTGACATCGGTGGTGATCAGCACCTCACCGCTGTCCTTCAGATCCACGTCATCGGTCACCTCCTGTGCGAGCGTGGCGATACCCCCTGTGGCCGAAAGGAGTACGCGGCACAGCGCATCGATCTGTTCAGGCTCGATGAAGGGTTCATCTCCCTGGATGTTCACCACACCATCATACTTATCCGAGCCGATGAGATGCAACGCTTCGTGGCAGCGGTCGGTACCGCTGGGATGAGCCGGTGAGGTCATCACGGCCTCTCCACCGAAGTCGTGCACATGGCGCATGATGCGGTCGTCGTCCGTGGCCACCACCACGCGTTCAAGGGTGGAAGCCTGAAGGGCTCTTTCAACCACCCGTTGCACCATGCTCTTTCCACCGATGTCCAGCAAAGGCTTGCCCGGCAAACGGGTGCTGGCATGGCGCGCGGGGATCACTCCAAGCATTCGCATGGGCGACATGGATCAGATATCGATCGTTAGTTGGACCTGAAAGCTGCGGGGTGCCTCAGCGGACATGGGGCGGATGGAGTACACCTCGTTGGTGATGTTGTTCACGATGAATGCAACACGTGCATCCTTGCCGATGTCATAACCGATGCGCGCATCCAGCAGTGTGTCACCTGTGCGTTTGCTTTCCAGCCACTCACGCACCCCGGTGCGCAACAATCCATTGTCGTCGAGGTCCACGAAGGCCTTGTCGATGTTGCGCACATGGCTGTTGTAGCGCACGCTGAACCCAGCCATAAAACGCTTGTAGTTGGCCTGCACATCCGCTCTGAACAGCTTCTGCACACGGAACTTCAGGATGTTGTCCGAGGGGTCGAAGCTCGTGTTGGTGTAGGTTGATGGCCCCACGATCACCAGCGGTTCGGTCCCCCCTGGGAAGATCGGCCCAGGAATGGGTTCGGCATAGATATCATCCGGGGTGGTACTGATCGGGTTGGTGGAGGTCCATCCGACAAGTGCCATGAGTTCCAATTGGCCTAATGTGCCTTTGCCGGTAAGTTCCAATTCATAGCCTGTGACACGTGCACCGCCCGTATTCACGCTTTTGAACCCAAGGCCATAAAAACGCTGCTCTGCGGTGGCAATGGTATAGGAGCCCCACTGCCCAAAGGTGAATTCCACATAATCCTGGAACTCCTGTTGGAAGACCACGGCATCAACATACCCCATGAACTTCCCGATCTTGAATCCCTGCTTGATCCCGCCTTCGATGTTCCAGCTTTGCTCAGGTTGCAGGTCCGCATTCGGATAGATGTTCAACACCCCCACGCTCGTACTGATGAATCGTTCGCCGACGGTGGGGAAGCGGAACCCTTGTCCATAGCTGGCGCGCAGGAAGGTGGCCTTCAGCACCTGGTACGAGGCCCCGGCACGGAACACGGGTTGGGCCGCTTCCAGACCGTTCACGGTGAACTGCTCGTAGCGCACCCCGGCCGAGAGGAAGACCTTTCGGAACAACTTCTTGTCCATCTGCAGGTATGCCGCCACGTTCGAGGATGAGTTCGTGGTATTGCCCTCGGCATTGCCTTGGTAGAGCTCGGAGTCCGAGTTCACCTGCGAACCCACGAGGCCAGCGGTGAACACCGTTTCGCCGAGCAGGTCCACGGTCTGTTGGATCTGGTATTCCGCGAAGAGCTGGTAATTGCTGTTGCTCTGGTCGTTGTCGTTATCGAAGATCTGGCGGAAATAGCGCGTACGCAGGCTATGTCGCGTCCCGGCCCTCGAGTAATAATTGATGTAGGGATCCACGTAGGCCTGAAAGCCAAGTGTGCGCGTCACGGTACCGGATTTGGGGCGATAGAACCCCTCCTCGGTATTCTCCCAGATGAACACGCTGGTGGAGCGATAGCGCATCACATTGGTATTGAGGCCGAAGTTCAGGCCATCCACCTTCTTACTGCGCCAGCGCAGACCGGTGTTGAAACGCACCCGCTGATCGAAACCGCCGTTGCCGATCCGCAGGGGATCCTGGGCAAGTGTGTCCAGGGATAAGGGTTCCGGGCCCACGAAACCGGCATCGGAGAAGGCGTTCCCGCCCAGTACAAGGTCCAGTTGACCGATCCGCCGCGAATGAAAGAAGTTGGCACCGGCGAACATCGGAGCATTGTCGCCCCACCACTTCGCTTCGGGGTTCCCCGGCGTATCGTAGACACCGGCGAAGGTGGTGACACGGGTACGTGGCTGTTCCCTGGGATACGCCGTACGGATGTTGATGACACCACTGAGCGCGGCACTGCCGTGAAGCACCGATGCCGCACCCTTGATCACCTCGATCTGCTCCAGGTTCTCCAAGGGCAGAAAGCTCCAGTTGGGTCGGCCCACATCACCGCTCAGAATGGGCATGTCGTCCACCAGCACCTGCACCCGGCTACCGGCACCGAAACTGAAGCCACTGCCTGCCCGGATCTGGGGGTCCTCGTCCACGATGATGACCCCGGGCACCTGGTCGAGCGCCTGGTCCACGGCCGTCACGTTCTTGTTCATGATGATGTCGGGTCGAAGCACGCTCAACGACTGGGTCACTTCACCCACGCGCTGTTCGAACTTGCCTGCCGTTACCACCACCATGTCAAGTTGCGCGGCTGCAACGCTCATGCGCAGATCAAGGACGCGTGTTTCTCCAGGCTGCAGTGTGACAGCTTCCCGGTGTGTGGTGTATCCCACAAAGCTGAAGGTGATGGTATGCTCGCCGGGCGGAAGCGTGATCCGGTAGGTCCCATCGACTCCGGTTGCGGCCCCCTTGCCCGGGGCATGGGTCACGTTCACACCGATCAGGGTCTGCCCGGTGCCCAACTCGGTGATGACACCTTGCAAGGTGGCATCCTGCGCCGAGACATAAAGACCAGACCAGACCACGGCCACCAGGGCGGAAGTAAGCCTTTTCATTCAGCGTTTACATTTGTTGGGATGCGCCGTCCGGCACCTTCATGGTCCGTGGCGAAAGCGGCTAAATGTAGGGAAAGGGCGATACGCGCAACACGTGGAAGACCAGCAGTGGATACACCGCATCGCACTGGGTATGCTCAAGGGCATCGGGCCGGTGAACGCACGCAATCTGGTGGCTTACTGCGGTGGTGTGGACGCCATCTTCACCGACAGGAAACTGAAGCATACTCTGGCCAAGGTACCCGGCATCGGGCCCAAGCTGATCGCCAGCATCACCGACAAAAGCGTGTTGCCAGCGGCGGAAAAGGAGTGGGCTTACGTGCGGAAGCACGAAATACGGGTACTCTTCTATCTCGACGAGGCCTACCCTAACCGGCTGAAACATGCGGAGGACGCACCCGTGTTGTTGTATGTGAAAGGCACGGCGGAACTGGATGCTTCGCACATGGTATCCATAGTTGGTACCCGCACACCCACCGAGCAGGGCAAGCGTCTTTGCATCGAACTGGTGGAGGGTTTGAAGACATGCGGTGCCACCATCGTCAGCGGCCTGGCCTACGGCATCGACATCACGGCACACCGGGCGGCGTTGCGCCATGACCTGCCCACCATCGGCTGCGTGGCGCATGGGCTCGACAAGCTCTACCCCGGCGAACACCTGTCCACGGCGAAGGATATGCTCAAGGATGGGGCGCTGGTGAGCGAATTACCCAGCGGCAGTCCGTTCGCACCGGGCAACTTCCCCGCCCGCAACCGCGTGATCGCAGGTCTCAGCGACTGCACCGTGGTGGTGGAAAGCGGGCCGAAGGGCGGCAGCCTCATCACCGCCGACATCGCCAACAGCTACGACCGTGAGGTGCTCGCCTATCCCGGCCGGCCGAGTGATCCGCGCAGCGAAGGATGCAACCGCCTGATCCAACGGAACCAGGCCGCGCTCGTCACCAATGCAGAGGACGTCTTGCGCCTGATGGATTGGCTTCCGAAGCCCGGTAAAAAAGCCCCGGTACAGGCGGCCTTGTTCAGCACCCTGATGCCTGATGAGCAGACCCTCGTGGACATCATCAAGGCCAGGGGCAAGGTGGACATCGATGAGCTCTGTGTGCAAAGCCGCATGGCGCAGGGAAAAGCAGCAGGGCTCTTGTTGAACCTGGAGTTCAATGGCGTGGTGCGGAGCCTGCCGGGCAAAGTGTACGCGTTGAATTGAACGCTGGCTTCTTGCAAGCTCGCAGACCAGTCGGCAGCCAGGAAGCGCTGCTGATCGCTGCACCCAGGCGTTTCCCGTCAAGTGCCGATCGGAGGGCGATCGATAGCCTGACGAGGGGGACGCCCATCGGACTACCTTCGCGCCCAAATTCAAAGAACATCCTACATGGCAAGCGCCAAAAAGTCCACGTCGACCGTGCAAAAACAGGTTGATGCGTTCATGAACTACGTAACCGCCCGGAATCCGCACGAGCCCGAATTCCTCCAGGCTGTGCACGAGGTCGCCGAAACGGTGATACCCTTCATGGAGGCCAACCCCAAGTACAAAGGCAAGATGCTTTTAGAGCGTATGGTGGAGCCCGAGCGCACCATCATTTTCCGCGTGCCATGGGTGGATGACAAGGGTGCCACACAGGTGAACCGCGGGTACCGCGTGCAGTTCAACAGTGCCATCGGACCGTACAAAGGCGGCTGCCGTTTCCACCCCAGCGTGAACCTCAGCGTGCTGAAGTTCCTGGGCTTCGAACAGACTTTCAAGAACAGCCTTACCACTTTGCCCATGGGTGGCGGAAAAGGCGGCAGCGACTTTGACCCCAAAGGGAAGAGCGATGTGGAGGTGATGCGTTTCTGCCAAAGTTTCGCCACGGAGTTGCAGCGCCATATCGGTGCCGATACCGACGTGCCTGCGGGCGACATCGGTGTGGGTGCCCGCGAGGTGGGCTTCATGTACGGCCAGGACAAGCGCCTGCGCAACGAGTTCACCGGGGTATTCACAGGAAAGGGCCGCACATGGGGTGGTTCCTTGATCCGTCCCGAGGCCACCGGATACGGCTGCGTGTATTTCGCGGAAGAGATGATGAAGCGCAACAAGACCAGCTTCAAAGGCAAGATCGTGGCCGTGAGCGGTAGCGGCAATGTGGCACAGTATGCCATCCAGAAGGCCACCCAATTCGGCGCCAAAGTGGTGACAGCCAGCGACAGCGACGGCAGCATCTACGACCCCAACGGCATCGATGGTGTGAAGCTCGCCTTCCTGATGGAGCTGAAGAACGTGAAGCGCGGTCGCATCGAGGAGTACGCCAAGAAGTTCAAGGGAAGCACCTACAAGAAAGGACTACGCGTGTGGGATGTGGTAGCCAAGTGCGATGTGGCCCTCCCCTGCGCCACCCAGAACGAACTTGACGCCAAGAACGCCAAGGACCTGGTGAAGAAAGGTGTGAAGTACGTGGCGGAAGGTGCCAACATGCCCAGCACTCCGGAAGCTATCGAGGTGTTCCACAATGCTGGTGTGGTCTTCGCACCGGGCAAGGCGAGCAATGCCGGAGGTGTGGCCACAAGCGGTCTGGAGATGAGCCAGAACAGCCTGCGCCTCAGTTGGACCGCCGAGGAGGTGGATCAGCGTCTGCATGCGATCATGAAGAACATCCACGCCTCCTGTGTGCAATATGGTACGGAAGGCAAGCGCGTGAACTACGTGAGAGGCGCCAACGTGGCCGGCTTCGTGAAGGTGGCCGACGCGATGTTGGAGCAAGGGGTGGTGTAGTCCTCGTCCCAGATCATAACAAGAAGCCCCGGCGAGAGTCGGGGCTTCTTCATTGATCAACTGTCCTTACTTTGATCCACCGACGATCCCTCTATTTTGGCCCTGCATCCCTCCTTCCCGACCTCTCCGTACGAACCCCTCGTTCCGGAACACCGTTGGTTCCCGGCCGATGAGGACCTGCGCGATACGGCCTATGACAAGCTACTGCCGCCGCTTGTTGCCCGGATCCGCAAAGAGGTTTTCGCATGGCGGAACAACAACTACAAAGGAGCTTCGCCAACGTCCATCACACTGCTGAAGTGGTGGTTCGAGAACGACCATCTTCTTGAAGCTGCTGACGGATCGCTACAACCCTTCCGCTACTATTTCGCGCAACGTGAAGCCGTGGAAACGGTGATCTGGTTGCACGAGGTGAAACAGGCCCGGGATAAGTTCGACCTGATGCGCTTCGATGCGAGCCAGGCGATAAGCACCGGTATGTTCTCCGAGGACTGGCCGCGTTATGTGCTGAAACTCGCGACCGGTGCTGGCAAGACCAAGGTGCTTTCGCTCCTGATGGCCTGGTGCTACTTCCACAAGCTCTACGAGAACGACAGTGCGCTGGCCCGAAATTTCCTTTTGATCGCACCCAACATCATCGTGCTCGATCGTTTGCGTGCTGACTTCGATGGCCTGAACATCTTCTTCAAGGATCCAGTTCTACCGGACAACGGCGTGGACGGCCGCGACTGGCGGGACGACTTCCAACTGACCTTGCACGTGCAGGACGATGTGCGCGTGTTGCGCGAAACCGGCAACATCTTCCTCACCAACATCCATCGGGTGTTCCTGGGCGACATCAAGGACCCGTCGTTGGAAGATGACGATCTGCGCGACTACTTCCTGCAACCCTTTGGCGACAAGCCGCGTGGGAAGACCACCGACAGCAAGGCCGACCTCGGCGAGATCGTGCGCGAGATCGAAGAGCTTGCCGTGTTCAATGACGAGGCACACCACATCCACGATGAGCGCATGGCCTGGTCCAAGAGCATCCAGGACATCCACCACCGTTTGCTGCAACGCGATGGAAGACTGGCGATCCAGGTGGATGTGACCGCCACGCCGCGTCATAACAACGGTGCCATCTTCGTGCAGACCGTGAGCGACTATCCCTTGGTGGAGGCGATCCACCAGAACGTGGTGAAGCACCCGATCCTGCCCGATGCCGCCAGCCGCGCGAAACTGCGCGATCCCGAAGTCATCAAGAGCCCGAACCCGGAGGACAAGTACGAGGACTACCTGAAACTCGGCGTGGAGGAATGGCGCAAGAGCAGCGCCGAGCATGAAGCCCTCGGCAAGAAGGCCGTACTCTTCGTGATGCTGGACGACACCAAGAACTGCGATCGTGTGGGCGAGTACCTCCAAAAGATCTGTCCCGAACTGGAGGGCAAAGTGCTGGTGATCCACACCAAGAACAACGGCGACATCAGCGAAGCGGCCAGCGGGAAGAATAAAGAGAAGTTGGAAGAGCTTCGAAAAGATGCCAACACCATCGATACGTGGAGCAGCAAGTACAAGGCGATCGTGAGCGTCCTGATGCTGAAGGAAGGTTGGGATGTGCGCAATGTGACCGTGGTCGTGGGACTGCGTAAATTCAGCGCAGCCAGTGAGATACTCCCGGAGCAAACCATTGGACGTGGTTTACGCCGCATGTACTTCGGCAGCGAGATCCCTGAAACGGTTTCCGTGCTGGGTACACCGGCCTTCATGGAGTTCGTGGAGAGCATCCAGCGCGAGGGCGTCACCTTCGAGCGTGTGCCCATGGGTGCTGGCGTAACGCGCAAGGAACCGGTGCTGGTGGAAGTGGACCACGAGAACCCTGACAAGGACATCGACGCACTGGACATCGCCTTGCCCCGTTTCGCTCGGCGTTACAACCGCGACTACAAGGACCTGGACGGCCTTGATGCTTCAACCCTCGGCAACCCGAAGCTGCCCATCAAGTCCTTCACGCCGGAGGAGACACGCGAGATCATCTTCAAACGCATGCTCGATGGCGAAGTGGATCACACGATCCTGCTGGAAGAAGGTGAGGCCGTGGACCATCGCGTGGTGGTCGCCTTCTTCGCCCGGCAGCTGCTGAAAGATCTGCGACTGGTCGGTGGCTACGAAGTGCTGTTCCCGCGTGTGCGAGACTTTCTGCGCGATCATCTCTTCACCACCTCTGTGGATCTGGATGATCCCGTGATCGTGCGCAACCTTAGCGAGCCCGAAGTGGGCAAGGTGCTGTACGATTCGTTCAAGGCGGCGATAAATGCGCTCACGATACAAGAGCATGGCACATCACGCATCGAGGATCGCATCCGCCTGAAGCAGGCGCGACCGTTCCGCACCGAGCCACGCCCCTTCCTTGTTGCCAAGAAGAGCGTCTTCAACCGCATTGTGGGCGAAGCGAACGCCGGTGGATTCGAACTGGAGTTCGCCGCCTTCCTGGAAAGCGCCCCGGATGTGCAAGCCTTTGCCAAGAATTACCTCGCGGTCGGATTCAAACTGGACTACGTGAAGGCCGATGGCGACCTGAGCACCTACACACCGGACTTCATCGTGCGCACTGCCGAAGGCACAGTACATATCGTGGAAACCAAGGGCCGCAAGGAGATCGACCTGCCGCAGAAGATGAAACGACTGGCGCTGTATTGCGCCGATGCGAACAGCGCAGATGCCGGGTCGGAGTCCGGCATGACGGGCACCAAGTACGATCTTGTCTTCGTGGACCAGGATGGGTTCGAGCGCAACACGCCGAAGACCTTCGCGGCGCTCAACACGAGCTTCCGGGAATACCGTGAGAAGGCATGACACAGGAGGACCTACAACGGAAGCTGGATGAGCTCATTGCCGGATGGGAGAACGAGGTGGTGGAGTTCAAGGAAGCCAATGACAACTTCTCTACCAGCGACATCGGGAAGTACTTCAGCGCGCTCAGCAACGAGGCCAACCTGAAGAACAAGGATGCAGGATGGCTTGTGTTCGGGGTTCGTAACCGCAACAGGTCGGTCGTTGGAACCGCTTATCGCGAGGACCGCGAACGGCTTCATTCCATCAAGAAGCAGATCGGCGATGGCACCGACCCGAACACCACGTTCCGAGAAGTCCACGAGTTGATCACATCGTCGGGAATGAGGGTCGTGCTCTTCGAAATTCCTCCGGCTCCCAGAGGCATTCCTATTGCTTGGAACAGGCACTATTACGCACGGCACAACGAAAGCACTTCCGGCTTGGACATGGCCAAGCTCGATGAGATCCGTTCCCAAGTGGCCGGTTTTGATTGGAGCGCAGTGATCGTTCCAGGGGCTAGCATGAATGATCTGGATCCCGATGCCTTGGCCAAGGCTCGCGAAGTATTCGCCACTCGCTATGCTGATCGCTTTCCAGTTGGTGCCGTGCAAACATGGGATGACTCCATCTTCCTTGATCAAGCCAGGCTGACGATCAATGGACAAATTACACGCACAACGATCCTCCTTCTCGGAAAGCACACGTCCGCACATTTCATCAACCCGGCTGTAGCAGAATTGACCTGGAAGCTCGAAGGTCCCGAACTCGCATACGAGCACTACGGTCCACCCTTCCTGCTCACCACCTCCCAACTCTTCTCACGGATCCGCAACATTAACTTGAAGTTCTATCCGCAGGGCGAGTTGATCCCGAAGGAGATGCTGAAGTACGACCAACGTATCGTGCTGGAGGCCTTGCATAATTGCATTGCCCACCAAGACTATGGGCGTAATGAACGGGTGTTGGTCATCGAGCGGCCCGATGAGCTGATCTTCCAGAGCGCGGGCGGTTTCTACGATGGGTCTTCCGAAGATTACCTCCTGCGCCACAAGACCCCAAGCCGTTACCGCAACCGGTTTCTTGCCCAGGCCATGGTCCAATTGCGCATGGTGGACACCATGGGCTTTGGTATCCGCGAGGTAATGTTCAAAGGCCAGGCCGAGAGCTACAGGCCATTGCCTTTCTATGAGAAGGAAGGCCCTGATCACGTGGTCCTGCATCTCCCTGGTCGCATCATTGATGAGAACTACAGCAGGCTTCTTTTGGCCAATCCCGACCTGAAGCTCGCGGACATCATCGCACTGGATCGCATCCAGAAGAAACTGTCGGTTCCCAGCGAGGTGGTCAAGACCTTGCGCAAACGAGGCTGGGTGGAAGGCCACAAACCCAACATCCACATCTCGGCAGCGATCGCGGCTACGACCGGGCAAAAGGTTGACTACATCCGTACGCGTAAGCAAGACGATGAGCATTACAAGAAGCTCGTCACTGATTACTTGGTGGAATGGAGTGAAGCCAAACCGACGGAGATCCGCGCCCTACTACTCTCCAAACTATCGGATGGCCTCACCGAAGCTCAGAAGCGCAATAAGGTCCGGAACCTCCTCACAGCCATGCGAAAGGAGGGGAAGATCATCGCTGAGGGCATCAAGAATGCTGCGCGGTGGAAACTGGCACCGGATCAGGGTCTGAGGCAGAATGACTTAACTGATCATGGTCCAACACCGACCGATTAGCAAACGGCTAGCAAAGTCGATGCATGGTAACCAACTGTACATCAATACTTAAGCGCTTTACTAAGCGCTCGCTTCATGCTTCGCTTAGCAAATCGCTTAGCAAGCAATGCCCAAGCGCTCAGCCAAAGCCCCAAGCAAACGCTTTGACTAAATGCTTGCAAGCAAACACTAGCAAGTCAAGCAAGCACGCACTGTCGAACACACATTCCGCTGAACATCAGCACTTTGTCTTTGACTTCCTAGTCAAGCAAAGTCAAGCATCAAGTCAAAAGACACTGCTCGCTTAGCTTGAAGCTCCAAGCAAGCAAGCTTCCACCGACCGCCCCATGTCCCGCCCCACCTCCATCCACTACGAGCTTACCGACACCGAGAAGCGCGACCTGATCGCCCTGATCCAGGCCGGCAAGCCCCTACCCGAGAAGTACCGCTTCCTGCTCTTTGCCGACAAGCGCGAGGTGGAACTGGTGTGGAACGGCAAAACCCGCGAGGTATGCACCGCCGTGCTGCCCTTCCAGACCCTGGAACACATCGATGAACCCCGCAAGGAGCAGAACGCGGAGCAGCAACTCTTCGATACCCGCGGCCGACAACTGAAGGGCTGGACCAACAAACTGATCTGGGGCGACAACAAGCTGATCCTCTCCAGCCTCAAGAGCGGTGCCCTGCGCGAGCAGATCGAAGAAGCCGGTGGCCTCAAGCTCATCTACATCGACCCGCCCTTCGATGTGGGCGCCGACTTCAGCATGGACATCGAGATCGGCGGCGAGACCTTCCACAAGGAGCGGAACATCTTGGAAGACATCGCTTTCCGCGATACATGGGGTAGAGGGGAAGACAGCTTCTTGGCTATGATTTACGAGCGCCTCATCCTCATGCGCGACCTGCTTGCCCGTGATGGAAGCATCTTCTTTCATATCGGACCTAAGCTCTCTTCACAATCCAAGATGCTTTTCAATGAGGTCTTCGGATCAGAATATCAGCTCGGCGAAGTCATCTGGCAAAGGCACGACCCTCACAACGATGCGGTGAACAAACTCGGTGTCGTAACCGATCGGATTCTATGGTACTCACGAAGTGATCAGTACTTCTACGACTCAGATGTTGAACGAACCGATCTCTCGGAATCCGGTGAGCGCGAATACTCGCTTCTCGAACTAAAAGACGGTACTGTCTTGCCCTGGAAGGGCAACGAGGCCCTAAAAGGTCGTCGATTCAAGCTCGATGACGCCACTTGGAAGGGCACTAAGAACAAGTTCACTTGGCGCGGTGCGACTCCATCCCCCAAACGAGACTGGATTTATGATCATGTCGGAATGGAGGCTGCGCTAGCGCGTGGTGAACTCTACCTACGCAATCCAGAGAAGGGCGCTGCACGATGCAAGAAGCGATACCATGATCAAGGCAAGGGAATACCTCTACAGGATATCTGGGATGGGGTTGGACGAATGAAGGGTGGTTCAGAATATCCAACCCAGAAGCCAGAACGCCTACTCGAGCGAATAGTCAAAATCGCATCACGCCCAGACGACCTGATCGCGGACTTCTTCTGCGGCAGCGGCACCACGGCGGCGGTGGCGGAGAAGCTGGGCCGGAAGTGGATCGCCACGGACCTGGGCAAGTTCGGTGTGCATACCACGCGCAAGCGGCTCATTGGTGTGCAGCGCGAGTTGAAGAAAGCAGGCAAGGACTTCCGCGCTTTTGAGGTGCTGAACCTGGGTCGCTACGAACGGCAGGCCTACCTCAACGTGAGTTCGCGCCTCACCGGGCCGCAACGGCAGGAGGCCATGGCGCAGAAAGAACGCGAGTTCCGCGAGCTGATCCTGAAAGCCTACAAGGCGCAACCGCTGGAGGGCGATGGTTTCTTCCACGGCAAACAGGGTGCGCGGCTGGTGGCCATCGGACCCATCAACCTGCCGGTGGGCCGCCTCTTCGTGGAAGAAGTGATCATGGAATGCCGCAAGCGCGGTGCAACGCGGGCCGATATCCTCGCCTTCGAATTCGAGATGGGCCTGTTCCCCGCCGTGCTCGGCGAAGCCAAAAGCAAGGGCATCGATCTGGCGCCAAAGACCATACCGCCCGAGGTGTTCGACAAGCGCGCCGTGGAACGCGGCCAGGTGCGCTTCATCGACATGAGCTTCGTGGAAGCCACACCGCGCTTCGATCCGCCTTCGCCAGGCGCTTCGGCGGACGAAGCAAGAATGACAGTTCGGATGGAACTCACCGGCTACAGCGTTCACTACAACCAGGGCATCGCCGACGAATTGGAAGCGGGCCTAAAGGAAGGCAAGAGCGAAGTGGTGTGCGACAACGGGCAACTGTACAAACTGAGCCGCAGCAAGGCCGGTGTGTACAAGCGCGAGCAGCTCACCAAGCACTGGACCGATTGGGTGGATTACTGGGCCGTGGACTTCGATTACGAGAGCCGCAAGGAGATCATCACCCGCCACCGCACCATGGGTGTAGAGGACGAGATCCCCGGCATGCAACCACGGCCGGACCAGTTCCCCGAAGCGGTGGAGGAATGGACCGGCGGCTACATCTTCGAGAACGAGTGGCAGAGCTTCCGCACGCGCAAAGACCGCAATCTGGAACTCACCAGCGCCACGCACCGCTACGACAAACCCGCCCGCTACACCATCGCCGTGAAGGTGATCGACATCTTCGGGAACGATACCATGACCTTGGTACCGATCACGGTGGGCTGAGGGCCATGGCACCGAAAACGTTGCCATAGGCTGTTGGCACCGGTAGTATTGTTAAGTGATAGCAACACTTTCCCTGCCGTGATGAACGGTGGGGGCTTCTTCGTGTACCGTCACACGGAAATAGAACTCACCTTCGTTCCACGCCAACAACCATTCACCATGCATCGCATAGCACCCCTCCTTGCACTCTTGTTCCTTTTCGCCTGTGGCCGTTCCGGGGAGGATGCTTCGGAACCCTATGCCTTGGCCAAAGATGCCGCTGTGACCGGTTTCAACGAGGAGTATGCGCCACCATCCAGCACTGTTCAAGCCCCCATTGACCGCAAGATCATCCGCAGCGGCGACCTGCGTTTCGAGGTGGACGACCTGGAGGCGGCGCGTGGCAGCATCCTTGAGCGCGTGAAGGCCGGAGGAGGCTACGTGGAAGGCGATGAGCGCGGGGACTGGGGGCGAAGCCGCTCGGTAACGCTTCGCGTGCGCATTCCCGCCGATCGTTTCGATGCTTTCGTGCAGGACTTGCAAGGATTGGGGCGACTGGAGAGCCAGAACATCAATACCATGGACGTCACCAGCGAATGGGTGGATGTGGAGGCGCGTATCAGCGCGAAGCGCGCAGTGGAGAAGCGCTACCTGGAACTGGCCGGCCAGGCGAAGAGCGTACCCGAGATGTTGGAAGTGGAACGCGAATTGGGCAACGTACGCGCCGAGATCGAGAGCATGGAGGCACGCATGAAGGCACTGCGCGATCAGGTTTCCATGAGCACGCTGACCATCACCTGCACCAAACAGCAGGCACTGGTGGAGCGCTTCTCCCCGAAGTTCGGTGTGGCCTTCAAGGAAGGTTGGAACAACCTGTTACGCTTCACGGTATGGCTCACCAACCTCTGGCCCTTCGTGATCCTGATCGGGGTGCTGGTGTGGTGGTGGCGCAGGCGCAGGGCCAGGCGTGCCAAGGGATGATCTGCGTGCCGTGAATAACGAAGCCCCGGTCGATCGACCGGGGCTTCGTTGCATGAAGGTCGCGTCCTTTTCAGCAGAATTCCTCGTAAGCCATCATCAAGTTCTCGGAGATCATCTCGGCACTGCGACCTTCGATGTGGTGGCGCTCCAGGAAGTGTACGAGCTTGCCGTCCTTGAACAAGGCCATGGCCGGGCTGCTGGGCGGATAGGGCAGAAAGTGTTTACGGGCCTGGTTGGTGGCATCGGTGTCCACGCCAGCGAAAACCGTGTAGAGCTTGTCAGGGCGTTGTGCCCCTTGCAGGCTCATTTTGGCACCGGGACGCGCAGCACCTGCAGCGCAGCCGCACACGCTGTTCACCACGCACAGTACGGTGCCGGGTTGCGAAAGGGCTTTGTCCACCTGGTCGGGAGTATGCAATTCTTCGAAGCCGGCCGTTACGAGGTCGGACTTCATGGGGGCAACAAGTTCGGGAGGGTACATGGGCGAATGATCTGTTGACAAGCGGCCTACGGCAACGGTGCCGGTCCGGTGCAAAGGTATGGGCTTGCATTCCGTGGTTCCGAACAATGCACTCCACCCCGGTCATATGGTCGGTGACACCGCATGCGATGCGCGGTACCTCCGCACACCGGTGCCGGTCTTCCGCACGGGATCGCAAGCATGGCACGATACGAACCCCGTTCCGCCCTGACCAATGCGGTATATTCGTTCCACGCTCATGGCCGGATCGCGTGTTCTCCTTTGTATTTCGGTTCTGTGTCTTTTGAACGGCGCAGTTGCCCAACAGCGTCCAGGCGTCCTGCGCGATGCTGTTCAGCAGCATTTATTGGGGCTTGGATTCCATGCCGACGATCTCGCTGAACTGGAGATCCGCGACCAATACACCAGCGCCCACAACGGGGTCACGCACACGTTCTTACGCCAACGATGGCATGGCATTGAGGTCTGGAACGGCGATGTGGCGGTGCACCAGGCGGCGGATGGCAGCATACTTCGGATCAATAATGGCGCCCGCCGCTTCCTGGGAAAACGGACGAACACCACGGATCCCGTATTGACACCCGGACAAGCACTGGCGGAGGTATTGGGGCGGAACCTGCCGGGGATACCCGTTCCCTCGGTTCTGGCTTCTTCCGATATGGGGCGCCACTGGACCTATGATGGAGCGCTATTGGGCGGTGAAACGGCCGTTGTGCAGCTGGTATGGCAGCCGATGGGCGATAGTCTGCGTCTGGCCTGGAACGTGAACCACTACACTCCCGATGGATCCCATTGGTGGAACGTGCGCGTCGATGCGGTGAGCGGTGATGAGCTCGAGCGCAACGATTGGGTGAGCCAGTGCGCCTTCGGTGAGAACACCACTTCGTGCAGCGATCATCAGGCATTGCATCCGGAAGCGGAGGGTGAGGGAATGTGGATGGCTCCCAACGACTGCAACGTGTTCGCATGGCCCACCGAGAGCCCCACGCACGGCCCGCGGACCATACAGAACGCACCCTGGTCCGACGGTGGCATTGCGTCGCCTTATGGCTGGCATGATACCAACGGTGCCCCTGGAGCCGAGTTCACCGATACGCGCGGGAACAATGTATTCGCCCAGGAGGATGCCGATGCCAACAACACCGGTGGGTTCAGGCCCAACGGCGGGGTGGGCCTCGATCTCAACTTCCCCATCAACTTCACACAGCAACCGGTGAACTACCAGTCGGCGGCCATCACCAATCTGTTCTACTGGAACAACGTGCTGCACGACATGATCTACCAGTACGGCTTCGATGAGCCCAGTGGCAATTTCCAACAGAACAACTACGGACGTGGTGGCGCGCAGAACGATCGGGTGAACGCTGACGCCCTCGATGGGAGTGGTACCAACAACGCCAACTTCGCCACACCGCCTGACGGTACCGCACCGCGCATGCAGATGTTCGTGTGGACGCAGACCAACCCGAACCGCACCAGCGACCTGGACAACGGTGTTATCGCACACGAGTATGCGCATGGCATCAGCAACCGCTTGGTGGCCGGTCCGGGCAATGTGAACTGCCTTGGTAACGCCGAACAGATGGGCGAAGGATGGAGCGACTACTTCGCGTTGATGACCACCTTGAAGGCGGGAGATTTAGGCACCACGGGTCGCGGCATCGGCACCTACCTATTGGGGCAGCCGGTCACTGGTCTTGGGATCCGGCCCGCTCGATACAGCACGAATTTCGGCGTGAACAACGTGACCTATGGTGCCACGAACAATACAGCGGCCATCAGCCAGCCGCACGGGATCGGCTTCGTGTGGTGCACCATCCTGTGGGAAATGACATGGGAGCTGATCGATACACACGGTTTGGACCCGGACCTGTACAACGGCGCAGGAGGCAACAACATCGCGATGCAATTGGTGGTGGACGGCATGAAACTCACGCCCTGCAACCCAGGCTTCGTGGATGCACGCGATGCCATCCTTCTGGCCGACCAGATCAACAACGCGGGAGCCAACCAGAACCTCCTATGGGCAGCCTTCGCACGACGTGGCTTGGGAGCCAGTGCCAGCCAGGGATCCTCTGCGGTGCGAACCGACCAGGTACAAGCCTTCGACATGCCCATGGCGAACAATGTGGGTATCGCCGAGATCATCTCCCCTACCGCGGATGACCTTCTTGCCTGCGATGATGCTCCGATCAACGTGATCGCACTGGTGCGCAACTTCGGTAGTCAGCCACAATCCAACTTCCCGGTGCGCTATCGCCTGGATGGTGGACCTTTTGTGACCACGACCTTCACCGCCACCCTTGCATCGGGTACTTCAGCCCTTTATACATTCCCGGCCCCCGTGGTGATCAGCGATGTTGGTGCGCACACGGTGGAGGTTTCCACCAACCTGCCCGGCGACCAGTTCGCAGGCGACAATTCCCAAAACGTTGCACTTCAGGTGATCGCCGGTACCACTTTGCCCGCTCCTTTCTTCGAAGGCCTCTCAGCAGCTTCGCCCACGCCTCCCGGATGGCGGATAAACAACCCCGACAACGGCATCACTTGGAGCACAGGCCTGCTCGCCAATGGCCCAGCATGCAACAATACACGGGTCTGGTTCCTGGACCACTATTCGTACAGCGCCACTGGCCAGGAGGACATGTTGATCACACCGATGATCGACCTGAGCGATCGGAGCGATTCGCGGCTTCGTTTCCACCATGCTTATGCGCGCTACAACGCCACCTATTCCGACGCTTTCCGCGTGGATATCAGTGCGAATTGCGGCGGCAATTGGACCACGGTGTTCGCACAAGCCGGAGCCGTTCTTGCCACGGCCCCCAACAACGTGAATGCCTGGGTTCCCACAAGCTGTGCCCAATGGCGTCTGAACGACATTGATATAAGCCAGTATGATGGACAGATGATCCTGGTGCGCTTCGTGGCCATCAACGGTTTCGGCAATCAGTTCTATATGGACGATGTGGAGATCGACGGGGAATACGCCTCACCCCTGCCCGTCGAACTCCTTCGATTCGATGCCCGCACGGAAAGCGAAGGCATACGGCTCGATTGGACCACGGCCACCGAGTTCAATACGGATCGTTTCGATGTACAACGCTCCACCGACCTGCTTGAATGGAAGCATGTGAACAGCGTTCCTGCAGCGGGGTATGCGGTGATGCTCAACGAATATGACATGCTGGATGATCACCCGGAACCGGGTACCAATTTCTACCGGCTGCATATGATCGACCTGGATGGCAGAGCTGCATTCTCACCCACGGTATCGGCCGACTGGGATCGCAACGGACCTGCCTTGTGGCCCAATCCCAATTCAGGCACCTTCACGCTGAGCGGTACGAATGCACACCGGCACGTGGTGGTACACGACGCGTTGGGCAGACCGGTGCCCTACAGATGGGAAGCCGGTGGCGAAGGTCGGTTGGTACTGCACCTGGATGGTGCCAGTGGGATCTATCTGGTTCGCATCGGCACGGGCGAAGGGGCTTTCGTCGAGCGTGTCATGGTATTGGACCACTGATGCAAGGATCACTTGCTACAGTGCCCGCTTCCGTTTGAAGAAAGCTTTCATCAGGTCAGCACATTCGGCCTCGAGAACGCCACCGATCACCTGGGTCTTGGGGTGTAGCATGCGGCTTCCGAAGCGTCGGTAACCGGCTTTCTCATCAAAGGCGCCGAACACCAGGCGGCCGAGTTGTGCCCAATGCATGGCACCAGCGCACATGGGGCAGGGTTCCAGCGTGACGTATGCCGTGCACTCCTTCAGGTATTTGCCGCCCAGATCATTGGTGGCAGCTGTGATGGCCTGCATCTCGGCGTGTGCCGTCACATCGTTCAGCCGTTCGGTCAGATTGTGGCCGCGCGCGATGATGCGTTCATTGCAAACGATCACCACACCCACGGGGATCTCGTCCGCCTGGAACGCGAGTTCCGCCTCGCGCAGGGCTTGTCGCATGAAATGCTCGTCGCCGTTGACCGCGATCATGCCTGAAGCACCCTGGTCCGTGCATGCTGGGCGGTGTCCGCTGGCGCTTGTTCGACCGAAGCAGCATCGACGACCACATCGCGGGTACCGGCCTTGATGTCCTTGATATTGAGTTGCACGTTGACACGACCGTTCCACTCATTGTCCTCCAGTACATAGAGGATGCTGAACGGTTCGCCGCTGTTCACCAGGTCCATATACCCGGCCATCTTGAACGCGATGGCGTCGAACAGCACCCCGGTCGTAGGATCCTTCAAGGTCATCTTCAAATGATGCTCTCCCACGATCCGCGCCTGTGTGGCCAGCACGCCTCGTGTGAGGAAGACCGGCCGCATGTTCCCGGGTCCATAGGGAGCCATGTGATGGAGGATCCGCATCAGGGAGGTGGAGACGCTGGCCAGGTCCATTTCAAGATCGACCTCTTCCTCGGGCACACGCTGGTCCGGAGTGATGGTGGCCCGCACCACGGCTTCGAACCGTTCCCGAAAGCGTTCGACATTTTCAAGCGGCATGGTGAGCCCTGCGGCGTACATGTGCCCTCCGAACTGGTCCAGCAGATCGCTGCAGGCACTGATGGCCTCGTAGACATCGAAGCCCTTCACACTGCGTGCGCTACCGACGGCCCTGCCATTGCTTTCCGTGAGCACCACGGTGGGCCGGTAATGGTTCTCGATCAGGCGCGATGCCACGATACCGATCACTCCCTTGTGCCAGTCCTTCTTGAAGAGCACCGAGCTCCATGCATCGCGAAGCACGGCGTCCGTATTGAACTGCTCCAGGGCCTGTCGGGTGATCTCCTTGTCAAGCTCCTGCCGCTGGCTGTTGCTACCATCCACCCGCAAGCCCATCATCTCGGCCTGTTTCATGTCGCTGGACAGCAGCAATTCCACCGCCTGGCGCCCATGTTCGATACGACCCGCGGCATTGATGCGCGGCCCGATGCTGAAGACCAGGTCCGTGACGGACAATCGTTTCTTCACATTGGCCATGCCCATCATGGCGCGGAAGCCGGGGCGCGGCATGTCGTTGAGGCGTTTCAGGCCGAAGTGCGCGAGTACACGGTTCTCACCGGTCACCGGCACGATATCGCATGCGGTGCTTACCGCCACAAGGTCGAGCAACGGCTCCAAGTCGGAGAAGGGAATGTCGTTCCGCTGCGCAAATCCTTGCATGAACTTGAATCCGATGCCACATCCGCTTAGCACCTTGCACGGATATTGGCAATCCTCCCGCATGGGGTCCAGCACGGCCACGGCCGCAGGCAATTCATCACCGGGGCGATGGTGATCGCAGATGATGACATCGATGCCCAGTTCGTTGGCATGGGCCACCTTGTCGTTCGCTTTGATGCCGCAGTCCAGCGCGATGATCAAGCCGACCTTGTCGCGCTTCGCATGCTCGATCCCGGCCGTGGAAACGCCGTAGCCCTCGGTGTATCGATCAGGAATGTAGAAGGTGATATTGCCCGTGAAACGGCGCAGGAAGGCGTACACCAAGGCCACAGCAGTGGTACCGTCCACATCATAATCGCCATAGACCATGATGCGCTCATTGTCGCCCAATGCGCGTTCCAGGCGTTCCACGGCCTGCTGCATACCGGCCATCAGGAAGGGGTCATGCAGTTGGTCCAGGTCGGGTCGGAAGAAACTTGAAGCGGCATCCCTGTTGGTGATGCCCCGTTGGACAAGAAGGCGCGCGGCCTCCGGTGGGCATCGATCGTGGATCAAGGGTTGCGCGACCGTTTCATCCGCAGCGGACTTCAGTCGCCATCGCTTGGGTGGGGGAAGGCTCATGGCCCTAATATAGTGCGGTCCAACGAGCGATGGTGCTATACAAGGAACATCCCCACAACGCCGTCGATCTTTTCAAAGGAGCTCCGCAGGGCCGATCTTTGCCGACCGTACATGCGTCCCATCACATTGCTGCTGGTCCTGTCGCCCTTGTTGGCACATGCACAGGTGGTGAACATAGAGAACAAGCGATTCGACAACGATACGGTACGCTGGTCGGCACAGGTCGGCGCGCGTTTCAACGTAGTGGAGAACACACAACGCAGTACGGACCTGGGGGCCCAGGGCGGCGTGCAGTTCATCCATGACATCCACCGCGCCTTTTTTGTCACGGACTTCAGCTTGAACAGGGTGGAGAACAACGCATTCACCAATATGGGATTCCAGCATTTACGCTACCAGCGGCAATGGCGTGGTCCCTTCGTCTGGGAAGGGTTCACGCAACTGCAGTACAACAAGCCATTGCGCATCGATATCAGGTGGGTGACCGGGGCCGGCATCCGGGCCGTTGTGCGCAATGCTCAGGACCTGCGACTCGCCCTTGGCAGCTCCCTGATGTACGAGCACGAGGTGGACCGGGTGAATGACATCTACCACAACGATATCAGGTTCTCAAGCTACGTTTCCGCAGCCTGGAAGATCGAACCACACATGCAGCTCACCACGATAATCTACTATCAGCCATTGATCGGAGATGCCAGCGACCATCGCATCGCCGTGGAAAGCCAGTTGCGCTTTCGTGTTACCCGCCGCTTCGCTTTCGACACCCGTCTGAACCTGCAGAAGGACACCAAGATGGCCCCAGGCGTACCCGAGCTGAACTATCGCTGGGAGAACGTCTTCACCTTCCTGCTTTAGTCTTTGATCGTGGCGCTCGCCCATGGGTCGCATGCCCATGTCCCCTTCCATACGTTGGCACTTATTCGCATCTTTCGCTCCGGTTGCATCACACTTTTCCAAGGTCTCCCCATACATATGGTACGCTCATCGAAATTCCTGGTGCCCATCATAGGGATCCTCCTCACCGGTTGTGCATCCGTGCTCAACAAGGGGAAGAGCAACCTGACCATCCATAGTGACCCCAGTGGCGCAGCGGTACATGTGAACGGCACGGAGCGCGGTGCAACGCCTTTCAATTACGATTACCACCCCGATGATGGCAAAGAGGTGAAGATCGAATTGCGGCGCAACGGTTACCACGCGGTGGACTTGTATCTGAAACCAGAGCGCAACAGCACCGTGCTGTTCGCAGATGCCATGCTCTTGCACATCCCCTATCTGGTGGACCGGAAGAATCCCGACCTGTATGGCTTCCCCGTTCCTGAGTTCACGGTCAACATGTACAAGGAGCTGCCAGCGGACCCCACGCGATACCTGGTGCCCACCCCTGGGTTGATCAGTGAGATCGGCCGCGACGTACGCCTGGGCACATACAATGGCAAGGTCATCAAGCAGGACAAGGACAGCCCCTTCAGGGAACTGGCCTATGCCGATCAGATCGGAAGCAGCGTGATCAGTGGGTTCAGGAATAGCTGGCTGGATGCACGCATTGTGCGCAAGGGCACCACAAAGGGCGATGAGACCCTCCAACGCGCCAAGTTCTATATGCAGCCGGTGATCAAGGGCATCGACGCCAAGCTGATGGGTGAGCGCAGTCGCGTGTATGGCCCGGTCCACCTGGACATGGAATGGCGTTTTCGCAGTGTGGGCCATGGCGACAGCCTGCTGTTCAGCATACCGATGAACACCGTGTACCATGCCGCTGGCGTGCATTACGGTCAATTGCTCAGCGATGTGCTCGGTCATGCCGCTCGGCTCCTGGCGGATAACAATGAACTGCCCGGGCAACTGGCTGTGTACTATGGCGAGCGCCTGAAGCTGACAAAGGGTGATGCTGTCCATGTTGCACCGCCAAGACCCATTGTTTACAACGGTCGCAAGGAAATGCTCTCGGCACTTGTCAAGGCAGTGGTCACCATCAAGACCAATGATGGACATGGCAGTGGGTTCCTCATCAGCAATGATGGCCACCTGATCACCAATGAGCATGTGGTCGGCGACGAATCACTTGTGAAGGTGCAGTTCGAACAGGGCTTCACGCTGGACGGACAAGTGATCAAGGTGAACCGTGATTTCGATCTGGCACTGGTGAAGGTGCCGGCCAGTGATCTGCCCGCTTTGGAAATAGGCAATGACGCCGGACTGATGCTTGGAGAAGAGATCTTCGCCATCGGCACACCCTTGGATGCGACTTTGGGCCAGAGCGTGTCGCGTGGGATCCTCAGTGGCCGCCGTGAGATCGAGGGGAGGTCCTTTCTGCAAACCGATGTGAGCATCAACCCGGGAAATAGCGGTGGTCCGCTCATCGACGAAGAAGGAAAGGTGATCGGTGTCGCCACCATGAAGATCAGCGGTAAAGGTCTTGAAGGCCTGGGCTTCGGGGTGCCGATCTCGGTGGCGTTGGAAATGCTCAATATCCAAATGGCTCCATGATGCGGTCCTTGCTCCTTTTGTTACCCACACTTCTGCTGGTGGGGCAGGTGCGGTCCCAATGGTTCGGCCGTATGGAATTGTACCGCAGCCAGCAGGTGTTCGAGGATCATCCCATCGAGTCGTTCATGGGCTATGGCTTCGACCATGTGGTGAGCGAGCGTAGCAGCATCGGACTTGACCTGCTCGGATCATGGAGCAGCTTGTTCAGCGGCGGATCCGGCTACAGGGAAACCAGCTACTTGTACGTCAGCGACATTTCCTACCGTCCGGCGCGCGCCATTGTCAGCCTTTCCTTACGCAGTGATTTCGCATTCTCGGACATCACCGATAAGCACGTGTACCTGGGTAGCACCGCAGGTCTGACCTGGGCCCGTGCCTCGGTGAACATACTTTCCATGTACGACTCGAATTACAACAACATCTCGCCTGGACAGTTGGGCTTGAAGGCCAAGACCGCCGAGTCCACGATCCTGATACCGTTGGGGTTCCGGCTCGGTTTCCGGGGTGGCATGGACGGTGGCTTCGCGGATCTGTACGTGGGTGCGGGCGTCAATATCGGACCGGACGGTCTGGCTGCCAACCCGCTCATACCACGCGGCGTTGCTTTGTCATCCACTTTCCTTCAGTTCGGGCTGGCCTTCGCTTTCGGGGGATGAGGGAACACTGGATGTTCGGGTCGTGAACCATGTCCCTTCCTAGCGATCCATAGCCCCCAAGTAACAAGGCCCCGCACTTTCGTGCGAGGCCCCGTTACCTGTGTTCCTGCCTTCAGCAGTGCGCACGCTTTGCTCCCTAACGATATCCGTTGATGTATGCATTGGCGATGATCTCGCTTTCGCGGACCAGACCGTGCACGATCTCCCGTATCACATCGTTCAGTTGCTCCTCTGTGTACCGTGCCAGGTCGTTGTACACATGCGTCTTACGCTTGCTGCTTTTGATGAAGGCTATTTTATCCTTCCTGGTCATGGGGCCTTCTACGGCACCATCTCCGGAAAGGATCCAGCCGGACGAAAGAAAGTGCTGCACCCCTTGCCAGGCAAGGCTTTCAACGCAGCGGCGGGGACCATTCAAGGTACCCCGCCGCGCGCTTTCATCAAAACCGGAGCTCCCGCTCCTGGCAGCCCTCCTCCTGGGAAGAGCGCCGCCCGATATCCTTAGTACGATGCCATGGGGCCGGAGACCCTCAAGGCATACATCTCGCGAAGTGTGCGCATGTAGCGGACCACATCGCCCTTCATCATCAGGTGCTTCGCCTGGCGCTTCAACTGGTGGTAACGATCCATTGGGTTCATCATGGCTAAAGGGCTTGTTAGGGTTCCTGAAGCATAACAGGCGATCGGCATGCCAAAGTATTTCCGCCCCAGCGTGGTGGCGTTCGCAAGGATTTACGCAAGTGCATCCGCCACTTCCGACTTCCCTACCTTCGGGGCCATGCAGCGGGGAGCCTACCTGGTGGGTGTTGCAGGTGGCAGCGGATCGGGCAAGACCACCTTGGTGCGCGCCCTGTACGATAGTCTTCCGCCGGGGTCGGTGTGCCTGGTGAGCCAGGACGATTACTATTTCCCGAAGTCCGCACAACACACGGACACCAACGGCAAGGTCAACTTCGACCTGCCCACGGCCGTTGACCTGGACGCCCTGGTAACCGACCTGCGCACCCTGCTGAAAGGCGGCACCGTGGAAAGGGAGGAATACACCTTCAACAATGCTGTGCGCAAGGCGGGTACCGTGGCATTGCACCCTGCTCCTGTGGTGCTGGTGGAAGGCCTGTTCGTCCTGCACCATGCACCGCTACGCGAATTGTTCGACCTCCGGGTATTCATCGAAGCCAGTGAACAGGCGCAATTGGAGCGGCGGCTGCGCCGCGATGCCACCGAACGAGGATACGGGCAGGAGGACATCCTCTACCAATGGGAACACCATGTGCTACCGGCATACCACAAATACCTTCTGCCCTATCGCCACCTATGCGACCTGCATGTCGTGAACGAGTCCGGGTTCGACCGGGCTGTGCGTGTGCTTCGCCACCATCTGGTGCATGAGGCTGCGATCCCCGGGCCGGTCACTGTTCAGGGTGCATAGAGCCCGTTCCGTCGGATGTAATCCAGCACGGTGGGCGCCACATGCTTCTCCATCTTCTGCCAGGCACGGATCCCGTCCCTGATCTTCGTGGAGGAGATCGTCAACAGTGGAGCATCGGCCACCACCTTCACACCCGGATGCCCTTGGTGGATGCTTTGGGCAAGATGTTCCCGAACACCAGCACGCGGATACACAAGTAATCGGTGATGCTCAAGGATGTCGTCGGGTTGCTTCCAGGTGTGGAAGGCCGCAAGGTTGTCACTACCGATGATGAGGTCGAACACATGCTCCGGCCAGCGCCTGCGCATGAAGCGAAGACTATCCGCCGTAAAGCTGGGGCGCGGCAGGTCCAGCTCGAAACCGCTCGCCATCAATCCTGGTTCGCCCTGCACCGCCAGGCGCACCATGGCCAGCCGGTGATGATCGGGGCTCAAGGTCAGGTCCTGTTTGAAAGGGTTCTGCGGGGTGACCACCAACCATACCTGTTCCAATACGCACGTTTGCAGCATGTGCCTGGCGATACCTACATGCGCCAGATGCGGAGGGTCGAAAGTTCCGAAGAGGCATCCGATACGCATCAGCTCAGGAATCGTCTTACCAGTGAGACCGCTTCCCGGCATGCGGCCTCCAGTTCGTCGTTGGTGATCACGGCATCGAAGCGGTCAGCAAAGGTCATTTCAAGCAAAGCCTTGTCGATGCGGGTTCGCAGGGTGGCATCGTCCTCTGTACCGCGTGTCCTAAGGCGCTGTTCAAGCGCTTCGACCGAAGGCGGGCTAACGAAAACCGCCAATGCGCGCGACTGGTAGATCTCTTTCAGATCCAGTCCGCCGATGACATCGATGTCGAAGATGGCATGGTGTCCATCAGACCAGATACGTTCCAGTTCACTGCGCAAAGTGCCATAGAACCGGCCGGGGTATACTTCCTCCCACTCCACGAACTCGCCGGCGGCGACGCTGCCCTTGAAATCCTCCTCGCTCATGAAGAAGTAGTCGCGGCCATGCACTTCGTGATCGCGCGCTGGGCGCGTGGTGGCGCTTATGCTGAAAGCCAGGCCAAGGTCCTGTTCCAAGAGGTGCCGCACGATCGTGGTCTTGCCGGCGCCCGATGGTGCGCTGAAGATCACGAGCTTGCCCCTGTGTTCCATGTCGATGCCGCTCAGAGCACGTTGAGCACTTGCTCCTTCACCTTCTCCAATTCGTCCTTCATGAGTACGGCCACGCGTTGAATGGCGGCATCGTTCGCCTTGCTGCCCAGGGTATTGATCTCGCGGCCCATTTCCTGTCCGATGAAGTTGAGCTTGCGACCCTGGTGCTCGTCGCTGTCCATGGTCTCGAGGAAGTAGGTGCAGTGTGCCCGGAGCCGCACCTTTTCTTCTGTGATGTCGAGTTTCTCCAGATAATACACCAGTTCCTGTTCGAATCGGTCGGCGTCCACATTCACTTGCAACTCGGCGAGTTTTGAGCGCAGGCGTTCTCGGGTGCGGTCATTGCGGCCGGTGTCAAGCGTCTCTGCTTCGGCCAGCAGTGTCTCGATGCTGCGCACCCGGTCACCCAACTCGGTCCGCAGGCGTGCACCCTCGTTCAAACGGAAGCCATCGTATGCATCGAGCGCCTGCTGCACCAGCGCAAGGAAGGCCGTCCAATCCGAATCATCCACCTTGTCGGTCACGGTGGTGATCACATCCGGCATGCGCAGTACTTGAGCCAGCAGGTCGGTGTTCCCATCCGGTGCCACCTCCTGGGCGATGGCTTGCAACTCGTGGTAATAAGTGCGAACCAGTTCGCGATCGAAAGTGGTGCGTCGTGTGTCGCTGCCACCTTCCTGGGAGACGATCACTTCGGCCTTACCGCGCACGATCCGCTCCCCGGCAAGCTGGCGCAACTCGGCTTCATGCTCGCGAAAACCGCTGGGAAGCTTGGCCAGCAGGTCCAGCTGCTTGCTGTTGAGCGAGCGCACCTCCACGGTGACCTTCCGGTCCTTCACCACCCCTTCAGCTCGGCCGAAGCCTGTCATTGATCGCAGCATGCTGGTATGAAAGGCGGCAAAGGTAGCGGCAGGGAACAATGCCGGTCGATCGCCACGAACCGTGTAGTGCGCACCTGTAGCGTCGACCCACCGGGTCGACACGCAACGTTAGTGATGGATATTGTCGACCC
>JBGTIB010000188.1:0-32038 GCA_041745875.1 Flavobacteriales bacterium | reverse complement strand
GGCAGGTTCCACGGACTGATGCAGCCCACCACGCCGATGGGTTGGCGGTCGGTCCAGTTCACCGCTACATCGTCCATCAGGTGCGCCTCGCTGGGGAAGTGCAGGATGGCCGTGGCGAAGAAGCGGAAGTTGGCCACCGCGCGCGGTATGTCCACCTTGCGCGCCAGGGTGAGCGGCTTGCCATTGTCACGCGATTCGTCCTTCGCGAAATGCTCCAGGTCGCGTTCGATCAGCTCGGCCAGCTTCAGCAACACCTTGCTGCGGCCCTCGCGCCCCATGGCGTTCCACGCCGGGAATGCTTTCCGTGCCGCCTGGTAGGCCTGTTCCACATCGCGTTCGTCGCTGTCGGGCAATTGGGCCAGCACACTTCCTGTGGCGGGTGCGAACACCTCCAGCCAGCCACCGCCCACAGCCGGTCGCAGTCTGCCATCGATCAGGTTCTGTAGGCGTTCCATGGAGGAGGGCGAAGGTAGGGGGCGGCGTGGTACGCGTGCTTCGCTAGGGCTGGTAGTGGCGCAGTGATGTCACAAGGATCCGGAGGATCTCACGCACTGTTGATGGCAACCCAAAAACCAAAGCAGGGGCTACCGCGCATGTAGCAGAAAACGCTGTTCAGCACCCCTCCCTACACCGAGAAGCTGGTGGTGCAGTAGCTTCGGCACATGCATTCCACCACCGTAAGCCTGGTCCGATAACATGGGTAAATGCCGGATAAGCATATTGCTACTGAGCGCTGGTCTGCTTCTGCAGGCCAGCGCTCAGACGTTCAATAAACGCTTTGACCTGTTCGGCGAAATGCGAGCCCAAACTGCTTGGGGGGTGGAGGTACGCGACGATGGGAGTGCACTGATCATTCTGAACGGATCATACCTGCAGGATAGCCTCTTGTTCAGCTCGGGCTTGTCTTCTGTATTGGTTGCCCCCGATGGCACATTCTCAGAGGGTTACCGCTTGCATATTCCCGGAGTAGCGACCTATCCGGGTTGGGCGAACACCACGTCACCTTTGATGCAAGGAGGTTATATGGTTGGTGGAGTAACTGCCCTACCAATGGATTCCTCGAAGGCAACGATCTTTTGGCTGGACGAGTTTGGGCACGTATATAACCACAGGCAAATTGACTTACCGGGGGCGGCATGGAATGGTCGCGGTGGCATGCAATGTTCAGATGGGGGATTCCTGGTCGTAGGAGAAACTGTGACGAATACTGAAATGGACGCATTTGCCGTGAAGACCGACCCTCAAGGTGAAGTGGAATGGTACCAGACCTACGGAGAGCCTGGACTCAACGAGTCGCTCACCTCCATCGTACCTGCGCCCTGGGGCGGGTACTACATCGGCGGTTCGCGAGAGACCAGCACCTGGATCTGGGAACCTTGGATCGTGCGCGTGGATGAACTTGGCAACTTGATCGGAGCAGGAGATTATGGTACTATCTACAACGAAACTCCGAACGCACAACTAACACTGGCTTCAGATGGCAACGTGCTGGTTGCTGGTGGGTTGAATATTGAGAATAGCCCGGATGGGTTGAAAAGTTGCCTGTACAAGGTAGACGCATCAGGTGATGTGATCTGGCAGCATTTGTATGGTCCTGTCTCAAGGGTCGGGCTTCTTGTAGTCCAAGAGATATCGAACTCCACGGACCTGATCGCTGCCGGGTTTGACGACCGATCCAATCTTGCAGGTCCAATACAGGGCATTCTCCTGCGCACCACCGCCACCGGCGACAGTCTGTGGATGCGCAGCTATGCCTACCACGACAGCCTGGTGGAGCTGGGCAACGCGGGCTTCTACGACATGCAGCCCACCCCCGATGGCGGTTTCCTCGCCGTGGGTTTCGCCATGAGTGAATGGCAGCAAGGCCCCTCCGGTTGGGAGCAGATCTACAGCCGCGATGTCTGGGTGGTTAAGACCGACAGCATGGGCTGCCTGGAGCCCGGCTGCCACCTGATCACCGGCATGGAGACGCAGATCACCAACCTGGGTGGGGTGCTAAATGTTTGGCCCAACCCGGTGGCGGCGGGCAGCCAGGTACAAGTGGAAGTTGAACTGCCCGAGAGTTTTGTGGTGCAGGGTGCCTTGCGCCTTACCGTTACCGATGCAGCGGGCAGGTTGGTCCATGAGCAGCAGTTGCGCGGCCCAGCCGGACAACTGACAACGGACAACTGGCAACCTGGCGTCCACCACCTCCACCTGCACGACAACACCCGCTGGATCGCAGGGGCTAAGCTGGTGGTGCAGTAGCACCGAAGGCAGCCCGCACCGCGCTACCAGCAAGACCCGATGTTGGAGCGATTCACTGCCCGGAGGAGATCACTGTTTGATGATGCGGTGTTCACTATGCCCGCCATCCGGCGAGAATAGGTGGAGCACATGGATGCCGGGTGCAGCGGCACGCACATCGATCTCGGCCCTTGATCCCCGCACATGGCCTTCCTGCACAAGCCTTCCCTGCCCATCGAGCAAACGATAGCGTGATCCGCTCGCGGCACCGACCACGTTGAGCACATCGGACACCGGTTGCGGGAAGAGCAAAAGCTGGGCATGCGAAAGATCCAAAACCTGGGTGCTTCCGAAGAAGTAGGGATCACTGACGGCGCTACAGCCGTTCGCATCGGTGGTGACCACGGTGTAGTTGCCGTTGGCAAGCGGTGTGTGGTCCTGCGCGGTCGCGTCGGGAATGGGTGCTCCGTCCAAGAACCACTGGTAGTCCACGGCAGTGGTGGCGGAAAGGACCATGTTCGCCCAGGTGATCAAGGGCGTGGTCGGTGCGGGGGACACGGTCACCTCCAGCGTATCACTGCCCACGCAGCCGTTCAGGTCCGTTCCGGTCACAGCCCAGGAGAAGGTGGCAGGTGGCCACACTTCCACCGACGCCCCGGTGTTGCTGCTGATGAAGAGGTTCGGCGACCAGGTGTAGAGCGATGCCCCACTGACCGTTACGCTCAGCGTATCCGTTCCGCAGATCGTCGTGCCTGCCGTCTGGATCTCGATCTGAGGTAGTGGTGTCACAGAGAGTTGCACCGCGTCGGAAGCTTCGCAGCCTTGGGCAGAGGTAACGATCACCGTGTAGGTCGTGGAGCTCGACAGGGTCGCGACCGGGTTGGCAATGGCGGCATCGGAAAGACCGGTGGCCGGGATCCATTGGTAGCTGCCTCCTCCACTGGCTTGCAGTTGGGCAGTGGCTCCGGCACAGATCGTCTGGTCCAGTCCCGCGAATGCATTGGGCAAGGGATGCACGGTCACGAAAGCCGGGCGCGTGATCGAGCTTGGGCCGTCCGATGTTGTCACTTCCAAGGTGACCGGATAGTTCCCCGGTGTCGTGTATTGCACCACGGGGTTGGCGGTGTTGCTCGTGTCCGGCGTGCCTCCGGGGAATGACCAGGCATAACTCGTGGGCACATTGATACTGGCATCGGTGAATTGCACCACACCTCCGGGGCAGATGCTCGGATCCAATGAAGTGAAGTCGGCCGACTGCACGGTGTAGTCCAAAGTGAAATTCTGGACCACGGGATCATTGTAGAAGGAACAGCCCACACCGCCGGGGCAGGCATCGGTCACCCGCAAACGTCCCTGCACGCTTGTGCCACCCGCGTAGGCCATGGCCAGGGAGAGCTGGCTCTCGGTGATGTTCACGTTTCGGCTCTGGAAGGAGCAGGATACGGTGATGCCGGTCTCGGTGTGGATCGGGAGGTAGAGGCTGGCCCCGATACGCAACTCAACGGCGATGCCGGTCCCGCTGAAGCCCGATTGGTAGCAGCCCAGCCATTGAAAGGAGAGCTCCGCTTCGCCGGTGGTGGCCGGTGTGGCCGTGAAGGTGAAGGGGGTCCAGCTCGTGAGGCCGTAACCCTGCATGTTCGGCAGCGTGTTGCTGTAGGTGCTTTGGGCGGAAGTGCCCAGGGTGAAGGCTCCGGTGAACACCAGTGCGACCAGTGCGCGAAATACGATCGTTCTCATGGTGCGAATATGGGGCATCGCCAACACATGGCCCATTGGAACGATCCAACGCAAGGTTCTGACGAGCGACAGCAGGTGCCTGACGATCCAAGGACGGCCGGCCCACATCCGATCGAGGTGTTGGAATGCGCACCTACCTGCGATCCTGCCTGCGCTGTTTCCTCAACTCCCGTTGTTCGCGGCGTTGCTCGGCATCCACGCGGAGCATCAGGCGCATGCGGTCCCAGGCCTCGGGTGCCAGGTTGCGCGCCAGACCCTCGCGCGTGCCGTGCCAGAGGTAGGTGATCAGGGAACGATGCGGGTCGCGGTCCAGGGAGAACTTGCTTTCACGTTCCGCGGAAAGGCCTCCGCCGTAGGCCTCCTTCAACATGGTCTCGATCACACTGCCGAACATGCTGTGGCGCATTTCGCGCGGGGTGCCGGGTTCCACACGCACCAGCAGATCGCTGTAGTTCAGCATCAGGGTGCCCTTCGCACGGTCGTTGTCGCCTTCCATGCGGAATTCCATGCGCTCCATCCGGCCACCGTTCACCTGAACGCGGAGCAGGGGACGTGTGGCGCCGTTCAGGTTCTTCAACGGCAGATCGGTGACCGTGGCCGTTACCGTGAAGCGGTCGCTGCCATCGAGCTCCGCCGCGTACTGGCCTTTGAGGATGGCCTCCTCGAACAACACACACGCGAAGTCACCTTCGATCCGCGGATGCTCCTCGATGGCCAGGCCGATGTTGGTGACATGGGTGAAGCGTCCATCGATCGCTTCGATGGGTACTTCGCCCCAGCGGTGGGTGTCACCGTCCCGTTCGCGGTACGAACCGGAGGCCCGCAGGATCGTCACCGTATCGATCCGGATGTCGAAGGCCAGGTCGCGCAACGCCATGGTGGGCAGTGACCTTGCCACAGGTTCGTTGGGCAGTAGCGTCTTGTCCAGCGTCACGTTCACACGCGTGCCGCGCAGTTCGAAGTGTTCGATGTGCAAGGCCTGGTAGGCGATCAATCGGTCCAGGTCCAGACCCTGCAACAGGATGCTGTCCATGTGCAGATCGACCACCGGGCGCCGATGCCGAAGAAGATCGGTGGTGTCCTCTTCCGCGGGGATCAGGCGCAGGTCCTCCACCAGGCCGCGTTTGCCATGGCGCGAAAGCTGCGTCCGGCCGATGTGCAGGCGGTCACCGTCGGGTAGCTGGGCACGCAGGCTGTCGAAGTCCAGGCCGGCCTCGCCGAGCGCCAGTCGTACACCGCCGCGCCGTTCGCCCATGGTGATGCGCACATCGCGGCTTTCCACCGTGAGCCCACCGAGCGCAAGGCGGGGCAGGTCGCCGCGCAGATCCTCCACGATGGCCGCCGCACGCCGTACCAGGAAGGTGTCGGCCAGCACCAGCGAAATGGGAGGTGAGGCACCCTGGTCCAGGCGGGCCAGGGGCTCGGCAAGGCTGATGCGTTCACCGCCGATGAGGTAGCTGATCTCGGGCTCCAACATTTCGAAGGCATCCACCCGGAACTCGCGGCGCAGGATCAAGCGCCAGAACGAGAGCCCCCGCAGTTCGATCCGGCCGACACGCGCGGCGAAGAGGTAGCGGAAATGCCCGCTGCGCAGGCTGTCCAGCAGCTCGGGCGCGAAATCGAGCTCCACGTTGGTCACCTGCAGGTGGCCCGTACGGGTGTCCACCAGCAGGTCGTTCATGGAAAAAGTGTAACCCGGCACACTGGCATCGTCGATGATCTGCGCAATGCGTTCGCGCACCTTCACCTCCAGCCAGTCCTCGCCATGCTTATACACCCACCAGCCCGCGCCACCCCCTGCCAGCAGCAGCACTAGACCGAGCCCCACAAGGAGGCGCAGCAGCACGCGGCGGCGGCGCTTAGGAGATGGACGAACGGTCATGCGGGTGCGAAGATCGGTGACGCTCCCATCAGCCGATGCGGCACGGCACCGTTCCCGCGGGTATTTTTGCACCCCGATGCCCGGTATACGGTATCGCCTCGTTGTCCCGATCGACCTCCATGCTCAAACAAGGCCTCTTTCAAAAGCTCCAGCAGAAGCTGAGCCCCCAGCAGATCCAATTGATGAAACTGCTGCAGGTGCCCACCGTGGAGTTGGAGCAGCGCATCAAGCAGGAGATCGAAGAGAACCCGGCCCTGGAGGAGGGTGAGGACCAGACCGAGGAGGACCAGCCCACCGAGGAGCAGGCACTGACCGAGGGCGAGGAGCGCCAGGAGGAGGATCGCGAAGAGGAACGGGAGGAAGCGACCGAAGAGCGGGAGGAATTCGATCTCAGCGACTATTTCCAGGACGATGACACCCCGGACTACAAGCTGAACGTGAACAATACCGGCCCGGACGACGAGGAGCGGGAGACCCCCCTGGCCGGTGGCACCACCTTCCAGGATGCACTGAGCAGCCAGCTGAGCCTGCGCCGGGCCGATGAACGCACACGCGCACTGGCGGAACACCTCATCGGCAACCTCGATGAGGATGGGTACCTGCGCCGCGATCTGGAGGCCATCGTGAACGACCTCGCCTTCACCCAGAACATCAGCTGCGAGAAGGAGGAATTGGAGAAGGCCCTTCATGAGATACAAAGCCTGGACCCCCCCGGAGTGGGTGCCCGCGACTTGCGCGAATGCCTGCTGATCCAGGTGCGAAACCTGCCCCACAGCTTGGAACAGCGGGTGGCGGAAGAGATCCTGGACAAGCATTTCGATGCCTTCGGGAAGAAGCACTACGAACGCATCATGGACCGCCTGGAGATCGACGAGGAGGCACTCAAGGGCGCCATCGAACTCATCGTGCGCTTGAACCCCAAACCCGGCAACACCGCGCGCGACACAAATAAGCCGGTGCAGGAGATCATTCCCGACTTCATGGTGATGGCCACCGATGGTGTGCTGGAGCTTTCGCTCAACGGACGAAATGCCCCGGAACTACGCATCAGCCGCCAATACCGCGACATGATCAAGGAGTATCAGCGCAACAAGAAGGACAAGGCGCAACGCGAAGCGCTCCAGTTCATCAAGCAGAAACTGGACAGTGCCAAGTGGTTCATCGATGCCATCAAGCAACGGCAGAACACGCTGCTGGTGACGATGGAGGCCATCATGGAACACCAGCGCGAGTTCTTCCTCAGTGGCGATGAGACCAAGATGAAGCCGATGATCCTGAAGGACATCGCCGAACGGGTCGGGCTGGACATCAGCACCATCAGCCGCGTGGCCAACAGCAAGTACGTGCAGACCAACCACGGCACCTATCTGCTCAAGTTCTTTTTCAGCGAGAGCCTGAGCACCGACAGCGGCGAAGAGGTGAGCACCCGTGAGGTGAAGAAGATCCTGAACGACGCCATCGATGCCGAGGACAAGCGCAAGCCGCTGACGGACGACCAGCTTACCGCGCTGCTGAAGGACAAAGGCTACAACATCGCCCGCCGCACCGTGGCCAAGTACCGCGAACAACTGAACCTGCCGGTGGCGCGTTTGAGAAAGGAACTGTGACGAAAATGGAGTGGTGAGTAGCGAGTGGTGAGTAAGGCACTGCTTACTCGCTACTCGCCCACTCATCACTCACCACTCCCCTTGCGCGCTCTCGCCCAAACCCTCTCCGTCGCGCTGCATCCGCTGTTCATGCCGCTGATCACACTGTGGTTGGCCCTGCGCATGGATCCGCACCTTGGCTTCTTCCTCACTGGACAGTCCCGCTTGATGGTGCTGGTGATGGTGGCGGTGATGACCGTGGCCTTCCCCCTGACGAGCACCCTGCTGCTGATCAGGGCCGGGCTGGTGCAAAGCATCACCATGCCCGATCGCCGGGAACGGATCGCGCCTTTCGTGATGACGCTGATCTACCACGCGCTGACCTACTACCTCCTCCGGCAATCGCCTCTGCACCCTTCCGTGCTGGCCATGTTCTCGGGTGCAATGGTGGCAGTTCTCTTCACCCTGTTGATCACCCTTTACTGGAAGATCAGCGTGCACATGGTGGGCATCGGCGGACTGGTGGGCGCCTTGTGGGGCCTGGCCAACATCCACGGCCTGTACGCCCTACCCCTGATTGCGATGGGTATCGTACTGGCCGGTGCCTTGGGCAGCGCACGCCTTGTGGTGGGCGGACATACCCAGGCACAGGTGCACCTCGGCTTCCTATTGGGTGCGCTCTGCACCTACCTGGCCGTGTCGTTCGGACTAGCGTTCTGAAGTGTCGGGCACACCGTTGGCCAGCTGCTGCTGCCAGTTCCAGGCATCGCGCAACGCTTCGTCCAGTCCTGCCCGGGTGCCCCATCCCAACACTTCCCGCGACTTGCCGATGTCCGCGAAGATGCTGGCCACATCACCGGGCCGCCGCGGGCCCACCACATGGGGCACATCCACACCGGTCACCGCCTTGAAGCGCTCCACCACCTCCAGCACGCTGTTCCCCTGCCCGGTACCGAGGTTGAAAGGTTCGCACAAGGGGGCGGTTTCTCCGGACATCCAGGTCATGGCCTGCACATGGGCCCGCGCCAGGTCCAGCACATGGATGTAGTCGCGCACGCAACTGCCATCGGGCGTGTCGTAATCCGCTCCGTTCACCGTAAGGACCGCGTGCTTCCCGGCGGCCGTCTGGGTGACGAAAGGCACCAGGTTGCTGGGCACACCGATGGGCAGTTCGCCGATATGTCCCGATGGATGGGCGCCGATGGGGTTGAAATAGCGCAGCAACACCACCTTGAGGCCCGGATCGCTGACCACCATGTCGCGCAACAACTGCTCGCAGGCCACCTTGGTGAAGCCGTAAGGCGAACTTGAATTGCGGTCGGGAAAGGTCTCGGAGACTGGGGAACGTTGGGGCTGGCCGTACACCGTGCAACTGCTGCTGAACACCAGTTGGTGCACGCCGTGGCGGCGCATCACCTCCAGCAGCACCAACAGCGAACCGATGTTGTTGTGGTAGTACTTCAAGGGGTCGGCCACGCTTTCGCCAACCGCCTTGTCCGCCGCGAAATGCAGCACTCCTTCGATCGGCCCCTCCGCCGCGAAGACCGCGTCCATCGCCGCCCTGTCGTTGCAGTCGATCCGATGCACCGTGGGAAGGTGGCCCAGGATCGCAACGAGCCCCTCCAGGATGCGCTCCTCGCTGTTGCGCAGGTCGTCCACGATCACAGGCGCGTAGCCCGCGTCCACCAACTCCAGCACGGTGTGGGAACCGATGAATCCGGCGCCACCGGTCACGATCATCTTCTTCATGACATGTCCTCCATACGTGGTGTATGGCCTTTGGTATCAGGCGAAAGTAGGCCATCCCGGTGAAGCGGATATCCCCCGGCGCATCGTCCTATGGTCCATGCTTCCCATCTTCACGCCCGCCCTGCGTTCGATGGGTGCCCCAGCCGCATGATCACCACCTGGCGTTCCGCCTCGTTGTTCACCACCCTGGCCGTTGTGCTGTTCAGCGCCATGGTCACGGTGACCGTGCTGTGGCAGGGGACCGACGGGGATGGATGGAAGCAGACCATCCGCAGCGATGCCAAGGGATACTACGGCTACCTGGTGTCCATGTTCATCCGCAAGGATCTTGGGAACGAGCCCATGGCTTGGGAATACGTGCAGCGCACGCCCACCGGCACCCTCAACAAATATTTCAGCGGCACCAGTCTGATGATGGCGCCCTGGTTCCTCATCGGTCATGACCTGGCCCTTGGCGACCCCAAGGTGGAGCACGACGGGCTCAGTGTCTACGAGCAGAAAGCGATCGGTGTAGGGGGCTGGGTCTACCTGCTGCTGGGCTTGCTGGCCATGCGCGCCCTCCTGCTCGGCCTGGGTGTCCGCGAGGGCGTGGTGGCCTGGATCATCGTGACGCTGGGCCTGGGGACCACGCTGATCCAGTATGCTGCGGTCCAGGCCGGATGGTCGCACATCTACTCGTTCTGCACCATCAGCGTGTTCCTGCTGCTGGTGCACCGTGTGTCCCGTGGTGCACGTTTGCGTTGGCTGGTGGTCGCAGCAGCGGTGTTGGGGCTTATCGTGCTCATCCGTCCGGTGAACGCGTTGATCGTGCTGGCCATCCCGATCGTATTGGGGCGCGATACCCTGCCCTTGTTCCGGCGTATCCTGGAACGGCCCGGCGTCGTGATCCTGGCGCTGCTGGCCGGCGCTGCGGTGGTGTTCATTCAACCCTTGCTGTGGTACCTGCAAACCGGCAACTGGTTCGAATGGGGCTATCGCAAGGAAGGCTTCCATTGGGACAGGCCCGAGGTGATGAACGTGCTGTTCAGTTTCCGCCGCGGTTTGTTCGTGTGGACACCGGTGATGCTGCTCCCCGTGTTGTGCATGGTGCTGTTGTGGCGCCACGATCGGGTGCGGAGCATGGCTTCCATCATCTACTTCACCCTGAACCTCTACGTGATCAGCGCCTGGTGGATCTGGTACTATGGAAGTGGTTTCGGAAGCCGGGTCTTCATCGATCACTATCCCGTGCTGGTGATCCCCATGGCCCTGGTGATGCACCACTGGAACACGCGGTGGTGGACCGTGGCCCGCACGGTGTTCTGTCTGTGCATCGCACTCAACCTGGCCCAGTTCGTCCAATACCACCGCAACATCCTGCACCACGAGAGCATGGACCGGGAAAAGTATCTGTACACCTTCCTTCGTTTCGGCGAGGAATATCGCGGACAACTGGGTGGCAACGACCAGGTCCCGCCCTTCGATCCGAAGGGCATGACGGCCGTGCTGATGGAAAGCACCGACCTGGAAAGACCCGCGAAATACTGGAAGGGTGGCCGGGTCGAACGCCTTGACAAGGCGTTCAGTGGGCGGCATGTGGCGGTGTACGACGCGCAGAACGAATTCGGGCCCACATTCGAGGCGGCAGCGGGAACACTGCCCACCGGGCGGGAACTCTTTTTGGAGGTGGGCTTTCAGTGTTACGAGGCCAAGGCACGCGATTCCTTCCATGCCATCGGCGTCACCGCCATCCATACGGGCGACAGCATCACCTTCTACCGCTCCTTCCGCATGAACGACCTGCCCGGTCAGCTTGATGACCACTGGCGGAGATGCTCCTACCGCATTCCCATGCCCGCCCTACAGGAAGGCGAGACCATGCGCTTCTACCTCTGGAACCAGGACGGCCGTTCACGCTTCATGGTGGATGACCTGTTCCTGAGGGTGTGGGCCGTGAACCCCTACTGACGGGGCGGAGCGGGGCGGGTATCCGCCGATCCGCCTTACCAAATTCGTGGGCCCAGCAGGATTTGAACCTGCGACCAAGGGATTATGAGTCCCCTGCTCTGACCGCTGAGCTATGGGCCCGGTCTTTCCCGCGCCGTGGCAGGAAGCGCGAAAGTAGCGGTCCGGTATCTTCGGACCGAAATGTACCGGGCCGACCGCATCGCACTCCTCCTTCTCTCCTACCTGTTGCACGGAACATTGCTGCAGGGCCAGACCCTGGCACAGGACCTTCAGGCCATCGCCACCCAACGCGGCTTGGTGGGCATGAGCGTGGTGGCCACTTGTGGGGACGGTGTGCAGGCCGTGGTGCATACCGGTCAGCGCAACATCGCACAGGGGCTTCCGGTGAACGATGCCACGCGCTACCGCATCGCCTCGATCAGCAAGCTGCTCACCGCCATCGGTCTCATGCGCCTGCACGAGCAGGGTGCGTTCGGGCTGGACGACGATGTGGCATCGGCGTTGGGCTTCACTTTTCGCAACCCCCTGCACCCCGGCACCCCCCTCACCTACCGCATGCTGCTGAGCCACCGCGCCAGCCTGCAGGATGGCACAGGCTACGCCGATTTCCTCAATGCCACGTATGCCGGTACCCCACCACCGTCCATCAGCCAACTGGTGGTACCGGGTGGCACCTGGTACAGCGCCAATATGTGGCGCACCGAAGCGCCGGGTATCTACTTCCAGTATAGCAACGCCACGTACGGCATCATCGGCACGCTCATCGAGGTACACAGCGGGCAGCGTTTCGATCAGTACATGCGCCAGCACATTCTGCTGCCCATGGGCATCGCGGGTTCCTACAACATCCAGGACCTGGACACCATCGGCAACGTGGCCGTGCTGTACCGCAACAGCACCCCGCAGGCGGACAACTACGGCGGGGCGATGCCACCGCCGCCGGACCTCGGCAGCTATGTCGTGGGAAGCAACGGGCTCTACTTCGCTCCGCAGGGCGGCCTGCGTTGCAGTGCGCTGGAACTGGCCCAGGTGCTGAAGCTCATGCACGGCGAGGGCACGGTGGACGGCACCACGATCCTGCAGCCCACCACATGGACCGCCATGGCCGCCGACACCTGGACCTGGAACGGCAGCAACGGAAACAACTATTTCGGACTGTTCCGCTCCTGGGGCCTGGGCGTGCATCGCATCACGGCTACGGCAGGTGGCGATATGGTGCTGCCGGGTTTGCACATGCTCGGCCACGCAGGGGAAGCTTACGGGCTCATCAGCGACCTTTATCGGGACCCGGTCAGCGGCTGGGGATTGGTCTTTCTCACCAATGGATATACCCCGGGCAACAACTACGCCTTGGGGATCAACAGTGCGTGGTACCGCGTGGAGGAGGAGGTGTTCGCAGCACTGGGGACACATACGCTACCAACCTGCATCAGTACCGGCCTGCCGATCGCGGATGCCGCCGACCTGCTGCATGTGCGTGGACGCAGCTTGGAATGGTCGGGCAGGGGACACTTGGAAATCCTAGCCTACGACCCGGCAGGACGCCTGCTGGAAAGCGCGCACCTGCAGCCCGGCATACCTTGGACACCGACGTCGGATGGTCTGTTGCTCCTGCGATCGACCGACGCTTCCGGCACCGTGTACTTCCGACGCATGCCCTGAGCCCCGCTACTTTCGCGGCCGTGCAAAATTCGATCGATACCGTCATCCTCGACCTCGGCGGTGTACTCATCGATGTGGACTACGGTGCCTCCGCAAGGGCCTTTCAGACACACGGCGTACGCGACTTCGAGCGATCCTACTCCAAGGCGAAGCAGAGCGATGTGTTCGACCGCTTTGAAACAGGTGATCTGGACCCTCCCGGCTTTCGCGATGCGGTGCGGGACATGCTGGGCATGGCGTTGAACGACCTTACCATCGATGCGTGCTGGAACGCCATGCTGGGTGCCATTCCTGCCGCGCGACTGGACCTGGTGGCCAGCCTGCGCCAACGGTATCGTGTGCTGCTCCTGAGCAATACCAACGCCATCCATGTGCCCGCCTTCGAAGCGATCATCGCCCGGGACCACGGGATCACGGACTTCAAGGCCCTCTTCGATGGAGCGTACTATAGCTGCGAACTGGGCATGCGCAAACCCAACGCGGACATCTTCCACCATGTGCTGCAACAGCATGGGGCCGATCCGGACCGCACGCTCTTCATCGACGACTCCATCCAGCATGTGCATGGCGCCCGCAAAGCGGGTATACAGGCCGAGCACCTGGACCTGGAACAGGAGGATGTGATCGTTCTGGTCCGCCGACTGTGATCATTGCTGTAGGGCGGCTGGGATCCCGTGTACAGGACTACATTGTGGCGCATGCTTCGCCGAATGTCCTGGTCGGAACGGGCCATTGTAGTGGTCATGACCATTGCGGTGCTGGGCTCCCTGCGCTATCGCGTGGTGGGCGACAACGGCCGTGCCTGGCAAAGTGCGATCAACAACGATGGCAAGGGATACTACGAACATCTACGGGCCCCGTTGGTGGAAGGGCGCCTGGACGGGGAGCATGGTGAGCCGTGGATGTTCGCACGTGCGGGTGAGGGGAAAGTGATCAAGTACTTCGCTGGTACGGCCCTGCTGCAATCACCCTATGTGCTAGCCGCCCACGCCTACACCGTGCTGTTCTCCCGCGGACCCCAGGACGGCTACTCGCTCCAATATCACCTGGCGATCATCTGTTCCGCGCTGGTATCGCTGTGTCTCGGACTGATCTTCACGCGCAGGCTCTTGCTGGCCATGGGCCACGGCGAGGTGGCTGCCGCGTTCGCTTTGGTGGCCATCGGGCTCGGCACCGGCTTATTGGTCCAGGCGGTGGTCCATCCGGGCATGTCGCACGTGCATTCCTTCGCCGCGGTGGCTGCGCTGCTTTGGACCTCCCGCAGGGCGTGGGAACAGCCGAGCTGGAGCCGATATGCCATCGTGGGCGCCGCCTTGGGCCTTGTCATCATATTGCGTCCCGTGGACCTTCTCGTGGTGGGTGCCCTGCCTCTGGCTACGCTGGGTCTTGCCCGTCCGTCTCATCTCTTGCGTTTGCAGAACTTGATCGCCTTCGCGCTCGCCTTGGGCGCGTTACTAATGGTGCAATCCACGCTCTGGTACATCCAATGCGGTGAATGGTTGATCCGTCCGTATGCCGGTGAAGGGTTCCACTGGGATCGGCCTGCGATCATGCAGCACCTGTTCAGTGCGCGCAACGGACTGTTGTTCTATTGGCCGGTGCTTTTGTTGGTGATCCCAGGCGCATGGATGATCATTCGCCGTCACCCGGTACGCGCCTTTCCCTTCATCATGTGCCTGCTGGGCTTCGCCTATGTCACCAGCGCTTGGTGGAATTGGTCCTACGGCGATTCCTTCGGCCAACGGCCGTATGTCGATGTGATGGCGCTGCTGGCGCTGCCGATCGCGGCGGTCATGGGCGCTGGTCGGGCGTGGAGGACAGTTCTCCTGGTCGTGGGCACTCTCGCGATCCTGCTCAACCTGTTCCAGAGCTGGCAATATGCCAACTGGGTCCTGGTCCCTGCACGGATCGATCTGGTCAGATACGGCCATGTGTTCCTCCGCACCGATGCAGGGCGTGCCCGGGAATTGGGCGGGCTGCAGGAGTTGCCTCCCTATGCGCCCCAAGGCATGGTCACCGTACTCGATGTCACTACCCAATGGCAACCGGACGCGGACGGCCATATGGTGTGGGTGATGCCCCACGGAACACAGGCGCCGGGTCTTTGGTTTCTCGAACTGGATATCAGAAGGACCAACCTGCTGCCGGGAGCCGCACACGATGCCAGCGTCCATCTTTCCGGCTCATCCACCGGATGGTCGCGCGCCGGGATCCGCTTCGGCCTGGATCATGTTCCCGACCCGGGGGCCACCTCCATGCGCTGGAATAACAGCGCTCACCTGCCACCGCAGCAAGCCGGTGATACGCTGCGCCTCCACGTCGACCATGCAGCAGGTTGCAGGATCGATGCTCTGGAGGTGAGGGTGTTCGCCCCGCGCTAGCCGGGGTTCTCCTGGCACAGTTCCACCAGCACACCACCGGCGCTCTTCGGGTGGATGAAACACACCAGCTTGTTGTCGGCACCGGGCTTCGGCTCATCGCTCAACAGGGTGAAGCCCTCCGCCTTCAAGCGGGCCATCTCGGCACGGATGTCCGCCACCTCGAAAGCGATGTGGTGGATCCCTTCCCCGCGTTTCTCGATGGCTCTGGCAATGGGACCATCGGGCCGGGTGCTCTCCAACAGTTCGATCTTGTTGGGCCCTGTGCGGAAGAAGGAAGTGATCACGCCTTCACTTTCCACCGTCTCGCGCTTGTAGGGTGCTTCGCCAAGCAACTTGGTGTACAGTTCCTCCGCAGCGTCAAGATCCTTCACGGCGATACCGATATGTTCCACACGGTTCATCATGGAGCGAAGGTCGGGAACGGCGGCATACTGATGTGGACCAGGCACACATGAAGAAAGCCCTCCGCGATGGAAGGGCTTTCAGAGGTAGGAGTGAACGGCGATCAGCGCTTCACGAAGGTCTCGCCGGTCTTACTGTCGTAGTTGAGATAGTACAGGTCCTTCTTCAAGGTGCTCACATCGATGCGCTCGCCATAGCCGCGCTTCACGATGTTCCCGTACTGATCATAGATCTCGAACAAGGTCTTGCCGCTGAAGATGATCTCGTCCTTGGGCTTGGTGGGCGACCAAGTGATCAGCGGGACCCGGTTGTCGGTGAGTTTCACGTTCTCGCTGATGCGTGAGCGACGGGTGAGGTCCACTTGACGGACGCGGTAGGTGTTCTCGCCGCTATGAGGCGTTACCTGGAAGGTGTAGACATGCTCGCCGGGTTTGCCCTTGCCCATCACCTCGCCCACCTTCACCCACTTGTTCCAGCGCTTCTGCTCCACGATGAAGGGCAGTTCACCCGTTTCATTCGTTGTTACCCAGGTGTAGGTGCCGTCATCCTTGATGGACTGGCGCACAATGTCAAAAGTGCTCTTGGGACGCAGTACCTCGGGATTGAGCACCACGGGCGTGCAACCATCCTTGTGCCGGATGCGCACCACCACGGGATCGCCTACGCCAAGCCCGAAGTTGTTCATGTCCACCTCGAAGGCGCTGGAGTTGATCTCGTCCGTGGCGATCTGGTTGTTCACCGTCACCTCGAACACACAGAAACCGACCCCGGCTTCGGAGAAGGGATTCTGGATGAACAGGTTCCTGCCTTGGTAGTTGCCTTCCAGGAAAATGACCCCGGCGAAACCGGGCATCGTGAAGGCCGCAGCGATAAGTAGATGGAGCAGGCGCATGTGATCGTAGCTGTTGGACCCGCAATGTTACGGATCAGCAGGCGCTTTTCCGAATGGGGAACGACCTGTCTACGCACCGGCATGCCCTTGGTTGCGGCAGGCTTCCCCTGTGAAGCCTTCAGTGGTCGTATGCTTTCACCCCAGCCTCCACCCGCACCTTCAAATGATTCTCTGCCGGAGGTATGGGGCAACTATAGCGGCCATTGTAGGCACAGTAAGGGTTGTAGGCACGGTTCAGGTCCAGTTCCAACTCGCTGCCCAAAGGTCCCTTCAGGTCGATATAGCGCCCGCCGCCATAGGTGCTCTCCCCGTTGGTGAGGTCGGTGAATGGCACGAAGAGGTGGTCCGCATAGGCTGCATCCTTGACCAGATCGCGGTTCTGGTAGACCGTGAGTTGCTGTTTTTGCCCGTTCAAACGGAAGGTGAGCCTGCCCATGCTGCGGTAAACTGGCCTCCGGTCCGTGGTGGTGGGCATGCCGAAGTCCTTGCCCGGCTTTGCCTTGAACCTGGCGGTGACGTTGTAGTTCGCATCGGGGGGGTAACGCTCCAAGCCATGGAAAGCGGCCCGGTCGGCCTCGGGAAGCGGACTCTTGGCGGGGTCCTGGAAGGTCGAATCGATGCCTGCCCAGTAAGCCGACAACTCATCCTGCCAGGTGGCATTATCCATTTGGGCTTGGACCATGGTAGCACGCAAGGCCACGAACAACACGAAGATCGCAGAACCGCGCATGGGATCACACTGCGGTGGCCACCCGGACAGCGGTGCTCATGCGTGCCACCTCCGCTTCATTGAAACGCTGGTCGGGCATGCTCTCCACCACGAAGCTGCGACCGTTGTGGCGCACAACCTGATAGAAATGCACGAAGACCAGGTCCTCATCGGGGAATTCGGAACGGTACACGATCTTGTCCGGGGTCTCTTCCAGGATGGTATTGCGGCGCAGCATGTCGCGCTCAAGATCGGCTTTCAAGCGGGCGATGTCGCCTTCATCCTCGGTGATGGTGATCCCAAAACCATCACCAGCAGCAACCCGCAGGTGACCGAACTCCTCGTTCCAAACGGCGCGTCCATACAGCGAGTCGGCATCGGGGTTGAGCACCTCCGGCAGCGACACGACCAGCGGCATATCGAAGCCATGCAGGTCGAGCAGATATTCCGCCTCGGTGGTGGCCGTGTCCGACCCCGCTTCAGCCAGTGCGCGGGCCGCATCGGCTTTGCCATCGCCGCAAGAGACCAGCACCAGTAAGGCGAGCATGAAAAGTGAAATGTGCTTCATGTTCCAAAAGTAAGCGCCTGTGGCGGCCCGGATACGGTGCGCACGACGCTCATTCCAACACCTCGATGCGCATACCGGCACTGTGCGACCCAAACTCCGGAGCGTACATGCATTGCGCGGTGGTGATCCCATTGCTCATCGCGCCTGCGTGGCTCACCTTCAGATCGTACTCGAACACGTAAGTGCCCGGACCGATGCGGTCGAAGAAGAAGTGCATGCCTGCATCTCGGATGCTCTGGTAGTAGCCCAGCCCACCCTGGTAGCGATGACCGCTCAATGCATCCACGGGCTCCAGCCCTGCAGCGCGCAGGTCCTTCATATGCACATGGTCCAGCCAGCGGTCGGTGCGCAGCTCGATGCGGATGGTAAGTCGGTCGCCGGGCTTCAAGCCGACCTGCTCCAGTGCGCGCAGTTCCGTACCCGCGCTGTCCGTCGCTTTCAGGAAGACCTCCTTCCGGATGGAGAAGGGGCTCTCGTGCGCTTCGATCGCATCCATCTGTTCAAAATACTGCCAGTGCAACGCGCCCCACGACATGCCGTCCTGCACGGTGGTCACTGAAACGGTGCCCATCTCCGGCTTTATGGCGGCTGGTTCCCATTGCTTGCTGAAGCGACCGGTGCCTGCTTCCTGCGCATCGGGCTGCACTCGCTGACCACCCACGGTGATCACGGGTGCGGGTCTGTCGGAAAGCAGGTCGTCGCCGGTGAGCAACAAGGCATGGATGGCTTGCGCCGTGGCCTTGGTGCTGCCCCAATCGGTGGTCCGCTTCAGACCAAGGAGGTATTGTTTCAACCCTTCCACAGCATCGGCATCGGCGCTCACTTCATGGTAAGCCGCGATCAAGAGGGCCTGCGTCTCGGTGGGGAATTCGCGCCAGTGCATGCCGTTGTTGAGGTCCTTCCAATACATGCCCAACTCGGGGTCCCGCACCGCCCTTTCGGAGAGCGAGGCCATGATGCCACGCGCAACCTCGCGATCGCCCATGCGGTGCAGTGCCAATGCGATCATGGCCTGCTCTTGATGACCGTAGCTTGTCCACGTTGCTGCCAGTCGTTCGCGCAGGAACAGGATCGCTGCATTGGCGCTGGCGGGTGGGCTCCAACGCGGAAAGAAACTGCGGGCATGGAGGTACTGTACATCGGTATAGGCGGGTCGGTATTCAGCAAGCTCCTCCCGCGTGCTGCGCTTCAAACGTTCCTTGTGCTCGCGTTCCACTTCACCGTCCAGCCAGCGCACAGACTGGCGCAGCATGCGCTGGATCTCACCATCGGGACGGAGGTCGGCGGCGTTCAGTTTCTCCAATTGTCCCAGACCCGTGACGATGTGCTGTGTGATCAAACGCGAGCGGCCCATGCCTGTGAACCAGGGCCAGCTACCATCGGGCAGTTGCATGTCGCGCAATTTGTTCAAGGCGATGTCCTCCTGTGCCGCCATGCGTTCCAGATCGAAGAGCAGTGCGATGCGCCGCTTGCGTTCGCCTTCATCGCGGGCCTGCATCAACCACGGCGTTTCCTCCAGCACGATGCCCTTCAACTCGGGATTGCGCTCCAAGGCTCCCAGCAAGGCACCTTCGTTGCCTGCCGCCGCCGATCGCCAGGCCTCGAACACCTTCTTGATCCCCGGTTGCTGCTCCACCACATGCGCCGCGAGTCGGTTGGCGTAGTAGCGACCAAAAACCTGCTCCGCGCATTCGTGCGGGAATTCCATCAGGTAGGGCAACGCCTGCACCGCGTACCAGGCGGGGTTGGGCGTGAATTCCAGCGTGAGGCTGTGGTGCCGCAGGGTGCTGCTCGTGTTGTTCTTCAACTTGTCAAGCACAAAACCGCGGGCGCCCGCCTTGGTGATCGTGATGGGCAGGCTCTCGGTGACCAGCAGCCGATCGGTAAGCACGGGCAACACACGTTCCTCGCCATCGCTGAACGATCCCGCAGTGGCGGTGATGCGCACGGCGACCAGGTCGATATCCGGTGTCACTTCCATGGTCCAGCGTACATCGGCACTGTTGCCCGGTGCCGCAGTGAAAGAGCGTGAAGGCATGGCTGCACCCATAGGACCCGCGATACGTTCACCGCTCCGGGGGTCGAACAACTCCAGACGTGCGGTACCGCTCACCGACGCCCCTTCGAGCACATTGATCTTGGCGGTGAGCGTAATGCGGTCGCCCTGCCGCAGGAAGCGGGGCAAGTTTGGCACGACCATCAAGGGTTTGCTGGTGACGGCCTCGCGACTGAACTGCGCCAACTGAAGATCGCTGGTGTGGGCCAGGCCCAGTAGCTTCCAACGGGTAAGCGCGTCGGGCATGGTAAAACGCAGCACCACGGAACCATCGCGGTCCGTGAGCAGATCGGGGAGGAAGAATGCGGTTTCGCGGAAGTTGGTGCGGACGGGTTGGGGGCCGGAACCAGTCCCCTCACTAACGCCGGTTGGACTCTCGCCATCCTTCATCGTCTCTTCCGGTTCAGTATCGATCAACCCGGCACTGAATCCGCTGCCACGAAATACTCCTGTGCCATCGGATGAGGATATTGACTCAGTTTCATCAAGTTGTCTAACTGAAACACCACTCACATAGTAGTAGCTGTCATGGAATTGCTCTCCGAACCCGAATGTGTTTAGTACGACCTGCGAACGGACGCTGTCCTGCAGCACGGCTTCCTTGCGGTGCATGTGCCAGCCGCCCACCGCTCCGAAGGGCTCATGGCGCGCGCTGCGCTGGCTGTAGTAGCCGGGCCACGTGAACATGTTCCATGCATGTGGCACAAAGTGATCAAGTGAAGCATCGTACATCGTGGCAAGCACCTGCGCGGCCACCTTGTCCCCCTTGGGACCCTTGATGCGCAACCGCCATTCTTCCTTCGCGCCGGGCAGCAGCTTGTCGCGGAAGCTCATCCATTCCACCTGCAGTTCCTTGTTGCTCCAGGGCACCTCAATGGCGTGCGTACTGGCATGCACCCGACCCCGCTCCACACTGAACAGGTGTACCACGAAGCCACCTCGATCCTCTTCGTGAACCGGTAGTTGAACCAACTGCTGGCCGCCATTCAATGAGATCCATCGCCGCTCCGTGATGCGCCCTGCACGCTCCACCTCCATCAACAGGTGCGCTTCAGCCAATGCCGTCGTGAGCAACAGGGTGGCCTCGCCGCCGGGTTCCACACGCATGGCCAGCGGCTCCACATGGATGGCCCTTCCGACGAATGCATTCCGCTCCTCCCTGGGATCGAACAATGTGAACGCATGTCGCGCTTCCACTACGGTGCCGAACGGATCGGTTGCGCTTAGTTCGATCCGGTATGCACCCGTGGCCCAGCTTCCCAAGCCATCCAAGGGGAATGGTCCGCTCTTCGGCCGCCAGCCCTTTCGTTCCAACAGAACCTCCGCTTCTTCCCCTTGTGCGGGATCGCTCCAGAACAATGCCCTGGGTTCCTGGCCGGGCAGGTAGCGGTCCGGTGCTTCCCAGGGCCTGGCGGGTGGTGGTAGTCCTTCAGGGACCACCATCCGTACGATCCGCACATCCACGGGCAGGTCCACCGGCATGCCGTCCAGGTTCTGCACTATGATGGGGATGGAGCTTTGTTTGGAACGATCCAAGCCTTCGCCGAGATCCACCACGAGGTCGATGGCGCGATGGGCCACGTTCACCGCCGTAGTGCCTTGTTGTGTCTCGCCATTGATATCGGTGACAGCGGCTTCCACATGGAAGGTGAAAGTGGGACCGAAGCGTTGCGGCATCGATCGATCGGCCTGTGCCACGAATGCCAGATCGAAACGCCCTTCAGCATCGGTGTTGGCAGTGCCGTTGGCGATCTCCGTCCGCTGCCCTGTTCCGGGGAAATGCCACCCGCCGCGCATCCACCACGGGAAGCGTGCGGTACGGGTCACGGTCCAGCGCACCTGGGCGCCATCCAGGGGCACGCCTGCATAGCTCAAGGCCGTGCCGTTCAACGTCACTTCGCTTTCCAGCCTGGGTGCGGTGGCCAGTGTATCGAAGCGTACTTCGAAGGTGGGCCGCTTGTACTCCTCCACACGGATGGAATGGTACCCATATCGTTCGAGCAGGCTGATGGTCCCTGTGAGCCCGGCAGGCGCCTTGAACTCCCCATGGAAAGCGCCGAAAGCATCGGTGGCCACAACAAGCGAATCCACGATGCGGCCATCCATGCCCTGCACCATGATCTTGCTCTTGTAGCCGGCTTTGGCGACCGTGGTGGCGCCGCGCTTCACGGTGACGATGCCCTTGAAATACACAGGCTGCCCGGGCCGGTAGATCGCGCGGTCGGTGAAGAGGAAGGTGCGCAGGCTGTCGTTGCCATGATCGTATGAACGGTCGTACATCCAGCGCGATCCCCCGATCAACTCGTCGGGGCCGTCGCTCACCTTCCATACCACCTGACCGCGCTGGCCCTGTAGCGTGCCGCGCGCCATGCCTTCTGCATCGGTGCGCAGTTCGGCCGCGACGATGAAGCCCTTCGTGTTCGTGTAGTCCTGGTTGCGCACAAGGGCCACGGCTTTCACCGCTTCGCGTGGGGTTCCGCTCTCCCGGTCCACAACAACCAGATCCAATTGCCCATCTTCGGAACGGTCAGAAAGTGCGAGGCGTGTTGCCTGGAACGGAGCGTACACCAAGCGATCAACTCCCCCGCGGAAGCCCTCGCCATCGGAGGCCAGCACCACGTAATGGCCCAAGGGCAGTCCCTCCACCGGAAGTTCCACCATGTGCGCGTTGAGATCGCCATCATCGGGCAGGTCCACGCTCCATGTGGAAAGCGGGCGTTCGGCCAACAGGCGCCGTTCGCGTTCCTCCGATGATGATCCCCTACGTCCGATCGCGTTGAGTGGCGTCTCCGGGTGGTTGTCCTTCACAACGCGGAGCCAGACACGCTGCACGTTCGTGTAAGTCAACGCTGCATGGAAGGGCACCTCCGGCGACACGGCCTTCTCCACCTGCAGGCCCAGGACCGGCGCTTCCAAACGCGCCTTCAACACCCGTGCATTGTGCGCACCGAATGAACCCGGATGGCGGGCAATGGCTTCATCACAGAGATCACGGGCCGCCTTGTTCTCCCACTTCCAGGCGTCGCCATGAAGGCGTTGGTATTGGACAGCGCGCTCGGCATGCCACTGCGCCATGGCCAGTGTCACTTCGCTCCAGATGGGCAGGCGTTCGATGCGCGATCGCAGCAGCTGGAGGCTCGCGTAGTACAGGCTGTCCTTGTCCGGCAGGACGCTGTGTTGACGCACGAAATTGAGCCGGGCCAAGGTGGCAGCGGTGCGCGCCGCGGGCTGATCATCGGCCAGGTGGCTGCGTTCCCAAAGCAGCAGGGTGCGCAGGGCCTGGAACTCCAACGAGGTGCTGTCACGGTGTTGCAGTTCCCGGTAGGTGAAGCGACCGTATACCTCGAAGTGGGTGGTGTCGTCCAGCCGGAAACGCCAGGCGGGTTCAGCAAGCCGCGTTTCGGGGTTGGTGAACACGGCCAGCGCGCGTTGCACCAGCAGGTCGAAAAGCATGGGCGCTTCCAGGTCACCGCTGCGATCGAACCAGGTCCCCGCACCATCGCGCGGGTCGGTGACGCGCGGGCCTTTCAACAACTCCCGCAACTCGGCGGCGGGTATCCACTGCAAGGTGTCGCGTGGTTCCAAGGAGGCGGTGAAGTGCTCCACGACCTTGCGCATGTAGGCGCGTTGGTCCCACGTGTCCAGGTCATCGTTTTCCTCTGCGCTCGACAACCCCAGGGGTGTGCGCTCCAGCACCGACCAGCGGTTTTGCTGGTAGTGGTCCCAATAGGCCTGGCCCAGTACCGAATGCAACAGTTGGCGCAGGGGCACATTGCTTTTGTCCTCCCGAGGGCTGAGCCCCTGCTCCACTTCCTGTGTGGTAAGCGGAACGATCGTAGTGTCGGTGAGCGAACGGATGCGGGCTTCCATGGGAGCCAGGATCTCATGCTCCTCCGTGCCGCTGCGGCGCTGGAGCCGGCCACCCACCATCCAGGCCCTGAACTCCGTGCGCCAGCCCCCCGTGGCCTGCGCCTGTGCAAGCACTTCATTGAGCAGCGTGGTGGCCGATGCGTACAGTCCCTGTTCCTCCAGGGAATCGATGCGGGCCCAGCGCGGGTCTTGATCCCGCTCCGTTCCGGATGCGATCGGGGTCTGGCTGCGGCATGCGAAGAACAAAGTGGTTGCGAACAACAGGAACGATACGAAGCGCATGGGGTGCATGTTGAACGATCTATGCGTGGAACACCGAACAAAGCTCGTGCAAGCCACGCATCATTGCATGCGGCATTGGTCAGGCGAAACGCCCCAGATCCACCTCGGCATCCAGCGGCCTGCCATCGAAGAGGTGCTCTGCCAGATGCGTTGCACACCAAGGGGCCAGCATCACCCCCCGCGCGCCGAGCCCGTTGAACACGGCTGCGTGCGCAGCGGTGCGACCGAGGTTGGGACGACGATCGGCCGATGCCGGACGCACGCCGGCCCAGTGCTCGAGCACCTCCGGCACCACGGGCGTCAGTTTCGTCAATTGCTCCAACAGCCAGCGGCGCCCTTCCGCAGTGGGTCCCTCCCACACCGCGTCCCACTTGAAGGTCGCACCCACGCGATAGATGTCATCGCCTTGCGGCAGGAGGAACACACCTCTGTGCAAGGCACGATCCACCTTAAGTTCGGGCAGGCGCACGGTGAGGCCTTCCCCTTGTACCGGAACTAGTCCGGGGATGTCGGCGAAAGGTCCTTCACAGCGGACCAAGCAAGGCGCCGTGCGATCCGCGATGCGGACCCCGTCATCCAAATGCGCGATCTCTTGGGCGCTGATCTCCACTTCGGTCAAGCACCCCTCGCGCAGAAGTTGGCTGCGTTGTGCATCGAGGAAGGTCGGTACATCCAACCAGGCGCAACGGTGTACCGTGCCATAGCCATGGAGTGCGTTCACCGGGGCTGCGTCCATCGTTGCCTGGGCACGGCGATCGATCAGTTTAGATGTGATCGGATCCTGCATGGCACGTTCCCATTGTGCCACCTCGCGTTCGCCGGGGAACAACTTGACCAACTCCAAAGGATGCCAGAAGCAGCAGGCGAGCCGCTGCTCCAATGTGGTGTAGAACGTCTCCGCCGAGTCAAGCATTTCCAAGGCGCGCCAGCTGGGCACATCGCGGCGCAGCACCACGGGGTTCACCAGTCCGGCAGCGACCATGGACGCGTTGCCGGGTCGCTTGTGATCGAACACGTGCACGCGTAGCCCGCGCTGCAACAGCGTCTCGGCAAGCACGGCACCGGCGATGCCGCGACCGAGGATCAGTACATCATGGGAATGCGCCACCGCACGAAGATCGCTCAGCGCCTGAACAGGCTCTTACGCCGCGAGCAGACGCGCCATGCGCTCCAACAGCTCCTCCTGGTCGTAGGGTTTCTGCACCAGGTCGTTCGCGCCGGTGCTGCGCACGATGGCGTGCAGGTGTGGCAGTTCGTAGGCGGTGAGCACCAGCACCGGCGTATCGTAGCCCTTGGCCCGCATGCCTTCGATCAAGGCCAGACCATCCACATTGGGAAGGCCGAGGTCCATGAGCACCACATCGGTGGGCTGTGCCTGCAAGGCCTGGTACAGGTCGCGGCCATCGCGCAAGGCGGTCACCGTCCAGCCCCCCAGGATCAGGCGCTTCTCCAGCAGCTTGCGCACAAGGGCATCATCTTCGATCAACAGGGCGTGGGGCATGGTGGAATGGATGGGGCCGTCATACGGGGAACGCGGAAAAGGGGTTCCGGGATATCGGGATGCTGATCGGCTAACGACTGCGCATGGTTTGATCGTGGCCGACTAGGTATGATCCGCGACCCCATGCACACCCAATGAAGCTTGCTAATGCATCTCGTAATGTGCGGATCGCGAATTTTCCACGATCGGTACCGATCGGCCATACTGCGCCTACATTGCAATTGCTAATAGTACGATGTTCATTCCATCTTGACCATTCACCCCCAACACCATAGGATCATGAGAACACGTACTTCCAATTATTCTTCCGTAACCCGACCACTGAGCTTGGTCAGGGGGCTGATCGCCGCGCTGTTTTGCGGTGTGCTGGTCATTCCTGCGGCAATTGCCCAGGAGAACGATATCTGCGCGGGAGTATCAGAGGCTGAGGCCGGGCCACCTGCCAGGGCCACATGCGTGGACTCCTCCGTAGCTCCCCCAAGCTGGATCAGCGCTGCCTATATGCACATTCCGGGGATAGGTGCCTTCAACCCCAGCGCACACGTTAAAACATTGAAAGTCCGCATCGTGGTCTGGCAACATAGTTCACGCCCGAATTTCACAAACGATTCAGCAAGTATTGCCTACCTCACCGGTATAATATCGCGGGTCGAGCAGGAGCACTTTGTCGATTTGCATCCACCTTCGGATCCTTCCCCATATATGTTAACCACTTGGCCAGGTCCGTGGCTGTACATGCCTGGATCCTGCCCTCATGATAGCTTGGCAAATTGGTACGAATGTGTCCCTGAGACGTATTTACGGCTGGAACTCAGTGGGGTCGACTTCATCCAGCATGACGTGTTCTCGGCTGCCCCATGCCCCAGTGACTCGGTGCGGACATTGATGAACGCCTTGGTGGCATCCCCTCAACATGCTGGCCCAGCCAGCCTGGCCGATTTGAAGCTACACATTGTTACCGACACCATTCTTGGCTACTTGGGCGCGGCATCCTCGCCTTTGTACCAAGGGAACTACCTCTTGGGCGATCTGCCCCATGCGGGCGTATCCTCGAAGTACACCCTGAACGAGGATCTCTTAGTGCGGCACTGGGCCCACGAACTGGGCCATTGCATGGGGCTGATGCACACCTATGGACCAGGTGCCGCAGAGGCATGCAGTAACATTGGGGGAGGCGCCATGGGCCAGTACTATTTGCATGATGTTCTGGGTTACCGCAGCTTCGCTGGTACGCTGTTGGACAGCATTCCCCGCCCGGATCCGATCGAGTGCAACGGATGTTGTTCCAGTTGTTATCTCGCTGCATGCGCGGGATGTAATGCAACAGCGGACCCTTGGGATCGCTGCATCAACAACATCATGGGCAACAACGTGTACTCGCGATCGGTTTCCCCGCTGCAAATGGGACGCATGCACAGCATGATGATGGTAAGCGGCACTGCCAATTATGCGTGGGGCTATGACTCCATTCCTTTCCGCTTCGAGTCTTTCTACGAATTGCTCCAGGCCCCAATAGTGAATACACTTTCCATAGACAATACCGTCAAATTCTACCAAGATGTACATGTGCCTGCCGGTGTGGTGGTTACCGTGAAGTGCGAGGTGGACATGGTGCCCGAAGCGCGCTGGGTTGTGGAGCCAGGTGGCAAGCTGATCATTGATGGTGGGATCATACGCGCTGCGGTGTTCTCGCCACAGCGCTGGCGCGGTGTTGAAGTGTGGGGCGATAATGATCAGGCCAACGTACCGCACAGCGTAACCGCACTTGCTAATGCTGACCTCTACGAACACCATGGCTCCATTGTACTCATCAACGGAGGCGAGATCCAAGATGCCGAGATCGGCATACTCTCGGGCAGCCGTGACGACCCCTCACAGGGTGGCGGCATCATCCAAGTGGATGGCACGCACCAGGAGATCGGTGGCTACATCCGCAACTGCCCGATCGGCGTGGAGTTCAAACCCTATAATATGAAGGCCAACGCCAGCCGTTTCACCAACGCCCATTTCCTGTGGGATGAAGATGCGCTCCCCGGTGATCTGGGCACCAACCTGCTCGAGCATATGCGCATCGTGGATGTGGCCGGTACCATCCCCATACGCGGTTGCACCTTCGCCAACGACCTGCCCACCCACACCGAGAGCCTCGCCATGGGCCATGGCATCAAAGGCCACAATGCCCGGATCGTAGTGGACCACCAGTGTCCAGGCGGCCCCTGCCCGAATACCTTCCGCGATCTGGACCACGGCATCCATGCCACCAGCACAGGCAACGGAAGCATCCGCATCCACAACAACACCTTCATCGACAACATCTGTGGGGTGTACCTCAGTGGTACCGTGGCGGCGAGCATCATGAACAACGATTTTGAGGTGGGAAGATGGAACGTGGTAATGAATCATCCTGACCAAGAACATTGGCTCGACAGTCATCGCGCCATCTTCTCCACAGGCAGTTACGGCTTCACGATGAAGGACAACACGATCACGCCTCCGCAAGCGGACCCGGCCGTGCTCACTGAGGGCATCGTAGTGGGATATACCTACGACCACAACGATGTGGTGTACCGCAACCAGGCTTCCGGGCTGGAGCGCGGCTTCATCGGGGAGGGCGTCAGCGCCGATGTGGACGGAGGTCAGGCGAATTGGATCGGCCTTCAATTCGAGTGCAACGAGAACGTGGGCAACGCCACCAACTTGATGAGCAGGAAGGCAAATGGAGCAACACCATTGCAGCAGGCAGACCACACCATCCGCAGCAATCAAGGGGCGAAGTGGCGCGCGGCAGGCAACCTGTTCGATCAGGAAGAGGCAGGGTTCGACTTCGAAATGAACACCACCCAGGTGCCGAAGATCCAATACTACTACGGGGTCTTAACCCCCGATCTTGAGCCATGGTATTACACACAGGATAGTCCCATCAGTGAGGTGTATCCATTTCAAGTGAGCGCGGCCGTGGACCCAGAGAATTACTGCGACCTGCCACAAGGGCTGATTGGGGGAATAGGAGAATTGCTGGCGGAGTTGGAGGAGAGCCGCGTGGTCTATGGCAGCACCCGATACCTCTATGATCAATTGATCGACGACGGCAGCACCGACGAACTCGTACTGGAGATCACCAGCACCTGGCCGCAGAACATGCTGGAACTGCGCGACCGCCTGCTGGGCCTGAGCCCCTACCTGAGCACAGCATCATTGATGAGCCTGGTGGAGACCGCCGGGGTGCCCGATGCGATCAAGGCTGAGGTGTGCATCGCCAATCCGGACGCCACCCGGCAGGAGGGCTTCATCGAGTGGGCGGCTGAGGAAGCCATGTACCCGCTGCCTCCCTACATCATCGATCTGATCGTGAATAGCTGGTACGAGGAAACCTACAGGGGTGAGATGGAGTCCTTGATGGCCGGGCAGCATAGCGCAATGACCCAGCTGGTGAACGCTGTGGTGCAACTGTACGAGGATGATGGCGATGTGGATAGCGTATTATGGGTCTGGGGCCGCCTGCGCACCAACGCAGCACGGTATGCCGAAGCGGCCTTGTTGATGGCCGAAGGGCGCTTCGCCGAGGCCGACTCGCTGGTGGAAGCCATACCCGAAGAGCGGGAACAACGGGAAAAGGAAGAAAGCGAAAGAACCCGCATGCTGGCCTACATCGGCATCCTGGCCGGTGCCGATGCACAGGACCGCAGCGCCCACGAGCTGGACAGTGCGGAGGTGGCGCAACTCGCATTGCTGGTGGGCGAACACTATGATCGTCCCGCCGTGTGGGCCAGCAACCTGCTCTGCGCCCATTACCAAACATGCCGTGCGCCCTACACGGGTGGCGATGTGGAACCCAAGGCGCAGAAACCACGGGGGCGTAAGAGGCCGATCAGTTCTGGGGCCATGCTGACGGCCCACCCCAACCCTGCCGATACCTGGGTGGCCCTAAGCCACCATGTGCCGGGTAACACCACTGCCTTGCACTTGGTGGTACGGGATATGGCAGGAAGGGTGGTGCAGACCTTCACGGCAGGAGGCGAACAAGGGCAGACCCTGTGGGACATCCGCAACGTGTCTCCTGCGGTCTATGCAGTGGAATTGGTGCAGGCAGGCCGTACCTTGGAGACACTCCAGGTGGTGGTGCAACCATGATAATGCGGATACATAGGACCTTGACCACGCTGGCCTCCCTGGTGGTGGCCAGCACGGCATGGTCGCAGGTACTCTTCTCGCTCGATACCACGTTCCGTACGAACATCGTGGACGAGAACGTAAATGCCATCCATCTGCTGGAGGATGGCAATATATTCCTCTCAGGCAGGATCCGATTCCCGGGGGATATCAGTGTGCGGGGAAGTGCGCGTTTGTTGCCCACTGGGGAGCAGGACCCTGATTTCCCGCAGTTTCCCTATACCACAGGTGCGGGTAAGGTGGTAACATGGATCGAGGGAAAATTCTACGTGGGCACCACCACTGTGCGCCGCATGCTGCCTGATGGCTTGATAGATCCATCGTTCATCGCTCCGCATACCAGTCCCTACTTCCAAGCTGGCGGCGGCGGGGGCAGCGATTTCCACGTCTTCCCCGACGGCCGGGTATTGCTCAGCGGCGCTTCCCATACGCTGAGCGACACGGCCCGTGGTTTCGTCGGCAACTACGACCTGATCTGGTTCAGCAACGCGGGTTACCTTGACACCACCCGTACCCACCGCAATGGCAGCGGTGCGGTGTACAACTTCGCGGAGCTGGCCGATGGCAGGTTCATCTGCAACGGCACGGGCAGCACCTTCGAGGGCCTGCCTGTGGACCGCATCTTTCGTGTGCATGCAGATGGGGCGCCGGACACCACCTTCAATACGGGCGTGTTCATCGGAACGGCGTACGTTTACATGCCCCTGTCCGATGGGCGCGTGTATGTGGGCGGGAACTTCCAGACCACACAAGCCCCCGGCGACACCCTACGCCTGGCGCGCTTCATGCCCGATGGGTCGCTCGACCCTACGTTCAACATCCCGCATTTCGATGATGGAACGCTGAATTGGTTCTATGGAGCTGGCGTTACGAGTCTGCGTCCATGGTCCAATGGTCAGCTCCTTGCCACCGGGCAATTCCAGACCGTGAATGGTGCACCGCGGAACAGCATCTGCCTGTTGGATAGCACCGGCCAGTTGCTTGATGCATTCGAAGATTGTGGTGTGGGGCCCTTTGTAAGCCCCTTCTATACTTACGCATCCATCGATGCGACCGCCATCGATAGCGTCAACAACCATCTGTATCTCAGCGGTGCCTACGTGGGCTACGACGATGGCAGCACCAACGACCTGGAGCAACGTTTCGTGAGCCGCCTGCACCTGGGTGATATCATCACCGGCGTGCAGGCCGTGGAAGAGCGGCCCAGCAAATACCTCACCGCCCACCCCAACCCGGCCGACTCCTGGGTGGCACTGAACCACCACGTGCAGGGCAACACCGCTGTATTGCAGTTGGTGGTGCGGGATATGGCAGGAAGGGTGGTGCGGACGTTCACAGCAGGGGGTGCACAAGGACAGACCTTGTGGGATATCCGTGGTTTGGCTGCCGGTGTGCATAGCGTGGAATTGCTGCGCGATGGACGTACCTTGGGGGTTGTGCGCGTGGTGCTGAATCCATGAGGGGAAGGCCGGATATATCGTTCCTATGGCTGGTGGCCGCCCTGCTCGGGGCGGACACCAGCGCTTGGCCGCAGGTACCGTTCTCCCTTGATACATCGTTCCGCACGCAGATCATGGATCAGAACGTCAATGCCGTACATGTGTTGGAGGATGGCAAGATCTTCCTCTCCGGCCGGATCCGCTACCCTGGGGAGATCAGTGTGCGCAGTGTAGCCCGTGTATTAGCGGATGGCGCGCAGGACCTATCCTTCGCCTCGGCCACAGGGGGGGGCGGTAAGATCATGCCCTGGGTGGATGGGAAGTACTATGTGGGTAATAGCTGGCTGCCCAGGCGCAGGCTATCCGATGGGTTGAACGATCCGACATTCATCCCCTTGTACCAGAGTCCGTATTTCTACTCCGGTAATAATGGTGGTGACTACCACGTATTCCCCGACGGCCGCGTATTGATCAGTGGCGCTTCCCATACCCTTAGCGACACGGTAAGGGGTTTCGTGGGCAATTATGACCTGATCTGGTTCAGCAACGAGGGTTACCTGGACACCACCCGTACCCACCGCAATGGAAGCGGCGCGGTGTACAACTTCGCGGAACTTGCCGATGGCAAGTTCATCTGCAACGGCACGGGCAGCACCTTCGAGGGGCTGCCCGTGGATCGCATCTTTCGGGTGCATGCCGATGGGGCGCCGGACACCACGTTCAATACGGGAGTGTTCATCGGAACGGCGTTAGCCTACCTGTCTTTGCCAGATGGGCGCGTTTATGTGGGCGGGAACTTCCAGACCACACAGGCCCCCGGCGACACCTTGCGCCTAGTGCGTTTCATGCCCGATGGGTCATTGGATCCCGCGTTCAATATTCCGCACTTCTACTCAGGGCCGGACCTGTCCCCGTCCTTCGGGGCTGCCGTGACAAACTTGCACCCCTGGACCGATGGACGAGCGATCGCCACCGGCTC
>JBGTIB010000187.1:0-1585 GCA_041745875.1 Flavobacteriales bacterium | reverse complement strand
GCTCAGCGCCATCGTGGAACCCGTGGCCGGCGTCATCGGTGCCGTGGCCGTGGTGTTCATGACGCCCATCCTACCCTACGCCCTGGCCTTCGCCGCAGGTGCCATGATCTACGTGGTGGTGGAAGAGGTGATCCCCGAAACACAGCAGGGCGGCCACAGCGATGTGCCCATCCTGGGTTTTATCGGAGGCTTTGTGGTGATGATGGTGCTGGATGTGGCGTTGGGGTGAGGTCCTGTTGATCGATCGGTAATTCTTCGGTTATCTTCGTGGACATGCAGACCAAGGGAGCCAGAAAGCGCCGGAGCCGCATCAGTGCTTCGGTGCCGACCAACCTGAAGAAGCGCCTCGAACAGGCCAGTACGGCCCAGTCGCGCAGCATGACGGAAGTGATCAACGACGCGCTGGAAAGCAACCTGCCCGACCTGCCGACCCGAACTGTAGCGAAGGGACGGACCTGGGTGGATGAGTTGGCCGGCACGGTCTCATTCAGCGATGCTGATCTGAAAGGCGATGAACGTCTCGCACGCTTGGTGAAAGGAGCGCGAACCAAGGCCAGTGATCAGCCACGCAAGCGATGAGGGCGCTGATCGACAGCGATGTCCTTGTTGCAATGCTCGATGGCTCGGAGGACCAGAGTCCGGAAAGCACGGCCGTGATCCAAGCGGCAGTGCGCGGAAGGTTCACGGGCTTCATCACACCCCTCATCGCGGCCAATGTGATGTACATCCTGCGGCGGAAATGGCGGACAACAAGGCCCGATACCTGGCGGGCCGATATCGATCGCGTGACCCTCGACATGCTCGCCACACTGGGCATGATCCCCGTTGGCAGGCCTGACTTCGTCGACAGCATCACGAGTTCCTTTGCGGATAAGGAGGACGGCATCCAGTACTTCGCAGCGCTGCGCAGCCGGCAGGTGGACGTCATCGTCACTTGCAATACGAAGGACTTCGTGATGAAAGGCCTCGAAGCCATCGAACCGGGCAGGTTCGTTCGTGACTATCTGAAGTGACTTCTACCATCCCAGCCCTGGGTTTTATCGGGGGCTTTGTGGTGATGATGGTGCTGGATGTGGCGTTGGGGTGAGGTTCGCGCATATGACTCCCAAGCGACGTTCAACGCACTGTCCTGGTGACATTTTTAGCGTTTCTTTGTGCCTTTATAACGCTGCGTTACCAACGCAGCAATTAGGAGCAATCCAATTGACCACAGGATGAATACGGTACGACCTTCGCTCTCCAAACTGCTCTGGAATTAGTCAAGACTGATACGCTGTTGAAACAGGGAGTACTTCCCATGTGCTGTCATTGAAGTGCTATCCACTTCCATATAATCAGTTCGACAGACAAAAAAAGAATACTCTGGATTATCGGTATTGTCGAGCGCATAAGGTGCGACCAGGTAGTACCCACCTAACGTAAACACTGACAGGTACGGGCGGCATAACATCTAAGGCTCAAACGCAGTCGGCAGACTGCGATTTGAGCCTCTGTTGAACGAACCGGCTGGTTGGGAGGAGCGCTGCGGCCCTTTATGGAATTTCGATCCACCCGCTGTGGGCGCGGCTTTGCGGGGGTGCAGGGC
>JBGTIB010000186.1:0-12365 GCA_041745875.1 Flavobacteriales bacterium | reverse complement strand
GCTGTTCACCGTGAGGTTGATGTTGAACTCCTGCGCAGCGCAGTTCTCAGCGATGGTCGCCGTAATGTCAGCACCCACTTCCACCAGGACGCTAGCATCATAGTCGCAGGCACCATCGCTCACGGTCACCGTGTAAGTGATCGCACTGGTGATGCCACTGACAGCGGGATCGGCAACAGTGGGATCATCCAAGCCAGTGACAGGTGTCCATGCATAACTGCTGATCTGCGGCGGCGTGAACTTGTACCATCGGCCGTTCACCGGTTGACCTGCATTGCCATTATTGAAGCCCGTGGTGTTCACCGAGTTGTCGGCGATCGTTACGCTTTGGTAGTTGGTGGCGTTGCCGGTCATCCCTACTGAAGCTGTATTCGTATTGGGGTTCATGTCGCCGTAGATGAACTCCACCGCACCATCGGCCTCATACAACCAGCATTGGAACGTGGTATTGGCGGGACTCGGGAGGGGCAGGCGGGGGTTGGACACGAACCACTGCACCTTCAGGATGCGGTCGGGAGCGGTCCCTGTCACAACGAAGCTCACATTTCCACCGGTACCGGTGGCCAGGTCATCCCAGTAGGGATATACCTTGGGAGTATTCGTCGTGCTGGCGACCAGGTTGGAGAACTGGTTCGTCGCGGCTGGAGCGCCAAGCTTGATGAAGCCATCCGGCGATGCGGAGAACTGCGTGTAAGTGGTTCCATTGAACGGGAAAGTGAACCCGATCTCCTGGAGGCTACTTGGAGTATCGTCCACAGCGGAGGTTACGATCTCAATGGCACCGCTCATGGGGTCCAGGCTGGTGCCTGTGCCCGTAGAGAAAATGTATTGATTCACAAGGGTGGGTAACAGCGCGTTGGCATTCAACTGTGTGGATCCATCACATGCCACTGGAGGTGTGGCGGTGGGGGCCAGTGTGATGGGAGTCGCCACTGATACATTGATACTGGCCGAATTGCTGCAGCCATTCTCTGTGATGGTCACTTCGTAGGCCCCAGCGCTGGCTGCGCTTATCGGGCTCACGGTGGGGTTCTGGTCGGTGCTGGCGAAACTGTTGGGACCGGTCCAACTGAAGACGGTTCCGATATCCGTGGTGCTGAACAGGTCCACACTTTCATCCACGCAGCCGATGCCGCCGTTGCCAGCGCTGGCATCTGCGGTCGGAACCGGGCGTACCACCACCACGAATTCAGGCGAGGTATTGTCCAGGCCGCCGTTGGAGCAGGTGGTGGTCACAATGAAGTAGGTAGTGGCAACAACGGGATCGGTGTCCTGCACCACGGCTGTTCCCAGGTTCGTATATGGGCCACCGGGCGAGGCGCTGGAAGCCCACTGGTAGCTGATGCCGGGTCCTGACTGACCCTGAAAAAGGAGCGTGGTTTCCGCACCTATACCGCATACGAAATTGTCGCCTGTGATACTGCCGGCAGGGGGCAGACCGGCACAGGGAGATACTGGCGCAAGCTCATGCGCACCAATGGTCGGTGGGCTGGGACGGAAATTGCCATCGATATCCTCCTCGGCCCATTCAACAACGACTGGCGAACCCTGACCGGATATTGCCATGTTGGTCACATGCAGATCGAACTGAGGGTTCACATATCCAGGGTTCACACTGATCGAATTCAGGTCCTGGTCGGTCTCGTCCTGCCAGGTCGCCAGGTTCATATCCGTGGTGCCGCCCAATATGGCGAGCCCGTTGGGATGGATGATATGATAGTTGTTGTGGTCGCTATAGGAATCACCAGCACCCACTACTGTGGCGCTGCCCGACTCCATCCCGTAATGCTTCTTGGAGTTGCTCCCGGAACCGTTGGCAGTGGTGAGGTTCACAAAGTTGTTGTTCGTGACAACGTTCACGCTTGTTGCTGAAGTCAGGTCCAGGCATGCACTGGATGCATCCGCATCGCTCACGTTCAGGCTAACGTTGTTATGCTCGAAGCGGTAGGTGATGGCCGCATTGCCCAGGACGGTGGTCATCCCTGTCACGATCCGGACGGTCGATGTACCGGTGTAGGCCGATGTGATATCGCTCACGAAATTGTTGAACACACGGATCTCGGACCCCGAGGTGGAACCATCCACCTCGATGCCGGCATTCTGGGTCGTACTGGTAGCGCCGGTGTTGCGTATGCCGTAGACGATATTGTTCGAGACCTCGACAAGCCCCTGTGCATCGGTTACCTCGATCCCGTTGTTCTCGCCGGAGCCGGCCACGTTCCTCACGATATTCCCATGGATCCGGAATTCGCTCTGGTCATCGGTTTCGATACCGCTGCCACCGGCGATGTCACCGGTGGGCACACCGACATATTCGGCACCCACTGTGCAATCCAGGATGTCGTTGCCTATGCCCGGCCAGGTAGTGCTGCCGGAGATCACGAGAATGCCACGCGTACTGGCGGATTCCACTACCATGTTCTGGATCACATTGTAGCTGTTGGATCCATCGGCGGATGTAGGTGTCGATCCGCCAGTACCGGCTGTCGTGGAGGAAGAAATGGTAATGCCCCTGCTTGAGGTATCGCCAAAGCCTGGTACCACCCTGCCATTCTTGATGGTGTTATGGTGGGCACCATCCGTGGCGCTCGCATTGCGGATCAGTATGCCATTCTCCAGATCGGAGCCAGGTTCAGCGCTCACATCGATGCCATCGATGGTGATGTAGTCGCCACCATTGATGACCAGACCGCCTTCGTTGTTCGCTGCGGTGGCCTGTGCCACAATGAGCGGATTCGCTCCTCCGCCGTTCTTCTGGAAGATGATCGGGTAGGTCTCGCTGCCCGAAGCGGTGATCACCGGCGGCAATTCCGGGAAGGTCTGTCCTGCGGCAACGTTGAAGATGAACGAGCCAACGAACGCACCGCACTCATAAAGACCGTTGAGGTGGTTGATCGCATCGGTGAAGCTCTCGAAATTGGTGCCCCCCGTGGGTTGCGTATCGTCTATGGTGAACGTTCCACCAGCCGAGGCCAGCTGGACCTCCACCAGGAATGGAGCGGTATCATCCGAGCCGCCACCTGTATCGGTGCATTCCACCTCCACATAGAACCAGGTGTCCTCGGTGATGGGGTAAGTGATGCTGAAGCCATCGCCAGCAACGGTCCATGGGCCTGTTGAGCTGGTACCCGCGAACCAGGTGCGCACAATGTTCGGTTCCAGCGTACTGTTGGCAAGGCTCAAGGAAACGTTGCTATTGAGGCAGGCGAACGTAGGGCCGGTGATCTCGCCTGGGTCGGGCGTGCCCACGCATTCCGAATCGGTGTTCAATTCCACCGCGCCGATGGTGGGTGGTGTAGGGCGGAAGTTGCCTTCGATATCCTCGGTGGCCCACAGGATCACATCGGGTGCACCCAGGCCGGTAAGGGCCAAATTGGTCGTAAAGGGATCCGCATAGGGGTCGACATAGATCGGATCGATCTGGACGGAATTGGCATCAAGGCCAGTGGCGGCACCTTGCCAGGCGGCAAGTGTGGTATGGTTCGTTGTCCCGATCCGCCCAGGTTGACCGTTGGGCGCGTACAGGTTGTTGTAGTCCACGACGGAACCGGCGCCACCAATGGCCGTGGTATTCAGACGGATCGCAGCATGGTAGGCCGTACCACCTGGAGCAGGACCAACTATGGCGATGTTGTTGTTACGGATCTCAAGCACAGGACCGCTGGCAGCGATCCAAATGCCGACATGGGGTGCAGCCGGCGTGTTTGTGGTATTGAGACTGATGTTGTTATGCTCAAAGGAGTAACGTTGGTCGATAGACGTGCCTGTGCCCGTGCGGATCCCGGTAATGACCTCTGTTGTAGTACCGGCGCCGCTGTACGATGAATTGATCCCGCTGATGAAATTATTGAAGACTCGTGCATGTCCGCCGGATGTAGGCACTGACACTTCAATGCCGAGGATGGTCGATGTGCCGGTGTTGGTACCTTGGATGCCGTATATACGGTTGTTCGAAATGTCGAACTCGCCGTGTCCGTTCAGCCCGTAGATCCCCCGGGCAAAACCTCCACAAACGATGTTGCGCACGATATTACCATGGATGCGGTAGGTGGCCTGCTGGTTGAACTGAATCCCGAATCTTGATCCGGTCCCGGTCGTGCCGATGCTGCCTGTGGGTGCTCCCACGAATTCAGCTCCCACAGTGCAATTGCGCACTTCATTGGATTGCCCCGGGAAATTTGCGGTAGCTGAGATCACATAGATGCCTGATCCAGCGTTCTCCACCGTGACGTTCTCGACGACATTGTAACTGTTGGAGCCATCGGCACTGAGGGGGGTTGTCCCACCACCTGTGACGGAGGAAGAGACCATGACCCCGTGGCTATTGAGATTGGTATTATCCAGTGTGACCTTGCAATTCTTGATCGTATTGTGATTGGCACCATTCGTGGCACCCAGGTTCCGCAACACATAGCCGAACTCCATTTCTGTACCTATTGCTGCAACATCGATCCCGTCGAAGGTGACATGGTCGCCACCCAGCACGCCAAGGATGTATTGGTTCGCATCGGCAGTCCCTTCGGCTGTCACCAACGGATTGGCACCTGCGCCGTCCTTCTGAAAAGTGATAGGAGCCGTGAAGGAGCCTGAAGCAGTAACGCCCGGAGGATTTTCGTTGAAGGTCTGCCCGGCCGCCACATTGAAGGTGAACGGTCCGGTGAGTTCACCGCATAGGCCCACCACGTTCAGGTACTGGATGGCCCCGCTGAAACTATTGAAGTTGGTGGCACTATTGGGTAGGGTATTGTTGATCGTGAACGTGCCTCCCGCAGTGGCGGAAGTGAGCGATACAGCGTATTCCGCGGTCGGCGCAGTGCCACCGCCGGCGCAGGTGACGTCCGCTTTGAAATACGTAGGGCCTGTAATGACCGGGGTAACGATGGATGTGCCTGTACCGGCCGATAGGGGGTATGGGCCTCCCGGTGTGCTGCCATAGGACCAGCTATAGATAAGGTCATTGGCGGCCGTGTTACCATGAACGCTCAGGATGGCGGTAGACCCACTGCAGAGCTCCTGGATCCCGGTTATGTTGCCGGCTACCGGTGTACCTGTGCAGGCAGGGGCGGTCTCGAAGGTGATCGAACCCCGGAAGAAGCGCGGTTGGAAGGTGGCGCTAAGATCGAGATCGTACACATATCCCACGTTCTGCCCACCGATCTGATAATTGCCGAAGAGCATGGTGACCCCACCGGCACTAATGGTGTTGTTGGGCGGGACTGCGGAGAAGTAGTTGACCCGGTTGGTGGACAGTACCGCGAAGCGGTGCGTGGCGCCGTTGGGGATCACGTGCGTGAATTGATGCGTGGGTAGATAGCCACTCGTGCCGACGACCAGCGGGGCTCTGGAAGCCACGGCTGTCCAGGCAGCACCCGGGAAATTGGGCGGACCTGCAAGCGAGGTGGTGCTCACATAGAGTTCGGGTACAGTGAGATTGGCGGCCGCATCCCAGAAGACGCCCAGATCGGTCACAACAATATCGGCTCCGGAGGTATTCTCAACCCCGAAGGTGATGATGTTGCGGCCTGGGTTGAATACTCCTGGATCATTGTATCCAGGCGCACCTTCGGTGGTGATGGTGGTCTGTCCCCATGCAGCGGGCATGGCAAGGAAGAACGCCAGCAGTGCCACGCAGCACAAGGTCATGATCTGACGCACAGGTGCCAGGTCGGGTATACGCTGCGAAAGCGTAGGCATGATACCGTACTGCTCACGAGCAGCGATGACAGTGTTGAAATGATACATCGGACTGGGAGATTGGTTAGGGAGCGGATCAGAGGAACGTCATGACCAAAAGGAGACCTTTTGGCAAAGGGAGCACCAGCCGTTCCATACGGGAAGGCCGGTTACGTTATCAGAGGTTTCGAGCAGGGCTCAAGAGAAGTAATCGAAGGCTCAGCAAAACTCACTGTGTTTTCGGAACACGATGGCAATCTAATGATCTTTGGGAAAAGACCAACACATGCTCGTTAAGATCTTCGGCATTCATTGAACCATCCAACGCGCAAGGTCACCGCGATAGGTTCATATTACCTGCGCGCGCTCGGGTCGCAGACGTAGCGAAACCATGAAATAAACTTGCTGGAAATGCGAAGGGGCCGCCTCTTTCGAGACGGCCCCTTGCATATCCTTGTTATCGATGAAGCCTAGTTGGCGATCACCAGTCGTTCGGTCCAGCGCTTGTCGCCTGCGGTGATGCTCACCATGTACATGCCGGTGGCCAGGTCGCCGTTGAGGTCGATCACGGTATGGATATTCTTGTCGTTCACGGGGATCTCACGTGCGATCACACGCTTGCCGGTGAGGTCCATGATGTCGATGGCCACGGTCAGTACACCTTCCTCGATGGCATCCATGTTCAGCCAGAACTGGTCACCACGGTTGGGGTTGGGCCAGATGCTCAGGCCACCATCGTTCTCCATGCCCAGGTTCAGGTTGCTGTTCTGTGCAGGTGAGCCCAGGATCGTAAGCAGGCACATGTCGCCCCATGCACTGTCGGCATCCAGGGGATCCACGCACCATGCACCGTTCTTGAAGGCACGCACATCCACTTCGTAGGTCTTGCCCGGCTCCAGCGGTGGAGCTACGGCAGCACCCCATGGGAAGTTCAGGATGTAGCTGTTGGTGGTGCGAATGATCTCCACGTTCTCGGCCGGGATACGCAGGCGCCACTGGTACTGCGTGGAACCGCCGATCGGCCGGGCGTACACACGCTGTCCACCAACGAACTGGCGGAACTGACCACAGCTCAGGTTCACATTACCCGGGATGTCCATCAACTTGGTCGGAGGGCACAAGGCCAGGGATTCGTCGCGCACGAAACGGCAGGCAGGACCCCATGGCAGATTGGAGCCCTGTAAACGGCCGCGGACGCGCACGTTCATCAATTCCCCTTCGGGAATATGGCTAGCAGCCGCCCAATTGTTGATCTTCAGGTGGCAGGTACGGGTGGCTCCGATGTTACCCATGCCATCGGTGATGTTGTGGCTGCGGAACTTGCGGAAGCTGTACCCACCGTTGGGGTTGAAGAACCAGAACTCGTAACCCGTGTTGTTGCTCTGCTGGTTGTTGGGCGCACCGGGCACGTACAACGCACTCACCGCTGCATTGGCCTGGCACACGATGTACTCCGCGGTCCTCCACCAGTACTTGTCGCAGCTGGTGTAGATCAAGCGATCATCGCCCATCGGCATGCAGAAGCTGTATGCATTGCCCGTTATCTGGCTCACGTTACCGAAGTCGCCATTGCCGCGGTTGTCGATGATGCGGCGGTTGTCGGGCTGCTCGAAGCGGAGCTGGTATCCACCTTGGAAGCCATTGCTCATACCGTCACCGGCGCTGTCGAACACACGCAGCACGTAGCAGCCATTGGGCAGGCAGCACACCTCCACGGCGTTGATCTGGAAGCCATCGATATAAGGTCCACCACTGCACAGCACCCCGTTGGTGGTGGCATCGGCGATCTCCCAGGTGGTCTGGCTACCGCTGAGGTCGGTGTTGATCTCCAGGTTCACACTGGGCGATTCGTAAACGTTCAGCGTCACCGCATCAGAAGTTTCACATCCGAGACCATCGGTCACCGTCACGGTGTACTCAGTGGTCAACATGGCGTTCTGTGCCATTGGATTGGCCACACTGGTACTGCTCAGGTAGGTCCCGGGGCTCCAGCTATAGCTCAGGTTGGAAACGCCACCGCTCACGTTCACGGTGTAGTCCTCCACCTCACCAAAAGCGTAGGTCCCACAACCACTGGCGTCGTGTTGTACGTTCCAGCGCTGTGCGATGCGCATGCGGGTGTTGCCGTTGATGGCACCGACCGGCACGTTGATGTTGGTGCTGAGCACACATCCGTTGGTATTGCAACTCGTTCCGATGTTGTAGAATTCACCTGCGTCGAACACACCGTTCTGGTTCCAGTCGATGTAAGCACGGGCGAATTCGGTATACGAACCGTTGATGCCGATCGTCACGGACAACGGGTAGCTGGAGCCGGCATTCACGCTGGCCGTAAAGGCCGTGAAATCCGAGTAGGTCGTTGAACCGCTGTTGTTGTTGATGCCAGCGAAGGTCACGTTGCTCAGCCACTCATCCGTGGTATTGGTGGATGCGCAGGCACAATATGCCGAAGGGCCTTGCACCAATGCGTTCAGTTGGCTGTTACCGCCCAGACATACGTTGGGCGGGGTGGCCGTGACGTTCAGGAGCACCGGTGGTTCGTTGATGTCCACCGTGACCGATCCGCTCATGGGACATGCGGTCAGCACCCCGGTTGAAGTTGTCACGGTATAGACCCCAGCGTAACCAGGTGAGGCGGCCGGTATGATCGGATTCTGGTCGTTACTGGTAAAGCCACCGGGCCCGGTCCAACTGAAGATCGTCCCGATATCCGTATCGGCGGTCAACTCAAGATCATCCCCTATGCAGATCGGGCCGTTGCTGCCCACGGTCAAGGTGGGGGGTGGTCCATCGCAGCAGGTAAGATCCGCTGCATACCCAGGGAAGTTCACCGACGTATCAGCCCAAAAGGCAAAGGTCAAGCAGCCGGATGGGTGGGTGCTGGTGAACGGGCCGGGCAGGTTGGCGTTCAAGTTACCCCACCAGCCACCGGCACCGAAGGGTGCAGTGCCGGAGCCGACCCCATTCGCACTGGCGAACATCGGCGAGGCGGTGGTCGGACCGTTGAAGACGTACAACTTATCCCAATTCGGCTCGACGTTGAACGAGGTGAAGGTGGCGGTGAGCAGATCACCCGGATTCTCCGGGCAGTAGGTGTTCACGGTGGTGGTGCCACTGTTGGGGTAGTTCGCTGCCGGTCCTCCTGGATCATATACGGTGGATCCGCAAGCACCGGTGCCACTCAGGCATATGTTGAAATTGCCTGGCACACCTGCGTTGGTGTTGGTGAACACGCGGATCAGATAATCCGTGTTGGGCGCCAGCGTCACATTGATCGTACCAGCAAAGGCCGCCAGACAGGCGCCGGCCACTGGTGTTCCACAAGCCGTGAACAGCTGGATGCCCAGGTTTCCGGCGGTAACGTTGTAGAAGTTCAGTGCCAGGGGCATGATGTAAGCACCCGAGTTCACACTGTACCACACATCCTGGATGGTACCGCCCGCAGCGCACGTCGGATTAGCACCATCCACACCCGCACCGAACGTAGTGCCGGCCAGGGCACTGGAAGGGCAGGCGGCAGGAGCAACGATCGGGAGCACCGTGGCGTTCGCACAATCGTCGTTCGGTGGTGGGCAGGCCTCCGGGTCGTTGCTGAAGTTCCCCTTCGGCACGTTGCATGGCCCGTCATTGATGTGCACCAGGGTCACACTCACCGTGTTCCCCAAGGGGATACCGGTGATGAGATGGATGTCCTCCGTCAGGCCGAGCATCTGGCCATTGAAGGAATTATCAGGACTTACCGTCCACCGGATACCAGCCGAAGCAGGGTAGTCCTCGGTGACCTCATCGAAGCCCAGGTCGTAGAGATCGACCTGTACATCAAAGGTCTGGGTCAAACAATTCACGTTGACCACTTCCACATCGCCTTGTGGTTCCAGGCAGCCACTGCAGCGGACCCTGAATTCCCACGGCCCGGCCACCTCACCATCGGCGCAGCTTTCACTGGCATTGGACTGGATGGAGATCGAGAGCGTGGTACCCGTGGAGGTCATCGTACCCAGGTTCACCAAGTCGTTCCCGAAGGGACCCAGGGGGATCTGCGTGGAGCCCACAGGACCATCCCAGAACGTTACGCCATCGCCAGGGCCCAACAGGCCGCTATCGAAGGAGATGTCGATCGTGTTCAAGGGATCGGAGGAGACGAACGTGAAGGTCCGCTGGTCAACGTTGCCATAACAATGTGTAACCACATAAGGCGAGGACGAACCGCAATCGATCTCGACCGGGCAGTTGCTGAAATAGGTTCCCAATTCCGTTTCGCAATTGAGGCCCGTGGAGATCGAAACGCTCACCTCATCGTCGCGATCGAAGGGCCCGATCGAGGTGGGTGTGGAGGTATACGGTACGGTTTGGGGAGCACCGTTGTTGACCGTGTAGGTCACATCGGCCGAGGCGCCGCTGCCCAGATCGGTGACGGTGACATCCAATTCGAAGGTGTTGGGGTTGACCGCGCAGTTATCATCCAATGCCACGGTACCGCTGGGTGGCGCGCAGATGTTGATCGTATAGTCCTCCACCTGGCCGAAGAAGGAATTCCCACAAGGTGTGTCGTTGAAGGGCTCGGCACCAGGGGTTTCGTTCTGGTAACGGATGCGCATACGTGTATCACCCACTACGGCATCGACCGGAACAGTGAACGAGCCGGTAATGGTGATCGTGTTGCCAGGGTCACCAGCCAGGTAAACAGGACCTTCGAATACATCCTCGTCAACATCCGTGAAGTCGAGGTCTCCGTTCCAATCCACCCAGATCAGCAATTGATCGTTGACGAAGTTCAACTCCCGGGTGATGGAGAAGGTGTAGGTGGCACCTTGGGATACATTCCCGGTAACACCTGTGAAGTCCTCGTAGCCAACAATGGCCACGGAGTTGTTGTTGATGCCAGCACCGGTGAAATTGGTGATCACCAGATTGCCTGGGCCACCAGCCTGGTTGGTGCCTGCGGCGGCACAGTAGGCGGGGGGGGCAGGGAACAGGCAAGCGGTGCACGCCGGGTTGGTGGCGGCAGCGGAAGCACAAAGGCCATCCCACGTATTCGTACAGCACCAGGAATCCAGCGCACAGATCGCAGTCTGGCAACCTGGGTCACTGGGGAAACCGGAACCTGACTGGGCCTGGTCGCAGTATGCAGGCGGCGGAGGTGGCGGATTCAGCAGGCAACCGGTGCAGGCCGGGCTGGCGGCCGCCGCGGCTGCACAGGCAGCATCCCATGTGTTGTTGCAGCAGAAGGGGTCCGCAGCGCAGATGGCGGTCTGGCAAGGCACATCGCTGGGGAAACCAGGGCCGGTCTGTGCCTGGTCGCAATATGCCGTAGGTGGTGGGGGTTGCGAAACACAATTGGTGCATGATGGATTGGTAGATGCCTCTGCAGCACAAAGAGCATCCCAGGTATTGGTACAACACCATGAATCCAGTGCACAGACAGCGGCTTGACAAACCGGGTCACTGGGGAATCCAGGCCCAGTTTGTGCCTCGTCGCAAAAAGCGGCGGGCCCGGCAGTGCTCAGGCAGCCCGCACAACTCGGGTTCGTAGCTGCAGCGCCAGCACATATCCCATCCCAGGAATTTGAGCAGCACCATGAATCCAATGCACAGATGGCATTCTGGCAGGTCAGATCGCTCGCGAACCCGGGTCCAGCTTGGGCCTGGTCACAGAAAGGTTGTGCTGTCACCTGCGGGGGCGCCCCGAATAGTGCAGCGAGCAGGAGGATGAAAAGGAGAAGTCGTTTCATGAGGGCGGGTTTTAGTAAGTGATGGGAACAGAGGTCAGAGGGAATCGTTGGTGTGGTCGGCGTGTGCGACGTGTATCTTCCGCACGGCGCGGCTTTCAAGGATCATGGCTCTGAAGCCGAGGGGATCTTTCCCGGTAGCTTCGATCAGGGACTTGCCCTGCTTGTTATAGAATTGCGGAAATCGTTCTCCCACGATGCGGGTGGCCTCCTCGGCGTCGGCGGCGTTCAGGATAGGTTCGGGGATCGTATAGTCCGCAGGCAGTTCCTCGGCGAGCACTTCACGCATGTAGTCCTGGATCTCGGGGATGCTGGCACTCCGCATGCGCTGTATCAATAGAACGTCTGCCCGGGATGGTGCTTCCACCTGGACCCGGTTCTCATCATCCGAGACCGCCAGTTGATCGCCCACTGCATCATTGCCACAGGCGACCAACAACAGGCAAGCCATGCCGAACATCAGCCACATGAAGAGGCGGATCCGTTGCACGCCGTATGTATCGGCAGCAGGCACGGTCGGTACGGCATACACCTTCACCGGGACTGAACCTCCAAGATCGCGGAAGCGGGAACGCAACATGTTTACGGAGCGGTCGAACATAAATGGCTGGGTCCTTGAGCGCGTTCGCCCCCTGTGAGCATTCTTCAACGGGGTTCCAATGAAGCCTACGAAAGGTCCGGTAGGCACGGGGTGGAACCGCCTTTGAGTGTTCTTCGGTGATGGAAGGGAACGGAGGGTCTGGGTTGAGGTGAGGAGGGACTTGAACGATTATCGGTCTTCGGAACCGGGGTGAAAGTATAAAGGTTCACATATTAATGCAAGCATCACTGCTGTCCGGTACGTTTTAGTTGAACAGGACATAATTTGAGCAATAGTAAGGGTTGTAGGATGAAAAAGCGTGGGGTCGATTTGAATGCGGTCTCGGCGGTTCGGGTGGTGTCTTTGAGGTCAACTCAAGGACA
>JBGTIB010000185.1:0-10660 GCA_041745875.1 Flavobacteriales bacterium | reverse complement strand
TCGTTGCCGCGTAGTAGCTGGTCCATGGGAATGTTGTAGCTCACCGCACTGCTCCAATTACTGCGCTCCCACATTCCTGTTGCGAATGGACGCTTCATGGCGGCGTCCTCATAGACCCGCACCTCCACGAGACCGATACTGGAAGCCACGGGCCCCGTTACACTCCATTTCTCTTCTGCTGGTAGCGCCTGCCCTTCATTGAGCAAGCTTCTGCCGGGGTCGTGTACCACGGTCGCGTATTGCGCTTCGGCAGGTGGCATCATGAGCGACAGAAAGATAAGAATGGCCGTAACGGCAGCAGAATGTTTCCTCATGCGTATGTTATTGATAATGAGTGCATAAACAGAAGCAAAAGTCAGGCGATCGCCGAACTCAAAAGGATAAGGACTCACAATGGAATTCCTGCTTACCCCATCCACCGTACTTCATCCGCCGGATCGTTGATGATGGATATTGAAGTGATCGTGGAGCATGAGTATGGCGCTCTCTCCCCACCTCGGGAATTTCCTTGCTCATCACGCCCCAGATCAGCCCCTACTTTTGTGCGTGATCAAGGCTTTCCCTGTCGAAGACTTTCTTGCCATCGACCATCCGGTGATCGACGTGCGTTCGCCAGGCGAGTTTGCGCGAGGCCACATTCCTGGCGCCATGAACATGCCGCTCTTCGATAACGACGAGCGCGCCGTGGTAGGCACACTGTACAAACAGCAAGGCCGAGATGCAGCCGTGCTCGAGGGTTTGCGGATCGTGGGGCCGATGCTGGCGGCCATTGTGGAACGCGCTAACCAATTTGCGCCGGAAGGTCAAATACGCGTACACTGCTGGCGCGGCGGTGAACGCAGCGGCAGCGTTGCCTGGTTGCTCGACAAGGCTGGTTTCGAAGAGGTATGTACGCTGAAAGGTGGGTACAAGGCCTTCCGCAACCATGTGCTCGGATCCTTCGGCAACGTGCCGGATCTGTTGGTACTCGGGGGGTATACCGGTACCGGAAAAACGGAGACGCTCCATCACCTCAAGGAACTGGGGCAACAGGTGATCGATCTGGAGCGCCTGGCACACCACAAAGGCTCGTCTTTCGGTTCATTGGGCGAGATGCCACAACCCACCCAGGAACAGTTCGAGAATGTGCTGTGGCATGCCATACGTAGCGTGGATCGGAGCCATGCAGTGTGGGTGGAGGATGAAAGTCACATGATAGGCCGCAACAAACTACCTGACCCCTTCTTTGCGGCCTTGCGGGCGGCACCACTCCTGTTCGCGGATATGCCGCTGGAGGAGCGGGTGGAACGGCTGGTGAAAGACTACGGCACCTTTCCGACCGAACAACTTGGTGAAGCAGTGCAGCGCATTTCAAGACGCATTGGTCCACAACATGCGAAGACGGCATTGGAAGCCTTGGCCAGCGGCGACTTGCATTTGGTGGCACGCCTCTCCTTGGGGTACTATGACAAGACCTATGCATATGGACTTTCAAGGCGCGACCCGTTGCGCGTGACCACATTAAAAGCCTCAGCGACCGATCTTCGCGGCCTTGCCGAACGCCTGAAAGACCATGTCGCTACCTCCTCCGCCCTCCGTTGACCCGATACGCCTTACGCAATACAGTCATGGTGCCGGCTGTGGTTGCAAGATCGCACCGGCCGTGCTGGAGACCATCTTGAGAAGCGATCTAGGTACTTTCCCCGATCCGCGCCTCCTCGTAGGCTACGGAAGTCGGGATGATGCAGCGGTCTACGATATGGGCAACGGCAGGGCCCTGATCAGTACCACGGACTTCTTCAGCCCAATTGTGGACGACGCCTTCGATTTCGGGCGGATCGCTGCGACCAATGCGCTCAGTGATGTGTACGCCATGGGCGGAAAACCACTACTCGCCGTCGCTATTCTGGGCTGGCCGGTGGAAAAATTGCCGCCCGAGCTTGCTGCACGCGTGCTTGAAGGTGGCCGTCAGGCTTGTCATGATGCAGGCATTGCATTGGCCGGTGGGCATAGCATCGATGCACCGGAGCCCTTCTTCGGATTGGCCGTGACCGGCGAAGTGCTAGTGGAGCATATCAAACGGAACGATACCGCCCGCGCCGGAGATGTGCTCTTGCTCACCAAACCCATCGGGGTGGGCATACTTGCCGCTGCACAGAAACGTGGAGTGCTCCGGTCTGAACATGCTCATATAGCCCGCGACCTGATGTGCCGGAGCAATGCGGTGGGCGCTGTGCTCGCAAGGCTAGCTGGCGTGCACGCCATGACCGATGTGACAGGATTCGGTCTTGCCGGTCATCTATTGGAGATGTGCACCGGTAGTGGTCTTTCCGCCGAGGTCACCTTCGACCATATTCCTGTGCTTCCCGTAGCATTGGAATACCTGCGTGAAGGATGTTACCCGGATGGTGCCTTTCGCAACTGGAAGAGCCATGCAGCACACGTGAACGGTGCCGGATCTTTGGAGCGTATGATGGTAATGAGCGATCCACAGACCAGTGGAGGGTTGCTGCTGGCCGTGGCTCCAGGAGATCTGGATGAGGTGTGCGCCATGCTGTTGGAAGATCAAATTTCGACGAGTGAAATTGGTAGGCTGTCGAATTCATCCTCAGTGTCGACCATCACGGTTATTTGATCGGCGGTACCCGAAAAGCGGACTGATCATTTTCGGGGCATATTCATGGGGCATCCACACCGGATTATCGTGCTGAGGGACGTCCACTAAATGCAGGCTTAACTTTGTACCGCTCACCTGCACCATATCCGGTGCTAAAAAGAAAAACGATCCCAATGGCCATCAAACGACTAAATGACAAGGATATAGACCAATTGCTGAACCAGTATCGCAGCGAACGAAGGCGACTTAGCTTTCAGCTTGATACGATCCGTGAGGCGATCAAGGACCTGAAGGCACGACGTGAGGGCAAACCCACTACCTCCACCGATGCTCCGGTGAAACGGGGACCAGGAAGGCCACGGAAGGATCCCGCACTGAAGGCAGCGGCGCGCAAGAAACCGGGTCGGCGTAAAAAAAGGGTGATCAAGGATGGAGGCTACCGCCTCAGCGATTGGGACACCATGGTGATCGATGTGATCAATAAACGTGATCAGTTGTTGCCAAAGCAGGAGATCCTGGACCATGCCATGGTTTGGGCCAAGAAGAACGAACCGGGAATGAAGCCCGGGGAAGTGGAAGCCAAGATCACTCGTGTGCTGCAAAAGCTCAGCGGTAAGCGTGGTCAGCTCGGCACCCATCGTTCAGGGCTGCGCCGCGGCTACCACTATGGCGTGAAGGACTGGTTCTTTTCAAGCAGTGGCGCTCTGCGTAAGCAGCACTACGACAAGTTGGTGCTCACTGAGGAGTGACCCCGAACAATGCACAGAACAAGGGTGGTCCAAGTGACCACCCTTTTTCGTTGTGGCATGATGAGATAAGCATCGTAGACCGGAAGGGTGGATAGGCATCCCTTACCTTCGAACCGAACACCGGGAACATGAGGAACATCCTTGTCGCGATCGATCTGTCGAATGTCACCGATGCCATGATCTCCTTGGCAATGTCGATCGCCATACCGACCAAGGCGAAGATCTGGATCGTCCATGTGGCAGCACCGGACCCGGACTTCGTGGGTTTCAAAGTGGGACCTGAGTATGTACGGGAACAGCGTGCGGATACCCTGCGCGAAGAACATGTGGCGATCCAAGGAATGGCCGATAGATTGAAGGAACAGGGTTGCGATGCCGAGGCACTCCTGGTACAAGGCCCTACCACCGATACCATCCTTGAGATCTCCGATCGTATCGCAGCAGATCTCATCATCATGGGATCCCATGGCCGAAGTGCTCTATTCAGGGCATTCGTCGGAAGTGTAAGCGAACAGGTACTTCGCGAAAGCAGGTCGCCAGTGATGATCGTCCCGTCTCCTGACCGTGGTTGAACATGCGTAGCACACTTGCCATACTATCGCTGTTGATATTGACGGGTTCCGTATGTGTGCCTACACTGCGCGGAGGCAAACCGGTGCTCTCCGACATTCGCCTTCCCGAAGGTTTTTCCATTGGGGTCTTCGCTGAGGGTGTGACCAACGCCCGCGCCATGTGCTGGGGCGAAAAGGGTACGCTCTTCGTGGGCAGCCGCAGTGAAGGCGTAGTGCATGCACTGCGCGATACCAACGGCGATGGAAAAGCCGATGAACATGTGGTGATCGCCGAGAAACTGAACATGCCGGTGGGCGTCACTTTTCGCAAAGGATCGCTGTACGTGAGCGCCGTGGACCGCATACTACGCTACGATGGGATCGAGGATAATTTGAACACCCCGCCCGAACCCGTGGTGGTCACCGATGCCTATCCCACCGATAAGCACCACGGCTGGAAGTTCATCGCCTTCGGACCCGACGACAAACTTTATGTGCCCGTGGGGGCTCCGTGCAACATCTGTCTCAGTGAGGACAGCATCTATGCATCCATTACACGCATCGACCCCGATGGATCCAACCGCGAGATCATTGCGCATGGCGTACGCAATACCGTGGGCTTCGACTGGCATCCCGAGACAGGCGTACTGTGGTTCACCGACAACGGTCGCGACATGATGGGCGATGACCTGCCCGATTGCGAACTGAACCGCCTGGCTGTGGAAGGAGCACACTTCGGCTATCCTTTTTGCCACGCACCAGACCTGGCCGATCCCAAGTTCGGAGAGCAACGCAACTGCTCGGAGTTCACCAAGGAAGCCGCGATCCTGGGCCCACACACAGCACCACTCGGCATGCGCTTCTACACCGGTGATCAATTCCCGGCCAAGTATCGCAACGCGATCTTCATCGCCCAGCACGGCAGCTGGAACCGAAGTACACCCATCGGATACCGCGTGATGGTGGCCTACCCAAAAGCGGATGGCACCGCTACGACCGAGATCTTCGCCGAGGGTTGGCTGGATGGCAGCAGTGCTTGGGGCCGACCCGTGGATGTGCTGGTAGCGCCTGATGGCAGCCTACTTGTGAGCGATGATGCCGCGGACATGATCTACCGCATCAGCTACTCGGGCAAGTAGACCAACGCTTTCAGAGCATTCGCATCGGGCATTCCTAGATTCCCTGCCTCTGCCCATTGTGATAGTATTACTATCTATTTAGAATTATTTACACTCGGTCATGAAAGTTAATGAACATTTCATGTGACCTTTGTACCGCTTTGCAGCACAAAACACCATGCAGCGACTGATGCAGATGAATGTGCAGGTATCCGAGCCGGTATACCTGAAGGACCCACAGGGGACCGACCTGGGGCGTCGCATCATCGAGCACAGTGTGGTGCTGATCGATGAACTGGGACTGGAGAAGTTCACCTTCGGTAAGCTCGCCGCGTCCCTGGGCACTGCTGAGAGCAGCATCTACCGCTACTTCGACAACAAGCACAGGCTGCTCATCTACCTGATCGGGTGGTACTGGAGCTGGCGTGAATACAAGCTCGTCTTCGATACGGCCAACATCGGCGATGCCGCTACGAAGCTCGAGCGCGGTGTCCGTTCGATCACTGAACCGGTGACGGACAAAGGCAACTTCGGATACCTGGACCTGCGTGCATTGTATCGCATCGCCGTAAGCGAATCCAGCAAGGCCTACATGACCAAGGAGGTGGATGAGGAGCACAAGGAAGGTTGTTTCGGTGGCTTCAAGCGCTTGTGCGATCGGTTGCGCGACATGGTACTGGAAGTGAGCCCCAAGCATCCGTACCCGGCCGCATTGGCCAGCCAGGTGGTGGACGGCTCCATGGTGCAGCGCTTCTTCGCCGAGCACCTTCCTTCACTTACCGACAAGGGTACCAAGTCGCGCATCCCCGATAACTTCGTCCACCTCGTTTTCGCATCCGTCAACACCCCGAAACGATGAGGTCCGAGTACGCGGCACGCCCCTTCCAACGCCTTTTCGGCTTGTTGCGCACCGATCGGCGCGACATCCTCTACCTCTACCTCTTCGCTTTGTTGCGCGGCCTTATCATGCTGTCGTTACCCTTGGGCATCCAGGCCATCATCAACCTTATCGGTGGCGGACAGGTGGCCACGTCATGGGGTGTGCTCATCGGCTTCGTCACCCTGGGTGTGCTGTTCACCGGCGTGCTGCAGGTGCTGGAGCTCAGTTTGAGCGAGCACCTCAAGCAGCGCATCTTCGCGCGATCCGCGTTGGAATTCGCCTACCGGTTGCCACGCATCCGGAACAGTGCGGTACACGGTCGCTATCTGCCGGAACTCACCAACCGCTTCTTCGACACGCTCACTGTCCAGAAAGGCCTGAACAAGGTGCTGATCGACGTGCCCGTGAGCAGCATGCAGATCCTGCTCGGTCTGGTGCTCCTCTCCTTCTACCATCCCTTCTTCATCGGCTTCGCGCTCTTCCTGCTGCTGCTGCTCTACGTCATCTTCCGCTACACCGGGCAGAACGGCATGCGCACCAGTCTGGAGGAAAGCAAGTTCAAGTACGCCACGGCCCATTGGCTGGAAGAACTCGGCCGAAGCAACAGCACCTTCAAACTCGCTGGCACGACCACCCTTCCGCTGGACAAGGCGGACACCCTGGCCAGTGGCTACATCACCGCACGGCGCGCACACTTCCGGGTGTTGCTGGGGCATTACTGGGCCATGGTCGGCTTCAAATCGGTGGTTACCCTGGCCTTGCTGGTACTGGGCGGTATGCTGGTGATCACCGAGCGCATGAACATCGGCCAGTTCGTGGCGGCGGAGATCATCATCATTCTTTTGCTCGCCTCGGTGGAGAAAGTGATCCTTGGCCTGGAAGCGATCTACGACGTGCTCACCGCCTTGGAGAAAATTGGCGAAGTGACCGACCTGCCACTGGAGAAACAGGATGGACAGCCCATTGCGCGAAGCAGTGACGAAGCAGGACCCATGGCCGTGGAACTGCGTGGCATCGGCTTCCGAAGTCATTGGAGCGGAACACCGATCCTGAACAATATCGACCTGCGCATCGCGCCGGGGGAAAAGGTCTGCATCAGCGGTCCCGATGGCAGCGGCAAAAGCACCCTACTCCAGATCGTGGCCGGCATGGTGGATCCCGATCAAGGCAGTGTGCTCATCGATGGTGAAGGACTGCGTTCCCTGTGCCCCAAACACCTGCGCAGTGCCATGGGCGACAGCTTTTCGCAGGAGGACCTCTTTACCGGTACCGTCCTGGAGAACATCATCATGGGCCGCCCCTGGGTAAGCGAGGCGAACGCACGCGAAGCAGCCGTTCGTGCAGGCTTGCTGCCCCTCCTGGCGGATCTACCCGACGGCCTGTTCACCATGCTCGACCCATTGGGGTCGCGCTTGCCGGGCAGTCTCAACAAACGCATCATCGTGGCGCGCTGTATCGCAGGAAGGCCGCGTTTGGTGCTCTTTGAGGACGATGCGCTACCGATCGCTGCACGTGAACAGGAGACCTTGCTCGACCTGCTTACCGGTGCCGATGCGCCCTTCACGTTGATCGCGGTGAGCAACGACCCCGACTTCCGTGCGCATTGCACGCGCTTGTTGCGCATCGAGAACGGTCGTCTGGTGGAGGAAGGTGGACCTCAGCAGCCACTGAATGACTGACATGCCATGCTGAACATCACCAACGCTCCCGATAGCGCGACACCGCACCTCGATGCCCGGCGGTTCCGGGCCATGGATACCATTGGCGACATCCGTTCCGCCAGGCAGTTCGCCCGTGTGTTGACCGTCTTGCTCGCGCTGCTCTTCGTAGCGCTCTTCCTCCCCTGGACCCAGAACATCCGCACACGCGGCGTACTTACCGGGCTCAACCCCGACATGCGTCCGCAGACCATCCACGCCATCATTCCCGGCCGGATCGAAGAGTGGTTCGTGCAGGAAGGTCAGAAGGTGATGCGTGGCGACACCATCCTGCGCATCAGCGAGGTGAAGCAGGAATTCTTCGACCCCATGTTGATGGAGCGCACCGGCCAGCAGATCAACGCCAAGGAGATGACCGCCCGCAGCTACCAGGAGAAGGTGAACGCGTTGGATGCCCAGGTCGATGCCTTGAACCAGGCCATGGCGATCAAGTTGGAACAGGCGCGTAACGGCATCATTCAGGCCCAGTTGCAGATCTCCAGCGACAGCATTCGCGTGGTGGCCGCGAAGACCGAACTGGGTGTGGCGCGCGACCAGTCGCGGCGTGGCGAGGAGCAGTTCACCCAGGGCCTCATAAGCATGGTGGAACTGGAACGGCGACGGGTGAATGAGCAACGCGCCAACGCCACCATGATAGATGCCGAGAACGACCTGCTCGATGCGCGGAACATGCTGCTCAACGCCAGGCTTGAACTGGGTGGCATCCGCAACGACTACCGCGACAGGCTCTCCAAGGCCGAGAGCGAGAAGTTCTCCAGCATGAGCCAGATGTACACCACCGAGGCCGAGGTGAGCAAGATGCAGATCGACCTGGCCAGTTATGTGGTGCGCGCGGGCAACTACTACATCACCGCGCCGCAGAACGGCTACATCATCCGCGCCATGCGCAGCGGCCTTGGCGAGCTGATCAGGGAGGGCGAGCCGCTCATCAGCATCCTGCCCGAACGGCACGACATGGCCGTGGAACTCTACGTGCGGCCCATGGACATGCCGCTGATCAACAAGGGGCAGCAGGTGCGTTTCCTCTTCGATGGTTGGCCTGCCATCGTTTTCAGCGGTTGGCCCAATGTGAGCTACGGCACTTATGGCGGCAAGGTGGTGGCCATCGATAACTTCATCAGCAACAACGGCAAGTACAGGATACTGGTGGCACCCGATCCGGCCGACAAGCCCTGGCCCAATGCGCTGCGCATGGGCAGTGGCGCGGTAGGCATCGGCCTGCTGGGCGATGTGCCCATCTGGTACGAACTATGGCGCCAGCTCAACGGCTTCCCACCCGACCTGTACATGGATATGCGCACCGTGGGCAACTGGGGCATCGACCCGGAAGAGGACCCGGACTACCACAAATGAGGAGGCTGCTGCTCCATATCGTTCTGTTGGTGGGCCTGCCACTTGCGGCGCAGGAAGGGAACAGCGTGCTATCGCGCAAAGCCCTGCTGCAACTGGTGGCGGACAACCACCCGGCGGCCCGGCAGGCCCAGTTGCGCAATGCCATGGGCGATGCCGTTGTGCGCAGCGCGCGGGGCGCCTTCGATCCGGTGGCGGTGGCGGGTTACAGTGAGAAGCGCTTCGATGGAACGGACTATTACGACCTGCTGGATGCCGGCTTGCGCGTACCCACCTGGTTCGGTGCTGAACTCTTCGGTGGCTACACCGAAAGCGGCGGCGAATTCCTGGACCCGCAGAACGTGATGCCAGCCGAGGGCCAGTTGCGTGTGGGTGCCACGGTGCAGGTGGGCCAGGGCCTGTTCATCGATCGCCGCCGCGCTGAATTGCGCCAGGCACAGGCCTACCAGGATATGGCCGAGGCCGAACGGCAGCGCCTGTTGAACGACGTGTTCCACGCGGCGCTGAGCGATCATGTGGACTGGGTGGCCAGCTACCAGGAGTTGCTCGTTTCGCGCAGCGCCCTGAAGCAGGCCGAGGTACGTTTCAATGCTGTGCGCGGCAACTTCCGCGGTGGTGACGTGCCGGCCATAGATACGTTGGAAGCCTTGCTCCAAGTACAGGACCGTCAGATGCGTTTGCAGGATGCAGAATTGGGTTTTCGTGTTGCTGCACTGCAACTGAGCAACCACCTCTGGGACGAATTCCTGAGGCCTTTGGAGTTGGCGGAGAACATGTTCCCCGACACCATGGAACTGGAACCGCCGGACGCGTCACCAGTGCTGGATAGTTTGATCGCGCAGGCACAACGCCTACACCCCGATCTTTTGGAGCGCGAAGGCCGCCTGCGTCAACTGGAGGTGGATCGCCGCCTGCGTGCGGAAATGTTGAAGCCCAGACTGGACCTGAGCGGGGCACTGCTTTCCGGGGGCGGCTTCATCAGTGGCGAAGGTGATCGCAGCCCTGCCTGGCGCACCGCCGATCGCCAATTGGGTCTGTCCTTCAGCATGCCGCTGTTGCTTCGCCGCGAACGCGGGAACCTTGAACTGGCAGGGCTGGATCTGAACGATGCGGAACTCGGCCTGGATAGACAACGACTTATGATCCGCAATGCGGTGGACCGTCGCTACAATGAGTTGGAAACCCTGGACCAGCAGGTGGCTTTGGGCGCAGGAATGGTGCGCAACTACGAAATGCTCCTTACCGGTGAGAACAGCCGTTTCAGTGCCGGTGAGAGTTCGCTCTTCCTGGTGAACCAACGCGAAGTGGCCCTGCTGGACAGCCAGTTGAAACAAGTGGACCTGCAGGCCGAACGGCGCAAAGCACACTTCATCCTGGACAGGGATGCAGGCATTCTGTGGCGCGTGGTAGCCGGTGAACTGGGCGCTGCACCTTGATCTGCTCCATCGTGCCAGGCACCCTCCGCTGATCTGGAGTTCCAGGTCAAAAAGCTCGGCAAGTCCTGTGGCGTGAGTTACGTGCGGGACCGTCCTTCCTGAGCGCTAACCACCCCTATCGGTATCCGAAATTCCTGTCGTACGCGATCAAGCTTTCGCGGGGACCGTACGGAGTTTCAAACGCTTTCGATAGTTGAACAGGTGGCCCGCCACCAAGCCGCCCGAGGCAAGGAAGCCAACCCATTCCACATGACCAAAATGG
>JBGTIB010000184.1:0-7520 GCA_041745875.1 Flavobacteriales bacterium | reverse complement strand
CGCAAGGACAAGGACCTGGCCTTCTTCAGCAACTACGAGGACTACTGGATGTCGCTGAACACGGCCGCCATGGAAGAGGGAGAGAACCAGTTGGACGATCCCAAGGGTCTGAGCCGGGCACGTCAGGTGTTCACCAGCATGACGAAGTACTATCCCGAGAACCCCGGAGCCTGGCTCATGCTGGCCATTTCACAATACAAAGCCAACCTGGCCAAGGATGCGGACCTGGCCATGATCGAGTTCGACAAGGCCTACAAGGCGGCGGGGGATATCAAGACCCTGCCTGCCGATCAGCGCAAGTTGCTGAAGAACGCGTTGATCCGTTACGCGGACCATGCCACCGAGAATGGCATGCGCGACAAGGCGCGTAAATACATCGCCCTGGGAAAGGACTTCTTCATGGACGAGCCCGACTTCAAGTCGGCATACAACAGCATGAATTGATCCGGCAACAGCGGATCATTTGCGGAACGGGCCTGATCGGGGCCCGTTCCTATTTCCGCCTGCGCCTTGCGCTCCGTCTGATGAAATAGCCTGCCGCCACCAGCGCGGCGATCATCAATATGGCCCAAAGTATCCGGATCATGGTGTGTGTGTGCTGGACCCGAAGATAGGAACGTGCGTGCCGTTGCCGCTAACGCAGAAAGCGCAGCACGAGCAGTGGGAGCAGCAACAGGTCGGCCAGGAGCGCGGCCAACAAGGTCAGGCTTACCAGAAGGCCCATGTACAGCACGCTGGCGAAGTCCGAGAAGACCAGCGACGCGAAGCCTGAGAGCAGCATCATGCTGGTGATCATCAAGGCCTTGCCGGCCGAGAGGAAGGAGCGCTTCATGGCGTACCCCAGGCTGCGCCCTTTCATCAGTTCGATCCGCAGTTTGCCCAACATATGGATCGTATCATCCACCGCGATGCCGAACGCAATGGTGAAGATGATCGCCGTGCTCACCTTGATGTCGATGCCCACAAAGCCCATGAAGCCCGCCACCAGCAGCAGGGGGATCACGTTCGGTACCAAGGCGATCAAGGTCATGCGCCAGTTGCGGAAGACGAATGCCATGATCGAGGAGATGAGCAGGAAGGCGATGGAGAGACCGCCGATCAACTCTCCACTGAGACGGGAGTTGCTGCGGTCGATCAGGAAGGCCATCCCGGTCTGGTGGAAATCGATGGAACTCGTGTCCGTATGCTGGATGATGTGTTCATCCAGTACGATGTTCCGCTGGGCATGGACATGGCCGCCGGCATCCTCCATCCGGCCGCTGATGCGCGCCCGCCTTCCATCGTCGCTCACCAATGCCTGTATGCCGCTACGACCCAGGAGGACGTTGGCGCGCTTCACGAGGCGGGCGGTCTCATCGGGATCGTCGGGAAGGCGGAAGTATTCCTCGGAACCACCGTTGAATGCCTTGTTCAGGGAGCGCACCACGGTGACGGGCGATATGATCGCTTTGACACCATAGTCCTGCTCCAGGTGCGTTTGCACCCCTTCCATGTCACGCAGTGAGGCCAGGTCCCAGACACTGCCACCAGGGGCCTTCATCATTACCTCCATCTCGAATGGACGCACACCGCCGAAGTGTTCCTCGAACCAGTAATACTCCTGTTTCTGCGGATCGTCCTCGGGCCAATCCTCCAATAGCTGATTGTCCACCTTCAACTGCGTGATGCCCACCAAGCTCACTGCGACCAGGATGGCAAAGGCCCACGGCATGCGGTACTTGTGGAGCAGCACGTTGCGCAGGAGACCATGAAGGAACGGATACCAGGTATCGCGGAGCGGGTCCTTATGGACCTGCACGGGGGTGGACACCAACAGCAGTATGGCCGGGAGCAGGGTGAACGACAGACCGAAAGCAAGGAAAACGCCCACCGCGGTAAGCACCCCGAACTCGCGCACCGGGGCGATGCCTGCGGTGATCAGTGTGGCAAAGCCGATGGCCGTGGTCAGCGAGGTGAGGAAGGTGGCCAGGCCAACCTCGTGATAGGCGATCGCCAATGCACGTGCCTTCGCGTGACCGTTGCGCAATGCTTCTATGTAGCGTTCCAGGATGTGTACCACATCGCTCATGCCCACAACGAACAGGATCGTGGGCAACAACATGGTCAGTATGCTTAAGGGTTTGTCCAACAGGGACATCATGCCCACCTGCCACAGAACCGTAAGGCCGACCACCCCGATCGGCACCAATACGCCCCACACGGTTCGAAAACCCACTGCGAGGAACACGGCGAGAAGGAACACCGAGAGCGAAAAGAAGAACACCAATTCGTGTTGCATCTTCACGATGTACCAATACTGGCCGTGTACCCGACCACCCATCCTGACCTGGTCCAGACCGCTTCGATCCACCACCTCCTGCACGGCCATCATCAGGGCATCGCTACGTTCCTTGCTCAACTCCGGCTCGGTGAGCAGCAGCAACATGATCGCCTTGCCATCGGGGGCGAAGAAGCCATCCCGGATCCGTGGGTCGCGTTGGATCCGCGCGGAATCGGTGGCCAGTGTGCTGTCGTGGTCCAGGCGCAACCAGGGAATGGTGAACACGCCCACCGGTGTGATACGCGGGTCATCCAAACGCGTGGGGCTGGTGACCTGGACCACATCGGGCAGACGTGAAAGGCCTTGGGCCAAACTGTCCACCAGGATCAGGAACCCACGGTCGAAGACACCTTGTTCGCGCGCGGCGGCCACCAACAGGAAGTCGTTGTCGTTCCCGAACCGTTCACGGTACTCGAGATATCGATCCAATTCAGGATCATCGGTCGGGAAGAATTTCTCGAAGTCGTGATCGAGCCGCACGTTGCGCAAGGCCGTAGCGAAGAACACCGTTAGCAACGCCAGGGCCATCAGGGTGAGGCGTGCGTTGCGTGGGGTCAGCAGACGCTCGATGCGTGCGATCAGGGAAGCCATCAACAGGGAACGTTGGATGCAGGAGCGCAAAGGTGGTCCGCCTGCGCGAATGTGGCGGCTAACTTTGGCCCCCGATGTTCAGGAACCGCCTGCGCCCGGCCTTCGCGGCCCTCCTCCTCACGATCGCTCTTCCCGCTGCTGCCGGTCCTTTGGACAAGGCGTTCAAGGCCCTGGGGGTGCACGACTACTTCCGTGCAAGGGAGATCTTCCTCAAGCAGACCAGGAAGAACCCGGCTCCTGCATGGTACGGGCTCAGTGTGATCGCCGGGCGGGACAACAATCCCTTCTATCAACTCGATTCCGCGCATGCCTACATCATGCGCGCCGACAAGGCCTACACCCTGACCACCGACCGGCAGCGCGCCGGCCTGGCGAAGTGGGGTGTGGATCACCAGGCCATCGAGGACCAGAAGCTCCATGTGCACACCGTGGCGTGGGAGATCGCCAAGGGCCGCAACACCATCGAAGGCTACCAGCGATACATCCATGTGCACAGCCAGAGCCCTTTCCTGAAGGAGGCGATCCTGGTACGCGACCATATGGCGTTCAACCGGGCGCGGGAGGCGAACACTTCGGCGGCCTATGCGAAATTCCTGAAGGATCATCCGATGGCCCGCGAGGTCTTTGAGGCACGGAACCGCCTGCAGGAGGCCATCTATCGGGAGTCCACCATGGACAAGGATCTCGGGTCCTACCTGGCGTTCATCCGTGCGCATCCTGAAAGTCCCTATGCAAGAAATGCCGAGGACGAGGTCTTTCGCCTGAGCACGCCGCTGAGAACAGTGGAACAGTATCGGAAGTTCATTCAGGAGCATCCTACGAACCATCGTGTACCGGATGCATGGCGCAGCCTGTATGAGAACTATACACGCGACCTCAGCGTGGGTACCATCACCCGCTTCCTTCAGGACCACCCTGACTATCCCTTCGTGGAGGAATTGGTGGACGATTACCGCACCGCCAGCCTGGTCCTGCTACCGTTCCGGCGCGGCGAGGAATGGGGCTTCATCGATGATGGGGGCGTGGAGCGCATCAAGGCGGAATTCGAATGGGTGGAGCCCTTCCATGGCGCACAGGCCTTGGTCAGCCGGGACGGCCGGGTTGGCACCATCAACCGCATGGGCAGGTCGGTGGTGCCGATCGAGTACGACGACGTATTGGACCCGGTGGAGAGCACCAGCACGGTGGAACGCGCCGGACTGGTCGGTGCTGTCGATGCAGCAGGCGATCTGGTGGTGCCCATGGTGTTCAGCGATGTCGGGGAGTTCTCCAAGGGCATCGCGTATGCTTCACGGGACGATCTCTACGGCTACATCAATGCACGTGGCGAGACCGTGATCCCCTTCCGCTTCACCTCGGCAGGCACTTTCCGCAATGGCCTGGCCGTGGTGGAGGAGGATGGAAGTTTCGGCGTGATCGACACCAAGGGCAACATGGTGGTGCCCGCCCAGTACGATTGGGTGGAGGGTTTCGAAGGCACCGTCTCGCGGGTTCGCAGGAATGGAAAGCTGGGCATCATCAGTCCTTTCGGAGATGAATTGCTGCCTGTGAAGTACGACCATGTGGGTGCCTTCCGCAATGGCCTGGCCCTGGTGGTGGAAGGCCGGAGTTGCGGATATGTGGGGCTCGATGGTGGCGTAAGGATCCCACTGGCATACGAATCGGCAGAGGGGGTGAGCAACTGGGGCGATTTCATCAATGGTTTGGCCGAGGTACAGCAGAAAGGCAAACGCTGCCTCATCGATACCTTGAACACCAAGGTCTTTCCCTGTCAATTCGTGGACATCGGACCCGCCACCGGGCCTTTGATCCCCGTGCGCAAGCGTGCAAAGTGGGGCTTCGCGGATAGACGCGGAACGGTGCTGTTCGACAACCGCTACGACCAGGCGTGGGAAATGGTCGGTGGCATAGCGCGGGTGAAGAATGGTGAGTTGTTCGGTGGCATCGACAGCACGGGCAAGGAGGTGATCCCCCTGAAATACAAAGGCCTGGTCGAAGCTGGCCACGGGTTCCTCGTAGCCACGACGGATGAAGGATCGGGATTGCTGGATGGAACAGGACGCGTCGTCCTTCCCATGATCCATGATGCCATTTCGGTGGAAAGCGCCACGATCGCCAGGGTGGAACGCAATGAGCGTTTCGGTTACGTGCGCCTTGCCGATGGACGCTTCATCTGGAAGGAGGAGGGGATGGACCCCTTATCGGAGTAGGGTCACGTGCCCGACCAGGCGATCCTGCTTGATACCCAACGAGGTGATCGCCGTCCAATTGACGGTCCACACATAGACACCGTCCGGTGCATCGCTCCCAAAGCTGCGTCCATCCCAACCCTGCAGCGGGTCCAGGGATGTGAAGATCAGTTCGCCCCACCGGTTGAAGATGTCCATCCTGTATGTGTCGTACGAACCATCCACCACGGCGTGGAACACTTCGTTGAGCCCATCGCCGTTGGGGGTGAACGTATTGGGTACATGCACCTGTACATCACAATCTCCCTCCCCGATGATCACCACTGCGCTCGTTTCACCGCAATTTCCGGTGGCGATCACGGAATACACCCCGGGCTCCTCCACCTGGATCATCGCATCGGTGGATCCTGTGTTCCATAGGTAGCTCGCACCCGCAGAGATGGTCGCATCCAGAACAATACTGTTCCCCGGACACAGGTCGCGATCATCGCCCAGGTCGATCTCGCCGAGCGTGGGCTCCACGGTCACTTGGACGACATCACCGGTCGTGCATCCTTGGGAGGAAAGTGTCACACCATAGACACCACTGCTGGTGACGGTGATGCTGGGCGCAGTGCTTCCGGTGCTCCATACCACGGAGTAGGTCCCGGGGTCCACGCTCAGTGCCACGCTTTCCCCTTCGCAGATCGTGAGGTCGGCACCCAGGTCCGGTTCAGGAAGGACCACGGTCGTTACGGTAACGGTGTCCTGTGCAATGCAGCCTGATACCAACACATGGACCCAGTAGCTTCCATCCTCGGTCACTGTGATCGCCGAAGCCGTGGAGCCGGTGGACCACGTGTAGGTGGCCCCGGCAGTGGTCGCATCCAAGGTCAGTGCACCTCCCGGACACAAGGTCGCATCACCGCCCAGGTTGATGCTCGTGGGCAGGAACAGTTGTACCACAAGCGTATCGCTCGCAGTACATCCGTTGCGTTCCACCTGGACCCAATAAGTACCAGCATCGGTGATGATGCGCTGCCCATTCGTGCTGCCATCCTCCCAAAGGAAATTATCATCAGGGTTGCTCAGGTCGATCAGCAATGAAGCCCCATCGCACAAGGTGGTATCAGTGCCCAAAGACACTGTTGGGCCGTTCAACAAGATCACCATGGCTTGATCGGTGCCGGTGCATCCATTGACGGTGACAACAACATCCACCGGACCCGCTTCCTGGGTCGAGAATATGGCGGCACTGGATCCCGCGCCCCACAGATAGGTGGCGCCGGGGGTCGTAGCGTCGAATACAGCAACTTCACCCGGGCAGAGTTCCACATCAGGGCCGATGTCGACCACAGGTAGGGGATCGAAGGTCACAAGGACCGCATCCGTCACCGTGCACTGGTCCACGGTGGCAACGACGCTATATGTGTCGGTGGTGGTGACCGTGAGGGTCGCGCCGGTGGAACCATCATTCCAGAGATAGGTGGCCCCAGCCAGGTTTGCATCCAGGGTGAGCGAGCCGCCTGCACACAATTGCACATCCGGACCCAGGTCGATCGTACCGGGATCGACGACCGTGATGGTCACGGTATCCGTGGCACTGCACGCACCGAATAGTGCCTCCACCCAATAGGTGCCGGCAGCGGTCACGGTCAACGTGGGCGATACAGCCCCCGTGCTCCAGAGGTAGGATGCTCCCGCAATCGTGGCATCCAAGATCAACTGGTCGCCCAGGCAGAGACTTTGATCGCCACCCAGGTCCAGGGACGAGATCGTACCCACCGTCACTTCAACGGCGTCCGAAGTACTGCACCCTCCAAGCGCCACGGTCACTGAGTAATTACCCGACGTGGATACGGCGATGGTCGGCGTGATATCACCCGTGCTCCAGAGGTAGCTTGCTCCCGGCACGGTGGCGTCAAGCACTGCGGTCTCTCCATCGCACAAGGCGATGTCGCCACCCAGATCCACCGCTGGGCTTGGCAGCACCGTGATGGTCACCGTATCGCTGACGCTGCAAAGCCCCTGGGCCACTTCCACCCAGTAGGTGCCGCTGGTGCTCACGGTAAGTGTGGGCGTGATATCGCCCGTGCTCCAGGTATAGGTGGATCCCGGGGTGGTGGCGTCCAAAAGGACCTGGTCCCCCGCGCAGATCGTCTGATCACCACCCAGGTTCAGAGAGTTCGTGGTGATCACGGCCACGGTAATGATGTCGGTGGCGATGCAGCCATCCAGATCGACGATCACATCGTAGGTGCCTGCTGTGCTGACGGTGATGGTAGCGGTGCTTTCACCAGTGCTCCACAAATGATCGGCGCCGGGCCAGGTGGCATCGAGGATCACACTTTCACCGTCGCACAGGGTAAGGTCGGTGCCCAGGTCAACCTGCGGCACGGGCAAGACCGTTACCGTCACCGTATCGCTTACGCTGCACAGTC
>JBGTIB010000183.1:0-5986 GCA_041745875.1 Flavobacteriales bacterium | reverse complement strand
TACTCGAATTTACGGTCTACTGTAAGCTGTGTTCCGAGCTTCAGGCCGAGGCCATCGAGGAGTTTCAGGAAGGCCGGACTGCTGTCGCGCACCCCCACGATATGTACCAGCACACCCTTGGGCACTTCGCTCAAAGCTTGGGCGCCGGCCACGTCCACCATCTTGCCATCGCGGTCGGGGATGGGGTCGCCATGGGGGTCGAACTTGGGGTGCCCCATGAAGCGGTCGAGGCGGTCGATGAGGTCAGAGGAATGGATGTGCTCGAGCTGCTCGGCCAGGTCGTGGACCTCGTCCCAGCGGTAGTTGAGGTGGTTCACCAGGAAGGTCTCCCACAAACGGTGCTTGCGGATGATGGCCGTGGCGATCTGGCGGCCCTGGTCGGTGAGGCTAACCCCGTGGTAGGGACGGTGGTCGGCGAGGGCCTTCTCATTCAGCTTCTTCACCATGTCGGTGACTGAACTGGCCTTGGTCTCCAAGCGCTGGGCAATGGCTGTCGTACTGGCACCTTTCCCCGTCTTCTCGCTGATGCTGAAGATGGCCTTGATGTAATTCTCCTCCGCGTTGCTGTACATGGGTTTTTCGCCTAGGATGCGGCAAATGTAATCAAATGTTTAGTCTGGTCTAAAAATGTGATTAGCTTTGTGCGCACAATTTCATGACCGCATTCGTTCGCTTGTTCTTCAGCGCCTTAGCGCTTCTGCTTGTCAGCCAGGCTGCCGCGCAGTCGGCTACCCTCAGCGGAAGGGTGTTGGGACCCGATGGGGCACTTCCTTATGTCAATGTGGCGCTTATGGGCACCGCGCATGGGGCCACTACGGATGCTGAAGGGCGCTTCACGATCACTTCCATTGTACCTGGGGAGCACACTTTGGAAGTGCGTTTCGTGGGTTTCGAAGCATATCGGAAAGAGCTTCGTCCAGCGGCCGGTCAGGTGCTCGATCTGGGGTCCATCCGACTGAAGCCCGAATACCTGGAGTTGGAGGAATTCGTGGTGACCGGCACCATGCGCGAAGTGAGCCGATCGGCCAGCCCGGTGCCGGTGGAGGTGATCACCCCGAAGCTCTTCCAGCGCAATCCCAGCCCTGCGCTTTTTGAGGCGGTGGGCATGGTGAACGGAGTGCGGCCCCAGATCAACTGCGGGGTATGCGCCACGGGCGACATCCATATCAACGGCATGGAGGGGCCTTATACCATGGTGCTGATCGACGGCATGCCGATCGTGAGCGGACTGAGCACGGTGTACGGATTGAGCGGCATCCCCCTGGGCCTGGTGGAACGCGTGGAGGTGGTGAAAGGACCCGGCTCCGCGTTGTACGGCAGCGAGGCCATGGGCGGCATCATCAACGTGATCACCAAGGATCCCGCGCTGGCGCCGCTGATCAGCGTGGACGCTATGGCCACCAGCTGGGAGGAGTACAACCTGGACCTCGGGATCCGTACGGGCAAGAAGAAGCTGCGGGGCCTTACCGGCATCAACTACTTCCACTACGACAGTCCGCGCGATGAGAACGGCGACGGCTTCACCGACCTCACCTTGCAGAAGCGCTTGTCGGTTTTCCAGAAGCTGGCGGTGCAACGTCCGGAGAAGCGGGTGGCGAGCCTTGCCGCGCGCTATGTGCATGAGGACCGTTGGGGTGTTGAGATGGACTGGACCCCGGCCTTTGCTGGTGGGGACAGCATCTACGGGGAGAGTATCGCTACCCGGCGTTGGGAGCTGATCGGCCAGTACCAGTTGCCCATGGCCGAGAAGGTGATGACCCAGATATCGTGGAACCGCCACCAGCAGGACAGTTGGTACGGTACCACGCCTTACAACGCCGTGCAGGAGGTCTTCTTCGGGCAGCTGTACTGGAGTCACCGCTACGCCATGCGCCACGATGTGCTTGCCGGGCTGGCCTACCGCTACACCTTCTACAACGACAACACGCCCGCCACCACCATCGGCGTGGAGCCCTTCACCACGGACCGTCCTCAGCGCAAACCCCTGCCCGGCTTCTTTGTGCAGGACGAGTTCGCCGCGAGCGATGTCCACACTTTGCTGATGGGCTACCGCCTCGACAACGACCTGGACCACGGGCTGGTGCATTCGCCGCGCTTCGCTTGGAAGTACGCGCCGCACGGGCGTTTCGCGGTACGGACCAATTTCGGCACCGGCTACCGCGTGGTGAACCTCTTCACCGAGGACCATGCGGCGCTCACTGGATCACGCAACGTGGTGATCACCGAGGACCTGCTGCCCGAACGCAGCTGGAACGGCACCCTGAACGTGGTGCGCCGCTGGCCGGGCGAGAAACGCTTCCTGGCGCTGGACGGCTCGCTGTTCTACACGCGTTTCAGCAACAGGATCCTGCCGGATTACGACAGCGACCCCAGCGAGATCCGCTATTCCAATCTGGAGGGCTTCGGGGTGGCGCAGGGTGCCAGCCTGAATGTGGAAGCCCGCGTGGGAACACCGCTTCGTTTTATGGCCGGCGCCACCTGGATGCAGGTATACACCGTGGAAGCCAACGACCGCCAGCAGCAGCCCTTCGCGCCGGAATGGTCGGGCACCTTCACCGCTTCGTACGACCTGCCCAAGCGCACATCGCTGGACCTCACCGGCCAGTGGTACGGCCCCATGCGCCTGCCGGTCCTGCCCAACGACTACCGTCCCGAGTACTCGCCGTGGTATGCGCTGGTGAACCTACAGGTGAAGCACCGCCTCAACGAGCGTTTCGAGTTCTACGGAGGCGTAAAGAACATCCTGGACTTCGTGCCCGGCGACCCGCTCATGCGCCCCTTTGATCCCTTCGACCGCAATGCCGATGATCCCGTGAGCAACCCCAACGGCTACACTTTTGACACTGCGTACATGTATGCGCCCTTGCAGGGGAGGAGGATGTTCCTGGGGGTAAGGTGGGTGTTGCAATAACCAATGGCCGATCTCCCCTGCCGAGGTTTTCATCTTGGCTGGTTTGCTGGAAAGCTGGGAAACCAGCTATCTTCGCATTCATGAAAATGACCTTCGATCTGCCAGCGGACGTGGTGCAGCGCTTGAAGATCAAGGCTGCCGAGGAAGGGTTGAAGCTCAAAGACCTGATCGCTGAGGCCTGCCGCATGTTCCTGGATCAGCCTCGCAAACAGAATAAAGAGAGGTCAAAGAAGAGTCCTTTCCCGATCTTCAAGGGTGGCCATCCTGCAAAGCCGGGTGAGGAAATGACACCGGAACGCGTAGCCGAGATCCTCTGGGGCAGCGGCGAATGAGCATGCGTTGGTTGCCCGACATCAATATCTGGCTTGCACTTGGCTTGCCCGAACACGTGCATCATCGGTCTGCGAAGGCGTGGTTCGAAGCGGATGACCAACCCGTGTTCTTTTGCCGCGCATCGCAACAGGGTTTTCTCCGCTTGTTGACCACGGCGGCTGTGCTGGTCCCATATAAACTCCCGCCGCTCAATAATCGGCAGGCGCAGGTACGTATGCAAGCCATTCTCGATCTTGAACGCATCAGCCTGGCGGATGAGCCGAACCACATTGAATCCGACTGGGAGCGATTCGCAGATTCCGGGTTTGCTTCACCCAAACTCTGGATGGACGCCTACCTCGCCGCCTTCGCACGTTGTGGTGGGTACCGCTTGGTGACCACGGATAAGGCCTTCAAACAGTTCAAGGGCGTGGATGTGCTGGTGCTGGGTTGAAGCGGCCTGAGGGCCGAACCTGAACGACGGGGCACCCCGGCTACCTTTGCCCGCCGATGTACAAGCTGCTTCGCCCGCTGCTCTTTTCCATGGCCCCTGAGCGGGCGCACCACTTCACCTTCGGCCTGCTTGAGACCGCTGCCAAACTGCCCGGAGCACTGGCCATGGTGGGTGGAGCCCAACCACCGAAAGCCGCCGCCGTGGAGGTGATGGGACTGAAGTTCCCCTCGCCCGTGGGACTCGCCGCCGGTATGGACAAGGACGCGAAACACGTACAGGCCATGTCGGCTCTGGGTTTCGGCTTCATCGAGGTGGGCACGTTAACGCCCAAGCCCCAATCCGGCAACGAACAGCCGCGTCTTTTCCGCCTGCCCGCCGACCGCGCGTTGATCAACCGCATGGGTTTCAACAACGGCGGTGTGGTGGAGGCCGTGGAACGCTTGCGCAAACGGAAACCCGGTATCATCGTGGGCGGTAACATCGGCAAGAACAAGGTGACGCCCAACGAGCAGGCGGTTGACGACTACGTGATCTGCTTCGAGGCGCTCTACCCCGTGGTGGACTATTTCGTGGTGAATGTGAGCAGCCCGAATACACCGGGGTTGAGGGAGTTGCAGGAGAAGGGGCCCCTACTCGAGATACTTGGGACCTTACAGAAACTCGGGAACAAACTTGCAAGTGGCGAGCAAGCAAGTGGCGAGTATCGAGTGGCGAGTGGCGAGTCCTCCGACGCCAACTCGCCACTCGCTACGCGCCACTCACCACTCCGAAAACCGATACTCCTCAAGATCGCCCCCGACCTCACCGATGCCCAACTCGACGATGTCTGCGCGGTGGTTAAGGAAAGCGGCATCGCCGGAGTGATCGCCACCAACACCACCATCTCCCGCGAAACACTGACCACACCCAAAGCCGAAGTGGACGCCATGGGCATGGGCGGGGTGAGCGGTACACCGGTCCGCAAGCGCAGCACGGCGGTGGTCCGCTACCTGCGTGAACGATTGCCGAAACCGCTTGTGATCATCGGCGTGGGCGGCATTGATAGTGCGGAAGCTGCCATGGAGAAATTGAATGCTGGCGCCGACCTCGTGCAGGTGTACACCGGTCTCATATACGAAGGGCCAGCATTGGTGCGACGCATTAGTCGAGCCTTCGCTGCGCGAAGGCATTGAGAATAGTTGAGCCGCAGATGACGCAGATGAACGCAGATGAACGCAGATTAGCTCATGGATCTTGACCACCTCTCGATGTTTCGACGCATTCCATCTGCGTAATCTGCGCCATCTGCGGCTGTATTCGCATTCGATCGCCGCCAGGCGATCATATATCTAGACCCCTGCTGAAATGACCGACATAAAACTCATCGAATGCCCCCGCGACGCCATGCAAGGCATCGTCCCGTTCATCCCCACGGATGTGAAGGTGAAGTACCTCAATGAAGTGCTGAAGGTGGGATTCGATACCATCGACATCGGCAGCTTCGTGAGCCCCAAGGCCATACCACAATTGGCGGACACAGCGGAGGTGCTGAGCCGCATCGACCGCGGTGCCTCGAAGAGCAAGTTGCTGGTGATCGTCGCCAACGAACGCGGCGCTGAAGAGGCTGTGAAGCAGGAGAGCGTCACCTACCTCGGCTATCCCTTCAGCATCAGCCAGACCTTCCAGCAGCGCAACACCAACACCAGCATCGAAGGCAGCTGGGAACGCACGGCTCGTATCGCAGAACTGGCCAGATCCAACGGCAAAGAGCTGGTGGTGTACATCAGCATGGCCTTCGGTAATCCCTATGGTGATCCGTGGAACGCGGAGATCGCATTGCACTGGACCGAGCGCCTGGTGAAGGAACTGAGTGTGGGCATCATCGCCCTCAGTGATACGGTCGGTGTGGCCAGGCCGGAGGACATCATCAGCATGTTCAGCGCACTGATCCCGGCACTACCGATAACGGAATTCGGTGCACACCTGCACTGCACACCGGATAATTGGAAGATCAAGACCCAAGCCGCATGGGATGGCGGTTGCCGCCGTTTCGATGGTGCGATCAAAGGCTACGGCGGCTGCCCCATGGCCGAGGATGAACTGGTGGGCAACCTACAGACCGAGTTGTTCGTGCGGGAGTTGGAGGAGCGCGGGGTGCGAACGGGGTTGGATGTGGCGCAGTTGGATCGGTGTGTAGCGGAATCGGCCAACGTCTTCCCTTTATCTGGGCACCCGTCGCGTCGACCCCCCGGGTCGACCGGACGGTGCCCAGAAACGATGTCCCTATTTCGTCGGCCCGAACACCAACTGCCCGAAGGCCTGCCAGTCCC
>JBGTIB010000182.1:0-8077 GCA_041745875.1 Flavobacteriales bacterium | reverse complement strand
ACTGGTCCAGCGTGAATTGAAGGAGTATGAAGGAAGGCATGAGCAACACTGCTGTAAAAAGCAGCGCGACCAATGGTGCCAGGATCCGCTTCATGCCGGGCGTAAATGTACATGATGGCCACATGTGTGTATGTGACATTGGTCAAGCCCGGTTCCTGGATACGAAAAGAGCGGGCCGCAGCCCGCTCTTCACCATGTATCTGGCAGGGTGTTATTCCCCGCTCACCTCGAAGGCGATGGTCCGTACCACGTCGCGGTGGAAGGTGACCTCCGCTTCGTAGGTACCGACGGTCTTGATCGTATCGCCCTTGATCTTGATGTGTTTGCGGTCCACTTCGAAGCCCAGGTTCTTGATGGCATCGGCGAGCATGATGGTGTTCACGCTACCGAAGATCTTGCCGCTCTCGCCCACCTTGGCACCGATCTTCAGGCTGATGCCTGCCAGTGCGTCGGCTGCTTTTTCGGCTTCGGTCTTCACCTTGGCCTCCTTGTGGGAGCGTTGCTTGAGGGTCTCGGCCAGTTGCTTCCGCTCGCCCGCAGTGGCCACGATGGCCAGTCCGCGTGGGAACAGGAAATTCCGGGCATACCCATCGCGCACCTTCACCACGTCGTTGGCGTAGCCCAGGTGCTCCACGTCTTGTTTCAGGATAACTTCCATGGTCTTGGCGTTGGGTCGTTCTTACTTGAGCATATCGGCCACGTAGGGCATCAGGGCCAGATGGCGGCTGCGTTTCACGGCCTGCCCGACCTTGCGCTGGTACTTCAGGCTGGTGCCGGTGAGACGGCGGGGCAGGATCTTGCCCTGTTCGTTCACGAAGCGCAGCAGGAAGTCCGCGTCCTTGTAATCGATGTACTTGATGCCCAGCTTCTTGAAGCGACAGTATTTGTCCTTCTTGGTCTCTATCGCGATGGGTGTGAGATACCTGATCTCGCTATTGTCTGCCATGGCTTAAGCGGTGCTGGGTTCAACATTTTCCTTCGCGGCCTTCTGCTTGTTGCGGCGCCGCTCGGCAAAATTCAGGTGGTGCTTGTCCATCCTGGTGGTAAGGAAACGTATCACGCGCTCATCGCGGCGATACTCGGTCTCGAGCTTGGCCACGAGCGCAGGCTCGCTTTCGAACTCGATCAGATGGTAGAAGCCCGTGGACTTCTTCTGGATGGGGTACGCAAGCTTGCGCATCCCCCAGTTCTCTTCGTGGTGGACCTTACCACTGCCTGCCTTCAACAGGTCTTTGAACTTCTTGACCGTCTCCTTTGTCTGGTCGTCCGACAAAACGGGAGTAAGAATGAAGACGGTCTCGTACCGGTTGGTCATGTGCCTTTCGGTTGAAATTGGGCCGCGAATGTACGGTTCTTTGGCCGAAGTCTTGCAGCCGAATGGTCACACCCTGGAGCGAACGTGTGACTTCGCGTTGAAAACCGGGGATCGTTTCGACCCCATAAGTGCTCCTGTCAGACTGATGGTCAAGCCCTTGTCCCGAAATATAGGCCCACCCTTTCGTTGCGACTTCTCAACGGATCGAGCCTCAGTCGGCATGCCGGTTATCTTCGCCTCCGGATGGAACAATTCGTCGTCAGCGCCCGCAAATACCGCCCCGCCACCTTCGATACGGTGGTGGGCCAGGAAGCCGTGACCGGCACCCTGAAGAACGCCATTCGGACCGGACATCTGGCCTCGGCCTTCCTGTTCACCGGGCCCCGGGGCGTGGGTAAGACCACTTGTGCCCGCATCCTGGCACGCACCATCAACTGCGAGAACCGAAGCGAGGACATCGTCGCCTGCGGGCAATGCCCACCGTGCAAGACCTTCGATGAAGGGCACAGCCTCAACATCTTCGAACTGGATGCCGCCAGCAACAACAGCGTGGAGGACATCCGCAACCTGATACTCCAGGTCTCCATCGCACCCCAGGTCGGCACCAAGAAGGTGTACATCATCGACGAGGTGCACATGCTCAGCTCGCAGGCCTTCAACGCCTTCCTGAAGACCTTGGAGGAGCCTCCCTCCTACGCCATCTTCATCCTGGCCACCACCGAGAAGCACAAGATCATACCCACGATCCTCAGCCGCTGTCAGGTATTCGATTTCCGGCGGATCCAGGTGGGCGATATCGCAGCGCATCTGGCCAACATCGCGAAGAAGGAGAACATCGAGGCCGAGGCCGAAGCCCTCCATGTGATCGCCCAGAAGGCCGACGGTGGCTTGCGCGATGCGCTCAGCATCTTCGATCAGCTGGTGAGCTTCACCGGGGATCGGCTCACCTATCAGGATGTGGTGACCAACCTGAACGTGCTGGACCATGAACACTACTTCAATGTCACCAACAGCATCGTGCGCGGCGATATCGGGGCTGCCCTGGTGGAGTATAACAGCATCCTGCAACAGGGCTTCGACGGCCACCTCTTCGTGACCGGACTTGCCCGTCATTTCAGGGATCTTCTGGTGGCACAGGACCCGCGCACACTGCCTTTGCTGGAGGTGAGCGAGGAGTTGGCCAAACGCTATGGGGAACAGGCTACTTCCGTGGATCGCGATCTGATGGTGCGGGCATTGGATCGTCTGGCCCACTGCGATTCACAGTACAAGTTGAGCAAGGAGCCACGCCTGTTGGTGGAGCTCACCTTGATCCAGCTCTGCAGGCCCGCGGCGGGTGAAGCGCCACGCGCAGCCGTTCCTGCTGCGGAAAAAAAAAGTCCTGACGTAAGCACTCCGCCTATTCCGCCCCCTGCTCCTGCCGCTGTGGCGGGTTCCGGGCAGGTGCAGCAGGCGAATGGCGCGAAGCCTGTCGCAGCGGAAACAGCGACCGTTGCGAAGGAACCGACACCCGCCAAAAGACGTCCTTCCGGACACGTGAGCATGAAGGCGGCCGCTGTGATGCAGGAGCCGTCGCCGCAGTCAACACCCGACCTGGACAGCGAAGGGGTCATGCCCCGAAGCACTCGTGAAGTGAATCGGGCCCTGCTGCTGCAAGTTTGGAATGACTACGCCCTGACCCAGAAGAAGAAGGGGCGCAGTAGCCTGCATGCCACGCTGATGGGAGCCGAGCCCAGCGTGGCCGGACCGGGCCTGGTCACCTTCGCCATCGTGAACGAGGTGCAGCACAACTACATGCGCACTGAGAAACCCGAATTGCTCGGGCACCTGCGCCGCGCCTTGGGGGACCCCGGCCTGGAACTCGATGTGATCCAGGAAGAGGTGACCATGAAGCCGCGTTATACCAACCTGGACCGCTTCAAACTGATGGCCGAACGCAACCCCGCGTTATTGACGCTGAAGGATGCGGTGGACCTGGATCTGGGTTGAACGAAATTGTTGTCGGTTGTCCGTTGTTGGTTGTCGGGCGAAGCGGACTTAGCGCGATCCGAGCATGAAAGCATCTGCGTTCCTCTTCCTCGCTTTTACTTCGTCGCAGTTGTCCGCACAGCAAATCGACACGACCTTTTTCGAGAACGGGAACTACTGCGTATTCAAACGTCGCTTCGGTGGAGAACCGATCAACCCCATTGCCTATTACAATTCGGCCGGAACCTTCATTTATACCGCCTGCTATCAGGGTAATGTACTACACGGCCCGATGATACTGTATGACGAGGAGGGTAAGAAGACCGAGCTCATACATTTCAAGCACGGACTGATGCACGGCACCCAGATCAACTACTACCCGGATGGCCAGTTACAAGCGATCAATCCCTTCAGGAAGGGTAAGGTGCATGGCAATGCGACCTCGTACCATCCGAACGGCAACCTGGAATGGACCAAGGCCTATCGTGAGGGACAATTCTATGGAGAGCGCATCCTACGCGACTCCACAGGCGCTTTGTTCAATGGCGAATACACGACCTATTTCCCCAAGGGAGGAGGACAATACACCACAACATGCATCAATGGAAGGCCGCATGCACCATTTACCGTGCTTCGTCCGGATGGAGAAACCGGTTACACGGGCAACTACAATAATGGCTTCCCTGATGGAGAGTTCATCTTCTTCGACAAAGCGGGTGCGGTATACCGGAAGGATCACTACGTGATGGGGAAGTTCCAGCGGAGCACACAACACGGGAGCAAAGGAGGAACCACCCCTGCTTCGGATCCATGACCGCATGCCTTTGATGGATAAATTTGCCGCTTCAACAACGGCTAGCGCATATCCGCAGCCTGACAACGAACAACTGACAACTACCTGCAAGCAATGGCGAAGATCAAGGTGAACAAGCCCGTAGTAGAACTCGACGGCGATGAGATGACACGGATCATCTGGAAGTGGATCAAGGACCAACTGATCCTGCCTTATGTGGATGTGCCGATCGAGTACTACGACCTGGGCATGGAGCACCGCGATGCCACCGACGACAAGGTGACGGTGGAGGCGGCCAACGCGATCAAGAAGCACAGTGTAGGCATCAAGTGCGCGACCATCACACCCGATGAGGCCCGCGTAGAGGAGTTCGGCCTGAAGCAGATGTGGAAGAGCCCCAACGGCACGATCCGAAACATCCTCGGTGGCACCGTGTTCCGCGAGCCCATCGTCATCAGCAACATCCCGCGTTTGGTGCCGGGCTGGACCCAGCCCATCATCATCGGTCGCCATGCTTTCGGCGATCAGTACCGCGCAACCGATGCCGTGATGAAAGGGAAGGGAAAGCTCACCATGACCTTCACGCCGGAAAGCGGCGAGCCACAGACTTGGGAAGTGTATGACTTCAAAGGCGATGGCGTGGCGCTCAGCATGTACAACACCGATGAGAGCATCTTCGGCTTTGCCCGCAGTTGTTTCAACATGGCGCTGTCCAAGAAATGGCCGCTGTACCTCAGCACCAAGAACACCATCCTGAAGAAGTACGACGGTCGCTTCAAGGACATCTTCCAGGAGGTGTATGACAAGGAATTCCTGAAGGACTTCAAGGCCGCGGGCATCACCTACGAGCATCGCCTGATCGACGACATGGTGGCCAGCGCCATGAAGTGGAGCGGTGGCTACGTATGGGCCTGCAAGAACTACGACGGCGATGTGCAGAGTGACACCGTGGCCCAGGGCTTCGGATCGCTCGGCCTGATGACCAGCGTGCTCGTCACCCCCGATGGCAAGACCATGGAGGCCGAGGCCGCCCACGGCACCGTAACGCGCCACTACCGCCAGCACCAGCAGGGCAAGCCCACCAGCACCAACCCGATCGCCAGCATCTTCGCCTGGACACGCGGACTGGCCTTCCGTGGCAAGCTGGACGGCAACCAGGCCTTGGTCGACTTCGCCAACAAACTGGAGGCCGTGTGCATCAAGACCGTGGAGAGCGGCAAGATGACCAAGGACCTCGCGGTATGCATCCACGGTGATGCGGCCACGAAGGACCACTACCTGACGACCGAAGGTTTTATGGCAGCCTTGCGGGAGGATCTGGAGAAGAGCATGGCCTGAACAACGAACGCCAACGATCATTGGAAAGAGGCGCTCAAGGCGCCTCTTTTTGCAACACATGCAACGCATCCCCGTCACCCGCCGTGATCTGGACCGCCTTGCGGTACCTGCGATCATCGCGGGCATCGCCGAGCCGGTGATCGCCCTGGTGGACACCGCCTTCGTGGGACGACTGGGCACGGCCGATCTCGCTGCCGTCGGCATCGGAAGCAGCTTCTTCCTGTTGGTGGTGTGGGTGCTTGCGCAAACGCGCAGTGCCGTGCTGGCCGTAGTGGCACGTTTCTATGGTGCCCAGCGACTGGACGAGATCAAGGACCTGGTTCCGATCGCGATCTGGATGAACATGTTGTTGGGCATCGGCTTCTTCGCCCTCACGAGCATCTTCGCCGAGCCCATCTTCCGCCTGTACAACGCCGACGGTGAAGTGCTGGACAAGGCGGTGGAATACTACCGCATCCGCAGCATCGGCCACCCGATCGTGCTGGCCACCTTCGCCATCACCGGCGCCTTCCGCGGCATCCAGAACCTGAGTTGGAGCATGTGGATCAGCATTGCGGGCGCGTTGGTGAACGGCGCGTTGAACCCGCTGCTCATTTTCGGATGGGGACCGGTGGAAGGCATGGGCATCGCAGGCAGCGCGTGGAGCAGCCTCATCGCACAGGTGGTGATGTTCGGTGCTGCCGTCCACATTTTGCGGACACGCACGCCATTCAACTTGATGCCGCGCTCCTGGCAGCACCCGGAACTGAAAGGCCTTTGGTTGCTCAGCGGCAACCTCTTCGCCCGCACCATCGCGCTCAACGTGTGCTACTATCTCGGCAACCGATACGCCACCGGCTATGGCGATGAGTACATCGCGGCGCACAGCATCGCCATGCAGATCTGGCTCTTCAGTGCCTTCTTCATCGATGGCTATGCGGCAGCGGGGAGCGTGGTTGCGGGCAGACTGTACGGCGCGAAGGATTGGGCACAGCTCTACCGCGTCAGTTGGCAGGTGGTGCGCATGAGCGTCACGATCGGCGCCGGGCTCTCCCTGATCTACCTCGCGGGCTACCAGCACATCGGTGGCATCTTCACCAAGGACCCCATGGTGTTGCACCTGCTGCACGGCGTATTCTGGATGGTGGTGCTCACCCAGCCCATCAACGCTGTGGCATTCGCGTTCGACGGGATCTACAAAGGCCTGGGTGCCGGGAAGCTCCTGCGGAACGTGCTTGTCATCTCCACCGCTGTTGTGTTCGTGCCACTGGCCTGGGGTGGCGACGCCCTCGGTTGGCAATTGCATGCGGTCTGGATGGCCTTCCTCGCTTGGATGGTCGTACGCGGCGGACTGCTCGCGCTGCATTTCCAACGACGCTATGCACCGCTGGCCGCGCGGGCGTGACGAACCGCTCACCTATGCCGCTTTATCTTCGCACCATGAGGTGGTACGTACTGCTCATCCCGATCGTCCTGTTCGCACAAAGCGTCCAGGCACAGTCCTCCGAGGAGGAAAAACGCTCGTTCAAGGACCGGATCTGGTTCGGGGGCGGCGTTGGTCTTTCCTTCGGCACGTTCACGGCCGTGCAGCTCGACCCCATGGTGGGCTACAAGTTGGACAAGTCCGGTCGGCTTTCGGTGGGCGTTGGTGGCAGCTACTGGTACTTCCGCGACAACCGCTTCGGTGCTGCGTACGACTTCCAGGCCTATGGTTATCGCACCTTCACGCGTTATCGCTTCATTGAACAGGCCTTCGCCCACGTGGAGTTCCTGCACATGAACGTGGAGGCGAACCGCTTCGGACCGTTCAGCGAGATCCAACCGCGGATCTGGGTACCGCACCTGCTGGTGGGCGGTGGCTACGTGCAGTCACTGGGAGGGCGGGGTTCCATCTTCCTGCAAGTGCTCTTCGATGTCTGGCAGGACCCCAACAGCATCTACTTCGGGAGGGGCCCGATCTTCGGAGGAGGAATGGGGTTCGGGTTTTGAGCAGGTAGTCCGGCCTAGCACTGCACATCCCCCATTCGGGTGATGGAGAACAGTCAGTGAGAACGCCTTCCGTACTGCTTTTTGCAGTAGGTTAGCACCTCCAAAAACCAACCCTGACCACCATGACGCTGCACAAGTACATTTTCCCGATCATGCTCGCATTGGCCACTGTGGCGAGCGGCTGCAAGAAAGATCCTTGCAAGGACGTGACCTGCCTCAACGGAGCCTCCTGCACGGAAGGTGATTGCATTTGTACGGCTGGTTTCGAAGGGACGGATTGCGGGACGCAGATGCGGACGAAGTTCATTGGTATCTATAATGGAACATTCTCCTGTCCAGGACAGAATTTCACTGTTCAGATGAATGTTACCACCAGTTCCACAGGAATATCAAATGTTGTGTTCAACGACGGTTTTGACACGTGGGTGGGCACAGTGAGTGGCAGTAGTGTCACCATCAACACACAAACCATTTCCGCAGGTGTCACGATCGCAGGTTCGGGACAATTGGCCGGGAACATACTTACGCTCAACCTGAACCTCAGCGGCACTACGTGCACCTATTCGGGCACGAAACAGTAATGTCACTTTAAGACCTTCCCTTGTACGGATCAACTGCGCTCAAAGCATTGTGTCCTTCAAGGTCACGCCCATCCGGAAAAATGCTTGGCCATTTTCCGTAAGTGGTGCTCCACA
>JBGTIB010000181.1:0-37212 GCA_041745875.1 Flavobacteriales bacterium | reverse complement strand
TGTTCCATCCCCGGCCTCAGCGAGAAGCTTGGTGATATCCTCTCCCTCCTTGCCCAACACGGCCAGCACACTGTCCACCGGTGCTGCTTTGCCGCTTGCCACTCCGATGTGCAGCAACACACCGTCGGTGAAACTCTCGAATTCCATGGTGGCCTTGTCGGTCTCGATCTCAGCGAGCACCTCACCGCTCTTCACGGTATCACCCACCTTCTTGTGCCAGGCGCTCACCACCCCTTCGGTCATGGTGTCGCTCAACTTGGGCATGCGTACGATCTCAGCCATGGGGATCAGTCCTTCAGATAGGGGTAATCGGTCTGGTGGTACACGTCGTTGTACAATTCGTCGAGCGGCGGTGCCGGGCTTTCCTCGGCGAACTTCACGGCTTCGGCGACTTCCTGCTTGGCTGCTTCATCCAGGGCTTCCAGATCGGCAGCGGTGGCCCATTCATTTTCCAGCAGTGTGTTGCGCACCTGTTCGATGGGGTCCTGCTTCTTATAACCCTCCACCTCGTCCTTCGTCCGGTACTTCTGTGGGTCGCTCATGCTGTGCCCCTTGTAGCGGTAGGTCTTGATGTCCAGCAGGTAGGGCCCATTGCCCGTACGGGCATGTTCGCAGGCCATGGCGATGGCGTTGTGCACATCCTCGCAACGCATGCCGTTCACACCAAGGCCCGGCATATCGTAGCTCTCACCGAGCGTGCTCAGATCGTGCACGTTGCTGGTGCGCATCACACTGGTGCCCATCGCGTAGTTGTTGTTCTCGATGATGAACACGATGGGTAGCTTCCACACCATGGCCATGTTGAAGGTCTCGTGGAGGATACCCTGGCGCACGGCACCGTCGCCCATGAAACAAAGCGTGACATGATCCTCACCGCGGTATCGATCGGCGAAGGCGATGCCGGCACCCAGCCCGATCTGCCCACCGACGATGCCATGGCCACCGAAAAGATTCCGCTGCTTGTCGAAGAAGTGCATGCTTCCACCTTTCCCCTTGCTGGTCCCGGTGATGCGGCCGAACAGCTCGGCCATCACATTTTTCGCCGGTGTGCCCAACACCAAGGGGTGGGCGTGGTCGCGATAACCGGTGATGAAACGATCGGTGGTCCGCACGGCCGTGATCATGCCCGCGAGGATCGCCTCCTGTCCAATGTATAGATGACAGAAACCACCGAACTTCTGCATGGTGTAGAGCTGGCCGGTCTTCTCCTCGAAGCGGCGCATGAGGATCATCTCCTTGAACCACCGCAGGTAGGTGTCCTTTCCGAAGGTCGGTCCCCCCGCGGTCTTTTCCGGCTTCGATGCCTTCGGTTTGGCTGAGGATGTCTTGGTGCTCATGCTTGGTACTTGCACCACCGGTATGTTCCGAGTGGCATGCGAGGGGGCAAATATAGCCCGCGCCCAGCCGCTGGTTCAGGAGTTACCCGACGTCAGGAAGGAAGCATCGAAGGACAAGGGGAGCAGGTCCCCTGCGCGCAGGATCTCGTGCACGCTTGCGTCGTAGCCCGCCAGGAGCAAGCGTACCGGAACCCCTTGCCGTTGCTCCTGTTCCGCGAGGACCTGGCGACAAATGCCACAGGGTGTCACCGGGCGCTCACCTTTCGACTGTGGCACTACGATGGCCATGTCGGTGACCACGGCGTGCGGGTCCATGGACATGGCGGCGTGCAGGGCGGTCCTTTCTGCACAGATCCCGGCCGGGAATGCGGCGTTCTCCTGATTGTTGCCGGACACCACCCTGCCATCCGCGAGGCGCAGAGCGGCCCCTACCTGGAAATTGGAATAGGGCGCATAGGCCCGTGAAGCCGCCGACCGGGCCTGTTCAAGCAAATCCTGGTCGGGCTGGTGAAGATCCGTTGCCGCATCGTGCTGGATGATCTGCAATGTGACCGTTGTGGTACGTGCCATGTGTGGATCGGAGGGGTGCAAAAGTACGGGGCACGTGCTGCTCCGTTGCGGTTCTTTAGATTTGGTCCCCTTTGCCAAGGACCCCAATGGACGCCTGCGCTGCACTGATCGATCGTTTCGAGCCCATTTCCCTTTCGGAGATGGACCGGGTGGCTTTGCAGGACCGCAACGATACCAAGTACGTCTTCGCAGGCAGCATGCTCCCTGCGATATTGCAGGAGATGTTGTTGGAATACCGTCTCCTTGAGGTGGAGGGATCGCGAGGCACGCGTTACCGCAGCCTGTATATGGACACGGCCGACCTGCGGAGCTATCGCGACCATCACAACAGCCGCACCTTCAGAAGCAAGGTCCGTTTCCGGGAGTACGTGGGCAGTGGCCTGGCCTTCCTCGAGGTGAAACGGAAGACGGGACGGGGTCGCACCGACAAGGTGCGGATCCCGGTGGAGGCCATCCCCGGGCACTTGACCGAGGCGCAGCATGAATTCGTCCGGGGGGCGAACGGTTCCGATGCGGCACTCGTTCCGGTCCTTTGTAACACCTTCACGCGCTACACGTTCGTGCACCGGCATCGCCCCGAAAGGCTGACCATGGATCTGGGACTTCGCTTTTCCGATGCTGCCGGTGAACGCACCCTCGGCGATATCGTGGTGGCCGAATTGAAGCAGGAACGGATCGATCGGGGATCACCCTTCGCCCGGATCATGCGTGCATCGGGCATCCGTCCGGCAAGCATGAGCAAATACTGCATCGGTATACTGCTGATGGGCCTGCCGGTGAAACACAATGCCTTCAAACCGGTTCTGCTGATGCTCGATCGCATCCGGCAAGCAGCCTGACACACAACCCCGCAACAGCGATGAAAGTCTTCGGTATGCCGCTCTTCCACAACGACATGTGGGAACTGCTGTTCAAGTTCGGCATCAACATCACCGTGCTGTTCATCCTGATCCGGTTGATCTACTACCCGATCCACCGCAAGAAGGATTACCTCTTCACCTACTTTCTGTTCAATGTACTGATCTTCTTCCTGTGTGTCCTGTTGAACAGTGTGAAGCTCAGCATCGGCTTCGCATTCGGCCTGTTCGCCATCTTCGGTGTACTGCGTTACCGGACCGAGCAGATCAGCATCAAGGACATGACCTACCTGTTCGCGGTGATCACCATCGCGGTGATCAACTCATTGGCGAGCAAGAAGGTCAGCCTCAGCGAACTGCTCTTCACCGACTTCATGATCCTTGGGGTGACCTTCGTGCTGGAGCATATCTGGCTCACGCGGCATGAGGCCATGAAGCAGTTGATCTATGAGCGCATCGACTTGATCAAGCCAGCGAATCGGGCACTGCTTTACAAGGACCTCCAGGATCGATTGGGCGTGACGGTGTCCCGGGTGGAGATCGGGAAGATCGACCTGCTGCGCGATACGGCGCAGATGCGCGTGTTCTACTTCGAGGACGAGCAGGGGCATGGCACATTCCTGGAGCCTCCCCGGGATGACGGCGACGATTGACCAGGATACGGGTAGGCTCAGCCTGTTGCGCGATGGATCAGCGCCACGGCATGGGCACTGACACCCTCCTCCCGTCCCACGAACCCCAAACGCTCATTCGTGGTGGCTTTGATGCTCACGGCATCTTCAGCAATTCCGAGAAGAGGCGCCATCGTTGCGCGCATGGCCGGCACATGAGGCATGATCCGTGGCCGTTCCAGCACCAGGGTGCAATCCACGTTCCCGATGAGCCAACCTTCCTTGTGAAGCAGTTGTGTTACGTCGGCAAGGAGTCGTTTGCTATCCGCTCCCTTCCACTTCGGATCGGTATCGGGAAAGTGCATGCCGATGTCCCCCAAAGCGGCCGCACCCAAAAGCGCATCGCAAACAGCATGAAGCAAGGCATCGGCATCCGAATGGCCAAGTGCCCCTACCGTGTGCGGTATCAGCACGCCACCCAACCAGAGTTCCCGTCCTTCGCTGAGCCGGTGCACATCATAGCCGAAGCCTATCCGGAAGGGGGTCATACGTCGCCTGCCTTCTTCTGGGCATTCTTGCCATCGAAGCGGAAACCGAGCGTGAAGCGCAACGTGTTCGCCAGTGGGCTGCGCTGCTGGTTGGCGATCAGGTAGCTGAGGTCCAGGGAGAAGATGCTGTACTTCACCCCGAAACCCAAGGTGAAATATTTCCGATTGCCCTTGGTGTAGTGCTCCCAGAAATACCCCGAGCGGAAAGCGAATTGATCGGCATACCAGTACTCCAAGCCACCCGCGAGATTGATCTCCCGCATTTCCTCGCGGAAGATGCTGCCGGATTCGATCACCACATTGTTGTTGTCATCATAGGTGACGTTTCCCGGTGCATCAGCGAACGAGCCGAACATGCCCGCCGCAACACCCACATTGGGGTCACGTCCACTGGCCACGGCCGGGTTGCCCGTTACCGGGTCGATCACCAACGCATTGTCCTGGTCCAGAAGATAAACCGGAGGCGTGGGTACCAACAGCTTGTTCACGTCCATGTTGAAGGTGATGCTGTTGAAGTCATCGATCTCCAAGCGGAGCGATGGGCCCAAGCGCATGTTGATGGGAATGAAATCCTGGTTGGCGGTCTCCGTGTAGGACATTTTCGCACCCACGTTCGATATGTTCAAGCCGAAGGCGAAGGTGGCGTCCTTGTCGCCCATGCGCACTTCGTCGTTGACATAGTAGAAAGATACATCGGCGGCTACGCTCTGGCCTGCTTTGGAGTTGGCTCCCTGCACACTGATACCTCCCGTAAGGTTGCTGTTGACGTACCGGATGGCCACCCCTCCGGAGAACTTGTCGCCGAATTGCTGGGCGAACGCCAGGTCCACCGCGAACTCGGCAGGTTTGAAATCGCGGATCGTGGCACCGGTGATATCGGTGAAGAGGATGCTGCCCAGGTTGAAATAGCGCAAGGAGCCTCCGATCGCACTGCGCTTGTTGCCCAGGCGCTTGTACCCCGAGAGATAGGCCAGGCTCATGTCAGGGACCAGGTTCCTCAGCCAGGGACTGTAACTCATGGAGAATTCCCCCTCATTCTCGGCGAAGGCAAGCTTTGCAGGGTTCCAATGGATCGAATTGGCATCCGGGGAGAGGGCCACCCCGGCATCGCCCATACCCCCCGCTCGGGAGTCGGGGCTGATCATCAGGAAAGGCACGGCCGTCGTGATCGTATTCAGTTGATCCCCACATTGTTGTCCGGCAGCTTGGAACTGTGGATCGCAAGGCTGGGCACGAACGAGCGCAGGCATCGCAATTGCCGCGAAGGCCAGCAGGATAGGAAAGCAAGGACGGATGATTCGCATCAGGCGATGGGTCGGGAAAAAGGATGGCAAATATACGTCTGCGAGTGGGGGCTTATTGTGTGGATCAGCGCAGGATCACCAGCTTTTCGAACTTCTCTGCCTTCTCGCCCTCCGGTGTGGTCACATTGAGGCGGTATACGTACACACCACGCCCAAGTTTATCCCCAACGTCGTCCAGCCCGTCCCAAGGCAGCGGTTCGCTACGATATCCTTCGCAGGCCACCTGTCGACCGATGGTCTTGACCAGTCGCCCGGCCACCGTGAACACCTGGACCTGGACATCCAATGCCGTGCAGGGTCGATTGTGTTCAAAGAAGAACTCGGTATAGGTGGTGAACGGGTTGGGGTAGTTCAGTACATGATCCAGCGCCAATTCGGCCGAGGAGGCGACCACGAACTCAGTGCTCACTTCCGAACTGTTGTTGAACACGTCCCACGCCTTCAAGCGGAGTTCATGGGGCCCTTCCTCCAGGTCGCTCAAGCGATGTCGCACCGTGCCGCTCTTGTACGTGTCGAGGTCCGCCTCGTACATATCGTTCAGCACGATGGCCTGATCGCTGTTGTCGTTGAGCACACCGAGGAGATCATGGCCGATGCTGCTTCCCACGGTATTGATGCCGTTCTCATCGAACAACTTGGCGAAGAGCATCGGGTTCTCGTCGGTCATGCCGCCGCGAACGAAGCGCTCATCGTTCATGTACAGTTCGATGGTGGGGCCGAGCTCGTCCATGGCGACATCCGTTGCGGTGCCACCGACCAGAACATCGTTATCATATCCGCTCGCGTTCGTGTTCCAACTTTCGGCATAGCATGCGATGCGCCCCGTACCCACCTCGTAGTTGATATCCTTGGGCACCACGAAGGTGAAGTCGAACTGGCCATTGCTCACGGTGGCCCTTCCCCGATAGATCGAGTTCTTGCGGATCTTGAAATTGAAGGGAAGGCCCCCGTCATTGGAGAGGGTGGACTGTTGCACCTCCTTGTCATACACGATGGGGAGTACCACGCCATTGAAATCCGCCAGGGGTGAACCGTTCCCGCCGTCGATGAAACCGGCTATACGTACTGTGGAAAGCGCCTTGATCGTATCCATCGGATTGCCCATCGTATCGGTGACGGAAGTGATACGCGCTGCCAAGCGGGGCATCGCCAGACGCTGACTGGGGTCTCCCAGAAGAGAGAAGTTCCGATGGTTGAGTTGCGTGGGATTGGCGGTAGTGATCGCGCGCTTGGTATTGGCCAACACATCGCCCAGGAGGTGGGTACGACCCAGGTCATCGGTTTCACGGAATACATGGTCGTAGAAATCCCGTCCCAACTGGAAGTTCTGATCGGAGTACGCCAGTCGCGTGGTGGTCATCAGTGCGATCCCACCACCTTGTGGGTTCAGCAGCACGAATTCGCCGGCCGAGGTACGCCCGGGATCGTCCCACCGGGAGAATTCGCAGGTTGCCGTCATGAACAGCGGCAAGCGGTCGTTGTTGCTCCACCCCAGGATCGTGGGATTGTCCAGGAAACGCTCATGGGCCCAACCAACTTCGCCCCCGTGTCCCACATAGTTCACCAGTAGCAAGCCCTTCTGGACCTTGTCCTTGAGGTCCGCACTGGCTTGGGGGTAGCGCTGTCCCCCCGGGGTGCTGATCTGCTGATAGGCATCGAGATAGATCTTGTCCACATTGAAACGCGGATGCTCATCCTCCACGCGTCGGGCAAGAAAATCGCTTTGGGACATATGGATGGTCCCTTCGAAGGAACCACCGTCCTGGTCATCGGAGGTGAACAGAACGGAAGTGCGCCAATCGGCGGCACCACCGCCCCCTGTTGCATCGCACACCGCACCGGTCGCGGTAAGCAACTGCAGGCGATCGTAGCGGAGGATCTTGTCCACCACCTCCCGTGCTTGCTGTAGCGACGAAACAGGCAGGCGCCCTACTCCGATATCCATCAAGTCCCCTGTGTATTCTCCTTCTGACTCGTCCAGCAATGCGAAGTAGTCATCCGAGGTGTAGGAACGGGAGTAATCCACGGAGTTTTCCGTCTGGTAGGATGGTATCCAATTCTGGTTGCTCTCCACCCGGGAAATGTTGTTGTAGGACCCATCTCCGAAGAGGAGGAGATATCGGGGCATCAAGGCGGGGTCGGAGCCAGCGTTGTCGTACAACATCCGCATGTAACGTTTGATCGCCGTGGCATCCCGCGCTCCTGAGCTGAACTCGTTGAACACCTGCTGGGGTGTGACGACCGATACCGTCAAGCCATCGGTGATACGCTGTTCCGCCAATCGCTGGGCTTGGGAAAGGAATGGCGGTGGACATACAATGACCAGGTCCATCGGCAGCGCCGTGGCATGCAGGTTCTGCGGGGCCACCGGGCCGATCGCTGTGGGTGTCAGGAACCCCGTATTCGCAAATGCGATGAATTGCCGCAGACTGTCGGTCCGTACCCGAAATCGTTTCTGAACTCCATCCACCGTGAAGTTCACATTGCGCACATCTGTTGGATCGGTGATCTCCCAGATGTTGACGGCGTTCTGTGCCTGGTCCAGTACGACCTCCGACACAGCTCCTGGCGCGATCGAGTTCAAGTCCCGGAAAGCCAGTTGATTCCCGAACATGCGGAGTTCACGCCTACAGTTCAGCGCCAGGAAATTGAGCCAACCAACGGACGTGATGGGATCGAACTTATTGAAGCTGAGGGTGATCGGAATGTTATTGCCGACCGGGTTGAAACTGTACGTCTCGCTGAAATTCCGGGCTAAAGCGCCGGAGTAATTGAGGCCCACACCAGCCACTTGAAAAGTATTGTCCAGCGCATTCCCTGAGGTGATCGTGAAGGAACTGTAGTTGGTGGTCACCCCGGAGTTGATCGTACGCGCGGCACCCGAGAATACCAAGGTCGCCGGTGCGTCAGCCACCAGAAAAGGTGTTTCAAAATTAAAGTTGTAGGAGGTGATCTGATCGAAGGTCTCACCATAGAACGTACGTCCCGACTTGATCAGATTGACCAGGTCGCGTTCGATGAACTGGCGGTCACTGAATGAGGTGACGGTGTTGGTCGCCTGGTCATCGGTTACCACCGCAGAAGCGATCCTGCGGGGCATATCGGTATCGATGCCAAGGAAAAAGCAGGCCGAATCGGAGTACACGTTCTTGGTATGGACGAACACATCACCCACAAGATCCCAACGCTGCGCGCCAGTGGCATAGAACAGGATCTGGTCACCAGGCCCGAAGACCCCATCCCCGCCGTCATCGACCCGGATGGCGTTCAGTAGAAGGTCCGTAGGCCCCAATTCATTGTTCTGGAACGGCAGCATCCCGAAATGGCTACCATATATATTGATGCGGTCCGAGTTCAGCCCGTTGACATCCACGCCAAGAGCTTGGAGGAAGTCGTAGGTCAGTCGATGCACACCATCCTGGACCACGGTGAAGCGGAACCAATCGCCGGTGGCAAGCTTCGATGTTTCGGGATAGGAGCGCTGCCCCCCGGCCCGTCCTCCCCCATGGACCTCCACCAGGTCGAGGGTGAACCCGATCAGTTTCTCCACCATGCCCGTGCTTGGGTTCCGCCGGAACGGGACGATGGCGACCAGGGCCTGGGGTTGCTTCCTGTACCAGGAGAGGTGTGTATGCATCAGGGGCTCGGCGCCGATGGTGTCCAGCTTGGGCCATTTGGTCAGTTCCACTTCCGTAAGTGCGGAGTAGGACGTATTGCTCAAATGCGCTGTGAATGCAGTGGTACCGGAAGAGACCGGAAGGAATTCGCTGTAGAAGGGCAGACCGGCACGATCCGGATCGATGTGTGCCCCTTCAAACGGAACAGGCGGTGATTTTTTTTGTGTGTCCGGTCGCACAGCCTCAACGGCCCTCCCCTGCCCGGTCAGCCTGCTGGCCTGCGCATCCGGGAGCATTGTCGAACGATCCGCAGGTACAACACCTCCGGGGCTTGGCTGGGCAACCCGCTCCGATGGGGACCGCACCTCCGGTGGGCCTTGTACATCGGAGCGCACCTTATCCCGGTCGCTGTCCGGCTCGTACCATTGTATGGTACGTACGATACTATGTTGCGCTGTGGCGACGTTCAGCAGGACGAGCACCGGGATGAGAAGCGCGATGCGGAAGGGCTTCATGAACACTGATCAACAGGTTATCAACAGATGTGAACGAAAGTACTACCTTCGACCCTTGCATTGTCGGAACACCCCTCGAACGACCTCATTTCAGGAATATTGTCGGGGGTGAAGAACCGCAATGCTGGGGGATCCGTATACTTGGCGCTGGCACCAAGCCTTGATCGATCGAGAGCATGATGGAATGGACCATTAGGCGTGCGGCCCTTGGCCTTGCACTGGGTGTGTTCGCGACACTGGGAACAACAGCCCAGGACCCGCAATTCACACAGTTCTACGCGAACCCCCTTTACCTGAACCCGGCATTCGCCGGTACGGCCAGATGTCCACGCGTGGTGATGAACTACCGCAACCAGTGGCCGGCCCTGACCGGTACGTTCGTGACGACGAGCGCGAGTTACGACCAGCACGTTGATGCAGTAAGTGGTGGCGTCGGATTGCTGGTCACCCACGACCAGGCCGGGCGTGGCACGCTCAATACGACCACCGTCAGCGGCATCTACTCCTATCAACAGGCGGTCTCGGCCAAGTTCTCGATCAAGGTCGGCTTCCAGGCCACGTACTTCCAAAAATCCCTGGACTGGAGCAAACTGACCTTCGGCGATCAGATCGACCCGCGCCGTGGGTTCATCTATAATACGAACGACGTTCCCCGTGGAGGTACCGTGGGTAATGCCGACTTCAGCGCAGGTGTTCTGGGCTATAGTGATGTGTTCTTCGTAGGCTTTGCGGCACATCACCTCACCCAACCCAACGAATCGCTGATCGTGGGCGATAGTCCACTTCCGATCAAGTTCACCGGTCATGGCGGAGCCGCGATCCCTGTCGGTATGCAGGGCAAGTATGGCGAGGCCAAGACCCGGATCTCACCGAACATACTATATCAGCAACAAGCTGCGTTCCGTCAATTGAACCTGGGTCTGTACGTGGACCATGGCCCGATCACAGCTGGTGTATGGTATCGCACACGCGATGCGTTCATCGCCTTGATCGGCTTCCAGACCGAGAAGTTCAAGTTCGGCTACAGTTATGATGTAACGACCTCGCGACTGACCACATCCACCGCCGGGTCCCACGAGATCAGCCTGCAATTGCAGTTCACCTGCAAACCAAAGAAGAGAAGGTTCCGGGTCGTAGCATGCCCCACCTTCTGAACCAGAACAAGTAACGAACCCAGCAAGACCATGAGTTTTGTAAGGAATATCAGCATGATCTCCGCTGGCGCGGTACTGCTCACCTCCTGCCAGTTCGAGAAAAGTGGTGCCACAGGTTGGAACTACAACGACTCGAAGAACGGCGGCTTTGAAAAGGTCGGTTACGAGGACCAGGAAACCGGGCCCGGTCTCGTGCTTATCGAAGGAGGCCAGTTCACCATGGGCCGCGTCACCGATGACCTCCGCCATGAGTGGGACCAGATCCCCCGCACGGTCACCGTGTCGTCCTTTTATATCGATGAGGTCGAGGTGACCAACTTCTATTGGTTGGAATACCTCTACTGGACGGACCGGGTATTCGCCGCCGACTACCCCGAGATCTACAAGAAGGCGCTCCCCGACACCTTGGTATGGCGTAGCAAGCTGGCATTCAATGAGCCCTACGTGGAATACTACCTGCGCCATCCATCGTACCGTGATTACCCTGTAGTTGGAGTGAACTGGTTGCAGGCCAATGACTACTGCGCTTGGCGCACCGACCGGGTGAACGAAGTGATCACCATTCGCGAAGGTCTGTTCGAACATTACCCCAACCAGATCAACGAGGACCACTTCACCACGGACGCATACCTGGCCGGACAGTATGAAAGTGGTAAGAAAGTGGATGGTGTGACGGACTTCAACCCCAATAAGGACACGCGCAACCTGCGCATGGAGGACGGGGTACTGCTGCCCCGCTACCGGCTCCCCTCAGAAGCGGAATGGGAATATGCGGCTTATGGCCTCGTTGGCAATACCGTGGACGAACGCATCATCGAGCGCCGTATCTATCCATGGAACGGCCACTGGGTACGCTATGACAGCCGCAAGAAGGGAGGCCGATTCTACGGTGATTTCCGCGGGAACTTCATGCGCGGTCGTGGCGACTATATGGGTGTGGCCGGCAGCTTGAACGACAACGCCGATGTGACCGCACCCGTCTTCAGCTACTGGCCCAATGACTATGGCCTGTACAACATGGCCGGCAATGTGAGCGAATGGGTCATGGATGTCTACCGCCCATTGAGCCCTGAGGATAAGGACGACTTCCGGCCATTCAGGGGCAATGTCTTCAAGACGAAGGTGCTCAATAGCGATGGTGTGGTGGAGGATAAGCACGACTTGGTGAACTACGACCTGGATGGTGTGAAGTATTACCTGGAGCAGTTCCAGAATGCCATGCAAGCTCGTGCCACGGATGAGGAAGCTGAGCTTATCGATCAGTTGCTGACACAGGTCGACGAGGCCATCGAATTCCAGAACACCCGCAAACACGATGCGGCCATGCAGCGGGTACAAGACATGGTCGACAACATCAAGAGCAAGGACCTGGACATCTGTCCCAAGCTGTTGAGCGGCATCAGTGATTACCAATCCGACCAGCCCGGGGAAGTACGCTGGCGCAACGTGACCGTGGAAGAGAACATCGATCGCCGGAACTATCGTACGTCCGATAACATCAATTTCCACGATGGTGACCAGGAGAGCAGCCTGTACTTCGATATCGATGATTTTGAAGGCAACAGGATGTACGACTGGGGCAAGACTTCCTTGATCAACGACCGCTCGCGTGTTTACAAGGGCGCTTCCTGGGCCGATCGCATCTACTGGGCCAACCCTGCCACACGCCGTCACTTGGACGAGCGTCAAAGCACGGCCACCATCGGGTTCCGCTGCGCCATGACCCGCGTGGGCAGCCCACGCGGCATGGGTGATGACAAGCGTCGCGACAAGCTCGATCGCTAAGGCGCATACCAACTATCTTTCGAGCCCTCCCGACCTGTCGGGGGGGCTCTTTCGTTCATGACCACCACTCCGATCCTTCACGCACATTTCCTGGACTGCACGGAAGCATGCACCGATACCCGTGCCATTGCAACAGATAGCATGTTCTTCGCCTTGAAGGGGCCCAACTTCAACGCCAACGCCTTCGCTGCTGAAGCCTTGGGGAAGGGAGCTCGCCTGGCCGTAGTGGACGATCCAGCGGTCGCGGAGGACGAACGCTTCCTGCTCGTGCCCGATGTGCTGCAGGCCCTACAGGAGCTTGCCACTTATCACCGCCGGACCTTCGACATACCTGTCATCGGCATCACCGGTACCAACGGCAAGACCACCACCAAGGAGTTGTTGCATGCTGTGCTGGACGCGGACCGACCGACACTCGCCACCATCGGTAACCTCAACAATCATATCGGAGTTCCGTTGACTTTGCTACGGATCACGCAGGAGCACCGCATTGCGATCATCGAGATGGGCGCTAACAAGGTGGGGGACATCGCTGAGCTAGCAGCGATCGCTGAACCGACCCACGGCATGATCACGAACATCGGCAAGGCGCACCTCGAAGGCTTCGGCGGTTACGAGGGCGTTATACGCACCAAGACGGAGCTTTACGCATCACTGCGTTCACACCAAGGCACCGTGTTCGTGAATGCGGACGATGCACTGTTGATGGAGAAGAGCAATGGGCTTGAGCGCATCACCTACGGCACCCATCCTGATGCTGATACCGTTGGTTGTATCGTGAGCGATGGTCCCTTCATGAACCTGGTATTCATGGGCAGGGATGGTGCTGCTTACCAGGTGGCTACCAAGCTCATCGGAGACTACAACCTGCCGAACGCCTTGGCAGCGGTGGCGATGGGCCAGCACTTCGGTGTACCCGACCAGGTGATCGCGGAAGCCCTCACGAAATACACGCCCAGCAACAACCGATCGGAATTCCGTGATACGGGCCGGAACCAGTTGGTGCTCGACGCCTACAACGCCAACCCCACGAGCATGGCGGCCGCGCTGGAGAATTTCGCAGCCATGTCCAGTGAGCGCCCCAAGTTGGCCATTCTGGGAGACATGCTTGAATTGGGTGCCGATAGTCGTACGGAACACGATGCCATCGTCGCATTGGTGAATGATCTGGGCCTTGATGCACGCTTCGTAGGACCGGAATTCCAACGCAGTGCCACCCAACACTCCTACTCCGATGCCGTGGCCCTGACACAGGTGCTCAAGCACGAACCGCTCACCGGGCATCTGGTGCTGGTGAAGGGATCGCGAGGGATCAAGTTGGAGATGCTGCTGGAGGTGATGTAGATCGCATCGGTCGCACTGCGTGACCCTGTGGTCGTAGTTCCTGTGCTGGTCCTTCAGCCAGACAGCCATGGAGCCAAGCTTCACTACGACCGGATCATTCTGCCAGTCGGCACCTTGGATCCCCGGTCCAATAGTTCAATGAAGCAGGGAGTAGGTGCATCTGTCGAGCTGGCAACACCAGCCTTCAGCCTCCGTCGGCCAACAACGTACAGATCGTAAGCAACCCCTTGGCTACCAAGCCGTCTATGTCATGAGTTTCGTTCGGATCCCCGGGGATCGCACCAACTGAGAAATACATCCTATTGACATGAACATGAACATGAAGATCGGAACCCTCTCCGCAACGCTCACACTGCTTGCATCCTCAAGCTGCTCACTCGTATTGGTGGCCCAACCCACGGTGACCGTTTTCCAACCAGACTTCGAGGATGGGTATGATGCTGCGGTGTATAGCTGTATTCCCTGTGGCTACGCTTCCAACAACTACGGCAATTACATCGGACTGCACGCCATAGCATGGACCAATTCAGGCTCCAACTCCGATGTGCGATCCCTGCTCCGGTTCCAGTTGGAATTGCTGCCTGCAGGAGCCGAGATCATCGATGCACGCCTGTCCCTCTACCACGATAACGAAAGCAACGAACTGCAGCATTCGAGCTTGTCAGGTCCCAACACGGCATTGCTGCAACGGGTGACCGGCACCTGGGATGAACAGACCGTGATCTGGGCCACACAGCCCAGCACCACAACGTTGGATGAAGTGGTCATTCCGGCCACCACATCGCCCACAGAGGATGTGCTTGACATCGACGTGACCGCATTGGTGGTCGCCATGATCGATCAAGGGAACTACGGGTTCATGCTGCGCCTGCAGAACGAATCCTACTACCGGCGTATGGTCTTTGCCTCAAGCGACCACCCGAACCGGGATATTCACCCGAAGTTGGTGGTCACACACCAGGGAGGTGTGGGGATCAGTTCGCACTCCTTGATCACACATCCTGCTTACCCCAACCCTTCGGACGGCCTGGTGACCGTGGAGATCCGGGATGCCGGCCACCCGCTTCAAGTCGTGAATTCGCTCGGCCAGGTCGTGCGCGTGGAGACTCCCACGACCAACGGGCCATTCCCGATCGATCTGAGCGGGTTGGCACAGGGACCGTATTCCATCCATATGATCGGTCCACGGGGCAGCATGGTCCATCGGGTGCTGCTGAACTGACGCGGTCCATTGGACCCTGATCTGGGCCGGTGTTGGCCGCCCCTTCAGCCCTTCAGCAAGTTCCTGCTGATCACGATCCGCTGCACCTCGCTGGTGCCTTCGTAGATCTGTGTGATCTTGGCATCGCGCATCAGGCGCTCCACGTGGTACTCCTTCACGAATCCGTAGCCACCATGTACTTGCACGGCCTCCACGGTGGTCTTCATGGCCACTTCACTCGCGAAGACCTTGGCCATGGCGCTGGCCTGGTCGTAGTTCAGGTGCTGGTCCTTAAGCCAGGCTGCTTTGAAGCAGAGCAGGCGTGCGGCTTCGATCTCGGTGGCCATGTCGGCCAGTTTGAAGGCGATGGCCTGGTGCTCGCTGATCGCTTTTCCGAAGGCCTTGCGCTCCTTGCTGTAGGCCAGTGCCAGTTCATAGGCGCCGCTCGCGATGCCCAGTGCCTGTGAAGCAAGGCCGATGCGGCCGCCGCTCAAGGTCTTCATGGCGAAGGTGAAGCCGAAACCGTCCTCACCGATGCGGTTCTCCTTGGGCACCTTCACGTCCTGGAACATCAAGGTGTGTGTGTCACTGCCGCGGATGCCGAGCTTGTCCTCCTTGGGGCCCACTACGAAACCGGGCATGCCCTTCTCCACGATCAAGCAGTTGATGCCCTTGTGCTTCTTGGCGGCATCGGTCTGCGCGATAACCAGGTAGGTGCTGGCCGTACCCCCGTTGGTGATCCAGTTCTTGGTACCGTTCAGCAGGTAGTGATCGCCCATGTCTATGGCCGTGGTGCGCTGGCTGGTGGCATCGCTGCCAGCCTCAGGCTCACTGAGGCAGAACGCGCCGATCTTTTCACCCTTGGCGAGAGGCACCAGGTATTTCTGCTTTTGCTCCTCATTGGCGAAGGTCTCCAGGCCCCAGCACACCAGGCTGTTGTTCACGCTCACCACCACACTGGCGCTGGCGTCCACCTTGCTCAATTCCTCCATCACCAGCACATAGCTGATGGTGTCCATGCCACCACCGCCGTACTTGGGATCCACCATCATGCCCAGGAAGCCGAGTTGGCCGAGCTGCTTGATCTCTTCTGCTGGGAATCGCTGTTCACGATCGCGTTCGATCACACCGGGCTTCAGCACGTTCTGGGCGAAATCGCGGGCGGCATCGCGCGCTGCGATCTGCTCTTCGGAGAGTTCGAAATTGAGGCCGGCGAGGGTGGCGGTGTCTTGCATGGGAATTCAGTTCAGGGGGAGCGCAAAAGTAGCCGATACCTTCGCGCCATGGAAGTGGAAAAGGCCGTTCGCTATAACGTCATCGGCGTGATGAGCGGCAGCTCGTTGGACGGCCTGGACCTGGCCTGGTGTGCATTTGAACTTGCCAATGGTCACTGGAGCTTCAACATCAGCGAGGCTGTGACGGTTCCCTATGATGGGGCTTTTCAGCAACGGCTGATCCAAGCCATGGCGGGCTCGGCATTGGATATGGCCCGTTTGCACCGCGACCTTGGCGATCGTATCGGCGCGGCTTGCAACGCGTTATTGAATGGGCGGACGGTCGACCTGATCGCGTCACACGGCCACACGCTGTTCCACAAGCCTGAGGAAGGACTCACCACCCAGATCGGTTGTGGGGCACGTATCGCCGCTGCCACCGGGATCACCACCGTATGCGACTTCCGCAGCATGGACGTGGCCTTGGGCGGACAGGGAGCACCCTTGGTCCCCTTGGGCGAGAAGTTGCTCTTCCCGGACCACCGGGCCTTTCTGAACATCGGGGGCATTTGCAACATCGCACTGCACGATACGGATCGTGTGATCGGCTACGATGTATGCATCGGGAACCAGGCTTTGAATTTCCTGGCGAACGAAGCGGGCCTGGCCTATGACAAGGATGGTGAAATGGCACGCTCAGGCAAGCCCGATCCAATGCTATTGGACATACTGAACGCCCTCCCTTTTCACCACCAAGCTCCGCCACGCTCATTAGGGCGTGAGTGGTTCGATGAGCATGTGAAGCCCTTGCTCGCGAATAGCTCCATCAGACTGCAAGATCGCTTGCGCACGGTCGTTGAGCATATCGCGGAGCAGCTTGCCGCAGCCTTGGGGGGCACAGTGGGATCGGTGATGGTAACGGGTGGTGGTGCCCACAATGGCTTTCTGATGGAACAGCTCGGGGCGAGGACACAGATCCGCATTGACGTTTCGACGCCCGTCACCGTGAACTTCAAAGAAGCCCTGGTCTTCGCCTTGCTGGGTGTATTGCGCGTGCGCAACGAGCCGAATATCCTGGCCAGCGTGACGGGGGCGAAGCGCAATGCTGTTGGGGGTGCGGTCTATCTCCCCAATTAACACCAGCGCCATGGATAACCTGCCCCCTGCGGCAGGCCCTTCGCCAAGGTGCCGGTTACCTTTGACCTCGCCTCACCGGCACCGTGCAATGAGAGATGCCCTGAAGCGCTTCGAGGAGCGCGCACCCGAGATCGTGTTCGAGTGGAACGATGCTCCTACCGGGGCAACGGGCTGGGTGGTCATCAACAGTCTGCGTGGCGGTGCTGCCGGAGGTGGTACCCGCATGCGGAAAGGCCTCGACAAGCGGGAGGTGGAGAGCCTGGCCAAGACCATGGAGGTGAAGTTCAGCGTTTGCGGCCCACCCATCGGTGGGGCCAAGAGCGGCATCAATTTCGACCCGGCGGACCCCCGTAAACAGGAGGTGCTGGACCGCTGGTACAAGGCTGTGATGCCCCTGCTGAAGACCTATTACGGCACCGGAGGCGACATGAACGTGGACGAACTCCACGAAGTGATCCCGATCACGGAGCGATACGGACTGCGACATCCTCAGGAGGGTGTGGTGAACGGACACATCGGCACCCAGGAGGATGTCAAGATGCACGCCATCGGCCAGCTTCGGGAAGGTGTGAGCAAGGTGGTGAACGACCTGAATTATGTGCCGGTGGCTGGGAAATATGCCGTGGCGGACATGATCACCGGCTGGGGCGTGGCCGAAAGTGTGCGCCATTACTACCGGGTCTACAAAGGCGAACTCAAGGGCAAACGTGTGATCGTGCAGGGTTGGGGCAACGTGGCCGCTACCGCCGGTTACTATCTCTCCCAGCAGGGCGCTGTCATCGTAGGCATCATCGACCGACATGGTGGGACCATCGCACCCGATGGATTGAGCGCCGACCAGGTGAAGTCGTTCTTCATGAACAAGGACGGCAATGCATTGCGCATGCAGGACATGTTGCCCTACGAGGAGGTGAACGAACGCATCTGGAACGTGGGGGCCGAGGTGTTCCTCCCCTGTGCCGCCAGCCGATTGGTGACCCACGATCATGTGGAACGAATGGTGGCCTATGGATTGGAGGTGATCAGCAGCGGGGCCAACGTGCCGTTCGCCGATACCGAGATCTTCTATGGGCCGATCGCTGAAAAGGCCGATTCCTTGTTGAGCGTGATCCCGGACTTCATCGCCAACTGCGGCATGGCGCGCGTTTTTGCGCACTGCATGCGCCCGGGTGCCTCCCTTACCGATGAAGCACTGTTCCAGGATGTGAGCATGGTGATCGGGCAGGCATTGGAAGCCACCCACGCAAAGCACGCCCTGCGCACCCATCTCACCCGCACGGCTTTCGGAATTGCGCTGGACAAACTTCAACATTGAAATTTTTCGGGGCGCTGCTCCGTTCCAACACAACCAGACCCATCCCATGCGACTTCCGCTTTACGCACAGATACAGGACACCCGTGAGGCTGCCCAGCAATTGCTGGATCAGACCGACACCATGCCCGTGGAACCGGTGATCGAGACCATCTCCATCTGGGAACTGATCCAGAACGGTGGCTGGTATATCATGGGGCCGTTGGCGGTCATGTCCCTGGTCGCAGTGTACATCATCATCGAACGGACACTTGCCATCCGCCGTGCGCTGAAGGAGGAGAAGGATTTCATGAACAAGATCCGCGACTACATCCACGAGGGCAAGATCGACTCGGCACGGAACCTTTGCGCCCAGAGCACCTCGCCCATCTCACGCATGCTGGACAAGGGCATCAGCCGGATCGGTAAGCCTTTGAAGGACATTGAGGTGAGCATCGAGAACGCCGGCAAACTCGAGATCTACCAGCTGGAGAAAGGCCTCACCATCCTGGCCACCATTTCCGGAGCAGCGCCTATGATCGGCTTCCTGGGTACGGTGATCGGGATGATCGTGACCTTCCACACCATGAAGATCAGTGGTGCTGGGGTTGAGATCGCCCAGTTGAGCGGTGGCATCATGCAGGCCATGGTCACCACGGTGGCCGGCCTGGTCATCGGCATCATCGCCTATGTGGCCTACAATACGCTGGTCGCCCGGGTGAACAAGGTTGTCCAGAACATGGAAGCCACCACCATCGCATTCATGGACGTGCTGGATTCACCGGCCAAATAAGCATCATGTCACTTCGAAGCACACATAAGATCGATGCGGGGTTCAGCATGAGCTCCATGACGGACCTCGTGTTCTTGTTGCTCATCTTCTTCGTGATCGTGAGCACCCTGGTGAGCCCATACGCGTTGCCGGTGGACCTTCCGAAGAGCGCCAACCAGACCAAGGAGAAACCCAAGATCGCGGTGCGCATCGATGCCGAGCACAATTTCAGCGTGAACAACCAGTTGATCGAACCCGAGCAACTGGAAAGTGTACTGCAGGGCGAAATGGGCAAGCTTCCACCCGATCAGGCCGTCGTGTTGCACGTGGACCAAAGCGTACCCACGGGTCTCACCGTGGACGTGCTCGACGTGGCCAAGCGGAACAAGTGGCGCATCATTCTTGCCACCAAACCGAAGTAGTAACGGGCCATCGCACGCGGGACCAGCGGAACGCGATCGGGAATACGACATGGGATGAGCGCGATCACCATCGAACAAGAGCGGAACGACAAACGGACAGGAGCGATCTTCACGATCCTGTTCCATGTGGTGCTGCTGGTCCTTTTCCTGTTCTTCGGGCTGCAGCAACCCGACCCCCTGCCCAAGGATGAAATGATCGAACTGGTGATGGAGGACATGGGCGGCGGAGGTGGCAGCATTGCGGCGGCTACACCGGGTGCACCACAACCACAACCAAGCACAGCGCCATCACCGGCCCAACCCGAGGACGTGGCAACCGAGGACGAAAGTCCAGTGGAACAGCCCAAACCCGTGAAGCCGGAGCCTAAACCCAAACCGGCACCCGTCACGCCCGCTCCGCCGAAACCGAATCCCAACGCCCTGTTCACGCCCTCCACCTCCCCTGCTGTTCCGCAGGAAGGTCCCCCGGGGGGCAGTACTCCTTCCACTACACCTGGTGCGGGCGGGATAGGCAGTTTCCATGGGAAGGGCTTCGAAGGTCGGCTTGATGGTCGCGGGCTCTCGAAGACGCCGAGCTTCCGGAACGACAATACCGAATCCGGGAAGGTGGCCGTGGATATCCGGGTGGATCCAAGTGGCAAGGTGATCTACGCCAAAGGGCGGATCGGTACGCCCACCACCACTACTTCACGCCAATTGCATACCCTGGCAGAGGGCTACGCGCGGCAGTTCACCTTCAGTGCGAATCCCGGCGCGAGCAACGACCAGGCGGGCTTCATCGTTTTCGAGTTCATCCTCCAGTAAGGTGAATTACCAGGAGACGCTGGCGTATCTCTACGCGCAGCTTCCGATGTTCCAGCGCATCGGCAAGGCCGCTTATAAAGCCGATCTGGGCAACACCCTGGCGATGATGGAAATGCTGGACCACCCGGAACGTGGCCTCCGGTGTGTGCATGTGGCAGGCACAAATGGGAAGGGAAGCACGAGTCACCTCATTGCCAGTGTCCTCCAGGAAACCGGGTACAAGGTCGGGCTGCACACATCCCCGCATCTGAAGGATCTGCGGGAGCGATTCCGCATCAATGGCGCGATGATCGCCGAGGAAGAAGTCGTCCGTTTCGTGGAGGAATATCGCAGCGGCTTCGAGCCGCTTCAAGCTTCCTTCTTCGAATGGGGTGTCGGGCTCGCGCTATGGTGGTTCCGAGAACAGGAAGTGGACATCGCCGTGATCGAAGTCGGTATGGGAGGAAGACTGGACAGCACCAATGTGGTAACGCCGGAAGCAAGCGTGATCACCAACGTCGGTTGGGACCACATGGAATTCCTCGGAAACACACTGGAGGCGATCGCTGCTGAGAAGGCCGGCATCATCAAACCGGGAGTTCCCGTGATCCTTGGGGAAGCCAAGGACAGCGTGGCGGAAGTGATCGAACAAAAGGCCAGGGTTGAGGGAGCACCCTTCATCAGGGTGGACCAACAGAAGCCACTGCTCTTTCCCAGTGCATTGGAAGGCCCACACCAAGAGCGAAATGCCCGCACGGCGATGGTCACCTTGTCGATCCTGCGGGAAAATGGGATCTCGGTCCCTGATGAAGCCATGTCGCGTGGCTTCGCGCGGGTACAGGAGAACACCGGCCTTCGTGGACGATGGGAACAACTGGGAAGCGACCCGCTGACCATTGTCGATGTTGCACACAATGTGGATGGCATCAAGGCCGTACGCGTCATGCTTGAGCGCACACCACACAAGCAACTGCATATCGTGCTGGGCATGGTGAACGACAAGGACCTGGGGCATGTACTTGCCGAACTGCCGGGAAATGCCATCTACCATTTCTGCAAAGCGGATATTCCAAGAGGTTTGGATGCCGGTTTGTTGAAGCGACAAGCAGCGGAGCACGGATTGGTCGGCACGGATCATGGCTCGGTGACCGCTGCCTACCACAGTGCTCGTACAGAAGCTGGACCGCAGGACCTCGTTCTTGTGACCGGCAGCATTTTCGTGGTGGCGGAGGTCCTTTGACCCGGGAAGTGGCATTCGCCTCGCCCTCGATCCGTAGTTTCACGGACCTCAAGCACTCCCACTGTCATGGTCCTACGCACATGCTTCTCCTTCTTGCAGGCAGCTCTCCTGTCATTGAGCATTACAGCCCAGGTCGACATGCCTGCCACCACACAGGCAGGGATCCTTACGATCAAGCACGAGATCAGGGATCACCCGGGGCCGGTGCAACTCACCGAAGCCACACAGGGCTCTTTCCCCACGGCGTTGATCCATGGTCGCTGTATGGTGGGTTTCCTGGGTCGCGTGAACGGAGCGTTCCTGCAACCCGCGGATCTCGATGGTGTCATGATCGGAGCCCGGATCGGTGACGTGATTTCGTTCCGGGTGGATGCATACCAACTCGATGCCCTTCATTCCATACCCGGGTTGGAGTATGCGGAGTTGGCCGGCAAAGTGGTTCCGGCTCTGGACAAGTTGGTCCGCTCCGTTCGGGCCGACAGCGTGCACGCGGGCATCAATCTGCCTTCATCCTATACAGGTGCTGGTGTCCTGATCGGCATCACCGACTGGGGCTTCGACTATACGCATCCCATGTTCCTGGACACCTCCCTGACCCAACCACGCGTTCGTGCCGCGTGGGACCACTACCGACAGGCGGGTCCCTCTCCGGCCGGATTCGATTATGGCACCGAAATGACGACAACGGCCCAGTTGCTCGCGGCTGGGTCGGACACGGCCAACATCTACAGCTACTCGACCCATGGCACCCATGTGGCCGGCATCGCTGGAGGGAGCGGTGTGGGCACCGACTTTCGAGGCGTGGCCTTTGATGCACAGTTCCTGTTCAATACCTTCCTTGTGGATGCCGCCGCAGTGCTGGACGCGTTTGCGTGGATGAAGGGCATCGCCGACCAGGACCAGAAGCGATTGGTGGTGAACATGAGTTGGGGACTGCACCACATCGGCACGCTGGACGGCACCTCATTGCTCAGTCAGTCCATCGATCAACTCTCCACGGAAGGCGTGGTGTTCGTTTCCTCAGCGGGCAACAATGGCAACGTCGACTTCCACATCAAAAAGAGCTTCGCGAACGACACGCTCCGTTCGCGCATCCAGTTCTATCCCTACAGCGCACACCCGCGCATGTGGGGTCAAAGCATCAGCATGTGGGGCGAAGCAGGACATTCCTTCTCCGCAGGGTTCATGGTCACCAACACATCCCATCAAGTGCTGCAGGAAAGTCCCTTGTACCATAGTGCGACGCAGACGTTCTATCTCGATTCCATGATCATCCAGGGAGCGGATACCGTGTTCTTCAACCTCACCACGGATGCCGCACATCCGCTGAATGGAAGGCCCCACTTCAGGCTCCGTGTGAAGAATACGAGCAGCCAGATCAATGTGGTGTTGAAGGCCACTGCGGAGGATGGCATTGTGCACTTATGGAACGTGACCGAACTGACCAATGATGTCGGCAACTGGGGTCAGGCATTCCTGGGTGGTGCCACCGGATGGACCGTTGGGGATGAAGAATATGGCATCTCAGAGCCGGCCTGTGCGGAAAGCGCGTTGACCGTGGCCGCGTTCAATACTGAATCATACAATTTGGCCGGGAACCTGATCGGAGGATCGATAGCAGGATTCTCCTCCCATGGGCCCACTTTGGATGAACGCATGAAACCGGACTTCGCAGCGCCGGGAGTGAATGTGGCATCATCCATCAGTTCCTTCACCGATGCGAGCTACACCACGGTACAGAGCGTTTCGTTCCAAGGGGTGATGTACCGCTTTGCACGCTTCTCGGGCACCAGTATGTCATCGCCTGCCGTGGCCGGTGTGGTGGCCTTGCTCTTGGAAGCCGACCCCGACCTGAGCCCGGCCGAAGTGCGTGCCTTGCTGCGTCAAACCGCCCGTACCGACGCCACCACGGGCACCATTCCTCCAGGGGGCAGTACCCGATGGGGTGCTGGGAAAGTGAATGCCTATCAGGCGCTTGTGGAGCTGCTGGGTCTTACCACCGTGGCGGAGCATGCTGGTGGTGGCACACCCTGGGCATGGCCCAACCCGGCAACCAATGAACTTCACGTAGTGCCAGCGCTTCAAGGCTCACCATCGACCCTCACCATTGTGGATGCCACAGGACGCGAAGTGCATCGAGCCCGACACTTGGGGAACGGCTTCATCACCTTGTACACGGGCGACCTCACTCCTGGACTATTCCTGCTTATAGTTGAACAGGATGGTCAATACAGTGCACTTCGTTTCGTGAAGGAATGATCCGCGATCGTCAATATCCGGTCACGGACTATATTTGCCGCCCGTTCTGCGGCTTGGCTCCTTCTGGAGTATGTTCCTTGGATAACAGTACTGGAGGCATAGCTCAGCTGGTTTAGAGCATCTGCCTTACAAGCAGAGGGTCGCTGGTTCGAATCCGGCTGCCTCCACCACTTCCCCAGGCAGGCACCTAACGCCCAGCCATGGAGGTTTGACATATTGGGATGTTAGCTCAGCTGGTTTAGAGCGCATGCTTCACACGCATGAGGTCACTGGTTCGAATCCAGTACGTCCCACCCCGTACAGTAGCAAGCCCTCCGGAGCATTCCGGGGGGCTTTGTATTTGGCTTGTGATCTTGGAACCAAGGTCACTGCGTTCTGCCAGAATGCACTTTGGCTAACGGGCAGCCATCTCCACAGGGTGAAACCGGTCCAATAAGTGGTCCTCCCGTCTGGACCCAACTTCATCGCATCCGTGCTCGACGGATCGAGTCGGGGGGGACATTGATCACCGAACGTATTGTTCAAGATAATTTGAACCACATCAAACACTTGGAACTACTTGACCTCCACATTCTTATCTAAGTTGACATTTTTTGTTTAGACTTATACTTGTATTCATTAAACATTTTGTGTTGTTTTGTTCCATCAATTCAGCAATCAACTTAAACACTCTGTCAGATGTCCACCCTCGAGTTCAACCAAGCGCTGATCGGGCTTAGGCAGCAGCTGTACTACTTCGCGCTGAGCCTGACCAAGGATCGAGACAACGCATTGGACCTGCTCCAGGAGAGCATGATGCGTGCGATCACCTACAAGGACAAGTTCCGTGACAACACCAACTTCAAGGCTTGGGTGTACACGATCATGAAGAACACCTTTATCAATGACCATCGTCGGGCCAAGCGTACCAAGACCCTGATGGATACCGTGGATCGCGAGCGCGACCAGGTACGTCGGGTGCAAACCCCGGCAAGTGCGGAGGCCAGTGTGAAAATGAGCGAGATCAGTCGTAGCTTGGAACGATTGGACAACGCCTTCCGCGAGCCCTTCATCATGCACCACCAAGGCTACAAGTACCACGAGATCGCCGATCACCTCGACATTCCGATCGGTACTGTTAAGAGTCGCATCTTCCAAGCCCGTCAACGACTCATGGGCATGCTTACGGACAAGCATGACAATAACTAGATGAGCAGCGCCCTGGTCATCGGATCCGGCTTTGCCGGTCTTGCCGCCGCCGCTGAATTGGCGCGGAAGGGTTTCGCTGTGACCGTGCTGGAGAAGAACGCCGAACCAGGAGGACGTGCCAGAGTGTGGCGCGACCAAGGATTCACCTTCGACATGGGGCCCAGCTTCTATTGGATGCCCGAGGTGTTCGAGCGGTATTTCGCCGATTTCGGTGAACAGGTGAGCGACCACTACACGCTCGAGCGATTGGACCCATCCTACAGTGTGGTCTTCGGTCCGGGTGAGAAATGGAAATTGCCTGCCGACCCGATCGAACTGCGGGCGTTCTTCGACAACAAGGAGAAAGGTGCCGGAGCCCAACTCGACCGTTTCCTCGCGGAAGCCAAATTGAAGTACGACCTCGGTATGGGCGAACTGGTCTATCGCCCATCGCTTTCGTGGAGCGAATACATGCACCCGGCCCTCATCGGCGGCTTGCTCAAGACCAAGGTCTTCCGCTCCCTGCGGAAGCATGTTCAGGCGCACTTCACCAACGAACGCCTGCGCCTGCTGATGGAGTTTCCGGTGTTGTTCCTGGGCGCCGCCCCACAGAACACCCCGGCCTTGTACAGCCTGATGAACTACGCCGACATGGAACTCGGCACTTGGTACCCCATGGGCGGCATGGGCAAGGTGGTGGATGCTTTTGTGCGCATCGCTGAAAAGCAGGGCACCAGTATTCGGCTGAACGAGCCCGTTAAGCGTATCGTGGTGGAGAACGGAAAAGCTGTTGGTGTGGAAACCGACAAAGGCATCCTCCGCGCCGATGTGGTGGTGGCCGGTGCCGATTACCACCACGTGGACCAGCAATTGTTGCCCAAGGAACTGCGCAGCTACAGCGAGGATTATTGGAAGGGTCGCACGATGGCACCTTCCGGCCTATTGTTCTATCTCGGATTCGACCGCGTTTTGCCCGACCTGGAACATCACACCCTTTTCTTCGACGAATCGCTGGACCAGCATTCCACCGAGATCTACGACAAGCCCGAGTGGCCAAGTAAACCACTGTTCTACACCAGCTGCGCCAGCAAGACCGATCCAAGCGTGGCTCCCGTAGGCATGGAGAACATGGTGATATTGATCCCCATCGCACCCGGACTGGACGACCATGACAAAACGCGCGAACATTACTACACGGTTGTCATGGACCGTTTGGGTAAACACCTCGGCTTCGACCCACGGCCGCATGTGATCCTGAAGCGCAGCTACAGCATCAACGACCTGAAGACCGACTACAACGCCTTCCGCGGCAACGCGTACGGCATGGCCAACACCATTATGCAGACCGGCCCATTGCGCCCAAGTATGAAGAGCCGCAAAGTGGCCAACCTCTATTACACCGGTCAACTCACTGTACCCGGGCCAGGTGTTCCGCCCGCGATCATCAGCGGCCAGGTGGTCGCCGATCTGATCGAGAAGGAACATGCACCCAAAACCATCAAGGCATGAACACCGTCGCGCTTTACGACAAGGTCTGCCTGAAAGCCAGCAGGCATACCACTTACAGCTACAGCACTTCGTTCTCGCTTGGGATCCGCTCGCTGGACAGGAAGTTGCGACCGTCCATCCATGCGATCTATGGTTTCGTGCGTTTTGCGGACGAGATCGTGGACACCTTCCACGGTTTCGATAAGAAGGACTTGCTGAAACGTTTCCGCGCGGATACGCACCTGGCGATCGCTGAAGGCATCAGCCTCAATCCCATCCTGCACAGTTTCCAGCGGGTGGTGAACAAGTACCGGATAGAGAAGGATCTGTACGACACCTTCCTGGACAGCATGGCCATGGACCTCACCGATACGGCGCACGACAAGAGCAGCTACGAGACTTACATCCTTGGCAGTGCCGAAGTGGTGGGTCTGATGTGCCTGCGTGTGTTCTGCGAAGGCGATGAAGCCCTTTACCAGAAGTTGAAACCTGCTGCAATGAAGCTCGGAGCTGCTTTCCAAAAAGTGAACTTCCTGCGTGACCTCAAGGACGACCACCAGAAACTGGGACGCACGTACTTCCCAGGTATCGACGTAAGTCGCTTGGATAGCGAGGCCAAGGCACAGATCGAGCAGGACATACAACATGACTTCGACGATGCTTTGATCGGCATTCGACAGCTACCCAAAGGCGCACGCTTCGGTGTTTACATCGCCTACGTCTACTACCTGAATCTTTTCCGCAAGATCAAGTCGCTGCCGTGCGACCGCATCACGAAGGAACGAGTCCGGGTACGCAACCGCAGGAAGATGTTGTTGCTCACGACCAGCTACGTGCGCCACAGCTTCGGCATGCTTTGAACCATGAACAACACCGCTGCCATCGAAGACCAGGTGCTTCTCGTGAACGAGAACGACGAGACCGTGGGTACCATGGGCAAGCTGAAGGCGCATCAGGTGGGGGCCCTGCACCGTGCGTTCTCGATCTTCCTCTTCGATGATCAAGGTCGCTTGCTGTTGCAGAAACGCGCTGCCGGCAAGTACCACAGTGCAGGACTTTGGACCAATACCTGTTGCAGCCACCCACGTCCGGATGAGTCCTTGCAGGATGCTGCACAACGTCGCTTGTTGGAAGAGATGGGTATCGACACGCCCGTGGAACGCCGCTTCAGTTTCTTGTACAGGGCAAGCTTCGAGAATGGCCTGCACGAACACGAGTTGGACCACGTATTCTTCGGTTCCTGGTCGGGGCCAGCGAAACCACATCCGGACGAAGCCGAGGATTGGAAATACATCAGTTCGGAAGAATTGGATGCGGACATGCGTCGCCATCCCGAGCACTACACCGTGTGGTTGCGGATCTGCTGGGACCGGGTGAGCGAACAGTTCCAGATCCAGAATGTTCGTCCCATTTAGACCACCACTCGAATGTTGATGAAGAAGAACGGCGCCATCATCGCCCTCAATGGCCATGACGATGCCCTCGATCAATTGACACCTTTGCAAAAGGTGGACACTCCGATGCACGTCAATGCCTTCGTGCTGAGCCCCGCGCAGAAAGTGGAGCAGATCGCGCAGCACTTCAAGGCCATCATGGAGACGTTGGGATTGGATCTTTCGGACGATAGTCTGCAAGGGACACCGGAACGGGTAGCCAGGATGTATGTGAACGAGGTGTTCAACGGGCTTGATCCGGAGAACAAACCCCAACCCACGCTCTTCACCAACAAGTTCGGTTATAAGGGCATGCTGGTGGAGCGCGACATCACCGTACACAGCTTCTGCGAACACCACTTCGTACCCATCATCGGCAAGGCCGCTGTGGCCTATTTCAGCAGTGGTGAGGTCATTGGTCTCAGCAAGTTGGATCGCATCGTGAAGTACTACGCGGCACGTCCGCAGGTGCAGGAGCGCTTGACCGAGCAGATCGCTTCGGAGTTGAAACTTGTGCTGAAGACCGAGGATGTGGCGGTGCTGATCGACGCCGAACATATGTGCGTGAAACTGCGGGGCGTGAAGGATGCGTGCAGCAGTACGGTGACCAGCCACTACAGCGGGTGCTTCGAGGGTGCGGATATGCGGAACGAATTCCTGGCGTACATGAAGAAATAGAATGCCACGCCCCGTATTGTCGACCCAGTGGGTCGACGCTACAGGGGCCTGGCATACCACCCTGCCATGAATCCCCGCATATCCATCCACTGGTTCCGCCGCGACCTGCGCTTGGAGGACAACCACGGACTATTCCGGGCGCTGCGCGAACAAGGCAACGTGCTGCCACTCTTCATCTTCGACACGGAGATCCTGGACAGGTTGGAGGACAAAGCGGACCGGCGTGTGGATCTCATCCACCGGGCGCTCAAGGGCTTGCAGGCCGAATTGGTCAAGCAGGGTTCCTCCCTGTTGGTGGAGTATGGCAAACCTGTGGAAGTCTGGAACAGGATCCTGGAGCGCTATGATGTATCAGCCGTTACCGCGAACCACGACCATGAGCCCTATGCCATCGCACGCGATGCGACGATCGGAAAGCTCTTGTCCGAGCGTGGCATTCCCTTTCATACCTACAAGGACATCAGCATTTTCGAGCGCGGCGAAGTGGTGAAGGATGACGGCAAGCCGTACACGGTTTACAGTCCTTACATGCGCAAATGGCGCTCGCAATTCACGGCGGATCTGGCGAAGGCCTTCCCGAGTGGGGATGCATTGGACCGATTGTGGAAGACCGCCCCACTCCCACTGCCCGGTTTGGAAGGCAATGGCTTTCTGCCCACGGACCTCGAGGTGCCACCGACCAGCGTGAGCGACGAGCTTTTGCGTCATTATGACCGAACACGCGACCAGCCTGCCATTGCAGGTACGAGCCGCATGAGCGTGCACCTCCGCTTCGGTACGGTAAGCGTGCGGGAACTGGTGAGGCGCAGCATGGAGATCAGTCCGAAGTACCTGAACGAACTGATCTGGCGCGAGTTCTACATGCAGATACTGTGGCACTTCCCCCAGGTGGACAAGGCATTCAAGCCCGCGTATGATGCCATTGAGTGGCGGAACGACGAGCGCGAATTCACAGTGTGGTGTGAAGGGCGCACGGGTTACCCCCTGGTGGATGCAGGCATGCGCGAACTGAATGCCACTGGACTGATGCACAACCGCGTGCGCATGGTGGTGGCGAGCTTCCTCACCAAACATCTCCTTATCGACTGGCGTTGGGGCGAGGCCTACTTCGCTGCCAAACTGCTGGACTTCGAACTCAGCAGCAACAATGGTGGTTGGCAGTGGGCCTCCGGTTCCGGTGTGGATGCAGCCCCCTACTTCCGGGTGTTCAACCCCCGCCTCCAGCAGGAGAAGTTCGATGCGGGGTTAAAATATGTGAAAGAGTGGGTGCCCGAGTACGGTTCGGCAAACTATATGCTTCCGGTGGTCGTTCACGAAATGGCCCGCGAACGAGCCCTCGAAACCTACAAACAGGGTTTGGATGGGCATCGGGTCACCGCTCAACGACAAACCGATCTATTCGCATAGCCATGCCACGCAAAAAGAAACAACTCATCTTAAGCCAACCCGTGAAGGAAGGCTTGAAAGCCATCAAGGTCCGCTTGGACGCACGCACCATCATCACCCTGGCGAGCAAGAAGGCGCTGGAGTTCTGGCGCCAGCGTTATCCCAAATTGGAAGTGATCGGTTAACTCCTCCACCATGCCACGTAAGAAACCGAAGCTCATTATGGAGCGACCCATCAAGGTGGGGGTGAAGGAGATCAAGGTGCGCCTGGATGCACGCACCATCATCACGGTGACCACCAAGAATGCTTTGGAAATGTGGCGCTCACGCTACCCCAAGCTGGAAGTGATCGGCTGACGGTCGATGGCTGGATATGTCCTCGAACGCGAACAGTTCCTCGCGACCTCCCTACAGGAGGCTTGGGATTTTTTCAGCTCCCCGCGTAATCTCGCCGTGATCACACCGCCTGAAATGGGCTTTGTGATACGCCAACCCTTCGATAACAAGGACGCCTATGCCGGGCAGCTTATCACCTACACGGTGAAACCGCTGCTCGGCATTCCGTTGACATGGGTCACGCTGATCGAAGGCGTGGAAGCACCTTACAAATTCGTGGACACGCAGCTGAAAGGACCCTACAAACGTTGGTGGCATGAACACTCTTTCGAGGCCGTGGAAGGCGGTGTGATGATGCGCGACCGGGTGGAGTATGAACTCCCAATGGGACTGCTGGGGGACGTCGCCCACGGTATCTTTGTGAAGCGCAAGCTCCAAGGCATTTTCGACTTCCGAACCACAACGCTGGAACGGTTGTTCGGTAGGATGGACAAGCGCTGAATCAGGGACTTCAAGCAATTCGGTAATGAGCATTTGGGCCATCATCGGCATCGTAGCGGGGACCGCGGCATTCATGGAATACGTCGCCTGGGCAACACATAAGTATGTCATGCACGGCGCACTGTGGTACCTGCACGCTGACCACCACAGGAAGGACCACTACAACTTCCTGGAGCGGAATGATGCCTTCTTTTTGATATTCGCCGTTCCGTCCATGACCCTGTTCATCGTGGGCAGCATACAAGGCCTGCATACGCCGTGGCTGTGGATCGGACTCGGTATCCTGATCTACGGTATCCTCTATTTCATCGTTCACGAAGTGTTCATCCACCAACGCATCAAGTGGCTGCGGAACACGAAGAACCCTTACTTCCTGGCGATCAGAAAAGCGCACAAGGTGCACCACAAACACCTCGGCAAGGAGGATGGCGAATGCTTCGGCATGCTGGTCGTGCCGTTCAAATATTTCAAGGAAGCGAAGAAAGCCTTGGCACAGCAGCGCAGGGCTTGAATCCGTGCCGCGCTCTTCGAACAACAGGTTATTGATCGAGGGAACTGTTCAGTACCCGTTGATCCGGTGGCAGCGCATCTACATTTGCGCGGACTGCGGCAGCGTGCCATGATCATGAGCGAGACCCTTCACCACATCGGCCGTTACCTGGGTCATTTGGTGAAGGCGCGCACGCGACATGCTGTACATAGCCCCTTTGTCTATGAGCTCATCGACAAGGTGCTTCGCCCTAACGAGCCCCTGCCAGAGATGGCAGCCATCGAGAAGCTTCGTGAAGAACTTTTCAGGAGTCATCAGTGCATTCGCGTGAACGACCTTGGGGCGGGCTCCCGGGTGTTGGACCTGTCCGTACGGCGCGTTTCGGAGATCGCGCATACCGCGCTCAAACCTGCGAAACACGCCCGCATCCTCTTCCGGTTGGCTCGCAATTTCGACACCAGGGATGTGTTGGAGCTTGGCACCTCGTTCGGCATCACAACCCTATACCTTGCCAGAGGAGCAGTGAATGGCGAAGTGACGACCATTGAAGGATGCCCGCAGACCCACAGCATCGCGCAGAAACACTTCGAACGGCTTAACCAGGGCAACATCCAGCCCTTGCTTGGCAGTTTCGTGCAGCGATCGCCCGAGGCTCTTCAAAGGATGGGCCGTCTCGATATGGCGTTCCTGGACGGGAACCACGCCAAGGAACCCACACTGGATCATTTTGAACAGTGCCTAGCAAAGTCACACAATGACACGGTCCTGGTCTTTGACGATATCCACTGGAGCCGGGGCATGTCGGAGGCATGGGAGGTGATCAAGGCACATCCCAAGGTTACCGTGACCATCGATCTCCATGATATGGGCTTGGTATTCCTCCGTAAGGAGCAGGCGAAGGAGCATTTTGTGCTGCGCTACTAAGCCGCCGAAACGAACAGGACGGTCGCCCTTACGTTTGTTGCCGGTAGACACTGACCAAAGGGAACATCCCGAGACCATGAAGATCTATACCCGCACCGGTGACAAGGGCCAAACGGGGCTGTTGGGCGGAACCCGCGTACCCAAGGATCACATGCGTATTGAAGCGTATGGTACCGTGGACGAATTGAACAGTCATCTCGGCATGTTGCGGGATCTGGCAGCACCGCACCATGGCGAGCTGATCCTGGGCATCCAGGACCGCTTGTTCTCTCTTGGATCCTGGCTTTCATCAAAGAGTGAGGAGGAGGCCCGGAAATTCCATGTCCCCATGATCGGCGACGAGGACATACTGGCCATGGAGAACGCCATGGACGCCATGGACGCGGAACTGGAGCCCATGCGCAACTTCATTCTGCCTGGGGGTCACCAGGCGGTTTCGCAGGCACATATCTGCCGCACGGTGTGCCGCCGGGCGGAACGCAGGGTGGTGCAATTGGCTGCGGCAGAAGCGCTGCCCGACATCCTGGTGCGATACCTCAACCGTCTGTCCGATCTCCTCTTTGTAATGGCCCGCCACCTGGGCAAGGCCAATGGCGTTCGGGACATCCCATGGCGGCCCACGAAATGATGCCATACAGGCACCGAACAGCGGCACTTCCGGCATCCGTTGAAAAGTCAGTGCATGTCGGATCGTGATACGGCTATATTTGCGCCCGATTTCAAAAGACCTTAACCCGGCCACTCGATGTATTGGACACTGGAACTGGCTTCGTACCTGGAGGACGCCCCCTGGCCTGCGACCAAGGACGAGCTGATCGACTTCGCCATGCGCACCGGCGCACCGCTCGAGGTGGTGGAGAACTTGCAAGCCATCGAGGATGATGAAGAAGTCTTCGAGTCCATTGAGGACATCTGGCCGGATTATCCGTCGAAGGAGGACTTCTTCTTCAACGAGGACGAGTACTGAATAGCCCGCCTTTCTGAGAGCCCTCCGTCCGCGACGGGGGGCTTTCTCGTTACCGACCATGCCGCTTTGGCATGTGGATGTCCCTGGCAGGGTCCGTGCTGGGCACAACCGGCTACCTTTGCCCACCCTCGCATGTAAAAGAACCACGGGCGCCGCAGCGATCCCGACCCCCGGGAACATCCACCGATGCCTTTCAGCAGGTCGCTGTGGAAACCGGATCCGAGTCCCCAATCCCTACTACAGACCACATGATCGGTACCCTGACCAATGCCCTCAAGAAAGTCTTCGGTGACAAGGCTCAGCGCGACTTGAAGGAGGCCAGACCCATGATGGAGGCCGCCAAGGCCGCCCACACCGCACTTACCGATCTGAGCAATGACGAATTGCGCCGTCGGACACAGGAGTTGAAGGCGCGCATCGCGGAACGCACCAAGCCCAATGATGAACGCATAGGCCGTATCCGTTCGGAGATCGACGCCGATCCGCGCATGGACATACACGAACGGGAGCATCGCTGGGAGGAGATCGACCGCATTGAAGAGCAGAGTTTGAAGCTCATCGAGGAGGTGATGCTGGAGATCCTGCCCGAGGCCTTTGCGGTGGTGAAGGAGACCGCGCGCCGTTTCACCGAACGGGCGGAGATCGATGTGGCCGCCACCGATCTGGACCGGGAACTGGCCATCCAACGGGACAGTGTGCAGATCAAAGGCGATCGCGCCATCTGGAAAACCACCTGGATGGCCGCCGGCAATCCGGTGAAATGGGACATGGTGCACTACGATGTGCAGCTGATCGGTGGCGTGGCCCTTCACAAGGGCAAGATCGCCGAGATGAGCACCGGTGAAGGAAAGACCCTGGTGAGCACACTGCCGGTATACCTCAACGCACTGGCAGGTCGGGGCGTACACGTGGTGACGGTGAACGACTACCTCGCCAAACGCGATGCCGAATGGATGGGGCCGATCCACGAATTCCATGGGATGCGGGTGGATTGCATCGACAAACACCAGCCCAACAGTCCCGAAAGGCGCAAGGCTTACCTGGCGGATGTGACATACGGTACCAACAACGAATTCGGGTTCGACTATCTGCGGGATAACATGGCGCACGCTCCGAGCGCCCTTGTACAGCGCAAACACCATTTCGCGATCGTCGATGAAGTGGATTCCGTGCTCGTGGACGATGCACGCACACCACTGATCATCAGCGGACCCACACCCAAGGGTGAAGTGCACCAGTTCGATGAATACAGGCCCCGGGTGGAACGCCTTCATGCCGCGCAGAAACAGCTAGTGACCAAACTGCTTGCCGAGGCCAAGGAGAACCTGCGTGGGCTTGGGGATGGCAGTGCCACCAAGGAACAGTTGGAAAAGGGGGGAATGGCCCTGCTACGTTGCCATCGCGGACTCCCCAAGAACAGTGCGTTGATCAAATTCCTGAGCGAGACCGGTGTGCGCGCGCACCTCCAGAGAACCGAGAACAATTTCCTGCAGGACCAGGGCAAGGAGATGCCCAAGGTGGACGCCGAGCTCTATTTCACGATCGATGAGAAACAGCACGGCGTTGAGTTGACCGACAAGGGTGTGGACCTGATCAGCGGCGATGTGAACGATCAGGAGTTCTTCATCATGCCCGATGTGGGCGGCACGATCGCCGAGATCGAACGCAGCAGTGCGAACCTGGAGGACAAGGCGAAACGAAAGGACGACCTGCTCCGGGACTTCGGGATCAAGAGCGAGCGCATCCACACGGTGAACCAGCTGATCCGCGCCTACGCACTCTACGAGATGGATGTGGAGTATGTGGTAATGGACGGCATGGTGAAGATCGTGGACGAGCAGACCGGCCGGATCCTGGAGGGCAGGCGATACAGCGATGGCCTGCACCAGGCCATCGAGAGCAAGGAACGCGTGAAGGTGGAGGCCGCCACGCAGACCTACGCCACGGTGACACTGCAGAACTATTTCCGCATGTACCACAAGCTGGCCGGTATGACCGGTACGGCCGAGACCGAAGCCCAGGAACTCTGGGATATCTATAAGCTGGATGTGATGGTGATCCCCACCAACCGTCAGGTGGTGCGCAAGGATGCGGAGGACATGGTCTTCAAGACCAAGCGCGAGAAATACAACGCGGTGATCGACGAGATCACGGCTTTGCGCGAAGCCGGGCGCCCCGTGCTGGTGGGCACCACCAGTGTGGAGGTGAGCGAACTGATGAGCAAAATGCTCAAGATGCGGGGCATACCACACAATGTGCTCAACGCGAAGCAGCACCAACGCGAGGCGGAGATCGTGCAACAGGCCGGTCTTTCAGGCACGGTCACCATCGCCACGAACATGGCGGGGCGTGGTACCGACATCAAGCTGGGGCCCGGCGTGAAGGATGCCGGTGGTCTTGCGATCATCGGCACCGAGAAGCACGATAGTCGTAGGGTGGACCGCCAGTTGCGTGGCCGCGCGGGTCGGCAGGGTGATCCGGGAAGTTCACAGTTCTACGTGAGCCTGGAGGACGACCTGATGCGCATGTTCAACAGCGAGCGGATCTCCAAACTGATGGACCGACTTGGCCTCAAGGAGGGCGAAGTGATCCAGCACAGCATGGTCACTGCGAGCATCGAGCGTGCCCAGAAGAAGGTGGAGGAGAACAACTTCGGCATCAGGAAAAGACTGCTGGAGTATGACGATGTGATGAACAGCCAGCGCACCGTGATCTACAAGCGTCGGCACAATGCACTGTTCGGTGAGCGCTTGAAGCTCGACATCCTGAACATGTACCACGAGGTGGCCTCCTCGACCGTACAGCAATATCATGGTGACAACGATGGCGATGCGTTCCAAGGCTTCGAAATGGATCTTTTCCGCAAGTTCACCATCACCAGCCCGGTGAGTAGCGAGGAGTTCCGCACCATGAAAGCCGATGCGATCGTGGAGAAGATCTACGATGCGGCGATCGAGGCTTATGAGCGGCATGGTTCCCGGATCGCCGCCCAGGCCATGCCGGTGATCACCGATGTGTTCCTCAACCAAGGCAAGCAGTACGAGAACATTGTGGTGCCGATCACCGATGGCCTGAAGACCACGCAGGTGGTGACGAACCTGGAGAAGTGCTATAAGACCCAGGGGCAGGACCTGATCACGAGCATCGAGAAGTACATCACCCTCGCCATCATCGACAATGAATGGAAGGAGCACCTGCGCGAAATGGATGAATTGCGGCGCAGCGTACAGAACGCCGCCATCGAGCAGAAGGATCCGCTGTTGATCTACAAGCTGGAGAGCTTCACGCTCTTCAAGGCGATGATCGACCGCATCGGCAATGAGGTGGTGGGCTTCCTGGCCAAGGCAGGTCTACCGGCCGCCCAGCCGGAAGTACATCAGGCACAGGCGCCGAAGGAAACACAACAGCGCTTGAAGACCGGCCGTACCGAAGTTGGTACACCTGCGGCAGCTCCGGCACGTGCCGCTGCCGGACGTGGCCCCATGCCACCCCAAGGCCCCCGCCAACCCATCGAACCCGTGCGCGTGGAAAAGAAGGTGGGGCGTAACGACCCGTGTCCTTGCGGCAGCGGCAAGAAGTACAAGCAGTGCCACGGGAAGGACGCGTGAGCAAAAGCAGTTCACTACTCCACCACCACCTTCGCCCCGGCCAGCCAGCGGGTGCCATCGGTGAGGTGCAGGTAATACAAGCCGGTTGAAAGATTGTTGGTTGTCAGTTGTCCGGCTGTGCCGCGCAACGTGTTCTCCTGTACCGGCCGCCCGAGTGCATCCAGTAGCTGCACGCGCAACGGGCCAGTGAGTGTGTGGTCTTGCGGCGGCTCGAAGAGGATCTCCAACGGTTGGCCGGCGGATACCGGGTTGGGCCAGATCTTCAGATACTCG
>JBGTIB010000180.1:0-2597 GCA_041745875.1 Flavobacteriales bacterium | reverse complement strand
CGGGGGATGCCAATTTCGACCATGAAGTGAAATACACCGGCGCTAACAGCGATCGCGATGCAGTGCTGCTGCGCGTGGGTGGCGCCACACCCACCAACGTGGTGACCGGCTACCATGGTGAGGATGTGAACCTGGATGGTGACGTGAAGTACACGGGGATCGCCAACGACCGCGACATCATTCTACAGGCGATCGGGGGCGTGGTGCCTACGGCGGTGCGGGTGGAGCAGATGCCGTGACATCGATGAAATGTCAAGACCCAGTCACATGAAAAGATCCTTCACCTCGAGCCAGGCTTTGTTTTTTGCAAGGGTTGGCTGCTGCCGGGCGATCAATGTTATCCACACACCTGTGATGCGTGCATTCTTGATGGCTTTGGCCTTGGCCAGCACACTTTCTGTGGTCTGCCAATCCTATGAATGGTACAACAAACCCACACCTGCCAACAGCGCTCAACACCTCAGTTACAATGGCGTGGCGTTCTCTCTAGGCGGGAATCTCTGGTTCGGCACGGGCATCGTGCAGGGAGACCTCAGCCCATGGTTGCGCAGCTACGATCCGGCCTCAGGGCAGATCGTATCCTTTGCCGGTTTGCCGGGCTCCATCACCGGGCCAAGACAGATGGCTGTGGCGTTCACGCTGGGCGCGTTTGCGTATGTGGGTCTTGGTGGCAACGAAGGAATGGATCAGTGGTCCGACCTGTACAGGATGGATGTGAATGGGAACTTCACAGCCGACTACGAATTCCCAGGTGGTGGCCGCAGCAGTGCCATCGCGTTCACGGTTGGCGACAAGGCTTACATCGGTGGTGGCTACGATGGAACCAACAACCGGAACGACCTCTGGGAGTGGGAGCCTGTTACCAATACCTGGGTGCAGAAAGCGAGCATGCCGGCGGCATTGGCGGCTGGCGTGGCCTTCGCTGCGGGAGGGAAAGGCTATGTTCTTCGCGATGGCTCCACAACGCTGTGGTGTTACGATCCGCAGAACAACTCATGGTCCAACATGGCCATCTTCCCCGGCGGTGCCCGTAGACAACCTTCGGCTTTCGTGGTGGATGGCAAAGGATATGTCGGCCTCGGTCGTGAATGGAGCAACGGGCCGTTCCGTCAAGACTTCTTCGCTTACGATCCTGTGAGCAACACATGGTCCGAAGCACCGTGGTTCTGGGCAGCACAGGGGCGTGCCGGGGCAATGGCCACGGGTCATCTGGGTAAGGCATACGTGACAGGCGGGTACAGCATTGTGGCACTCGCCTTTGACATGTGGGAGTTCGGGCCGGCTTCGCCTCCAGTGAACGGAGCATGGGTGCAGAGGCCCTTCGTACCGGGTCCTCCGCGTACCAAGCCCATCGCCTTCTCCATCGGTGACCTCGGGTTCGTGGGCGGTGGAGGGCATTCCTCTTTTCTTGCATACAACCCTGTAGCTCGAACATGGACGCCGCGCGCCAACCTCCCCATTGCAATGAGCGTGGCCGCTGCGCTCGACGGCATGGGATACGGGATGGGTACAGGCGCCACGGGCAATTTCTGGGCATATGACCCTACGGCCGATACATGGACCGCCCGTGCAGACATGCCATCGCCACGCAGTGGCAGCGTTTGTTTTGCACTGGAAGGGAGGTTCTATGTGGCCACTGGCATCCAAGGCCTGACACGGCTTAAGGACCTCTGGGCCTACGATCCTGGAACGGATACCTGGGAAGGGCGGGCGGAGATGACGAACGCATCTGCATGCCATTCGGCCGCGGCGTTCGTGGTCGGCAACCGCGCTTATGTACTGGGCGGTAATATCAGTGGAGGAAGCACTGCCACCAGCATTGTGCGGTACTATGTGCCGGCCACCGATACATGGCACAGTGCGCAGTTATTACAGCAACCGAACAACATTCAGAACCACATGGCCCTCTCCTTAGGCAATATCGGATACTATGGAGGTGGGTATATCGGCGGGCAATCATCCGCTCCTTCCAACTATTTCAAGATCTATGACCCATCCAACAATACCTGGTCCGCAGGACCTACACTGGGCGGGGGATGGCGCAGCAACGGCACTTGTTTCAGCATTGGAGGTCGCGGATATGTCACATGCGGTCAACTGAACCCCCATTCTCAGCTGAGTGGGGCACAAACGACGAACGACCTGTGGGAGTACATCCCGGAACACATCGAAGTGCAGGTCAAGGTCTTTCTCGGCGGTGCTTACAGTACGGATGATGGCTTGATGAGCGATGCACTGGCCTCGAACGCGTTGGTGCCGCTCACGGATCCCTACGCGGCACTGGGGTACCCGCTTCCGGGAGGAGACTTCTCGGACCTGAGCGGTGGCTTAGGGAACACCACCGGTGCCGATGCCATCGTGGATCGCGTGATCGTAGAACTGCGTGACCAGGGTGACCCCTCGGTCGTGCGCGCAAGCAGGCAGGTATGGCTCCAGCGCGATGGCGATGTGGTGGACATGGACGGCATATCGCCGGTGCGCTTCACCCTGCCGCCTGACAACTACCACGTGTCCATTCGCCACCGCAACCACCTGGGCTGCATGAGTGCATCGCCCATCGCGCTCTCGAGCACGCCCACCACCATCGACTTCAGGAC
>JBGTIB010000179.1:0-3121 GCA_041745875.1 Flavobacteriales bacterium | reverse complement strand
GATTACCTTTTCGCGGCCATGAACGGGGATCTCGACCTCCGGGGACCGTGGAGCGCCATCGTGCGTGCACCCATGGTGCGTTTGTGCACGCCTTTCGTGGCGGGGATATTGGTCGGAATGTATTGGTCACCGCATTTACCGACGATGCTGGTCGTGTGGCTGCTGCTCACCCCTGTGACAGGGATCGTTCTTTACCGGCGCACATCCCGGTTATCGAGGTGGCAGCGGGGATCGTTATTAAGCCTCTGGTTCCTGGTGCTGGGTTTGTGCTGGCAACAAATGCGCGATCCGGTCACTGCGCGTCACCACTTTACGCATTTTGAAGAGCGTGAAGGCCCTTGGGCCTTGCAGGTCACAGCGGTCAATGGAACAAGCGGTAGGATCTTCCGTGCCGATGCCGAACTCCTGGCGGTGGTGCGCGATGATGGTCCAGTGGCCCGCAGTGGAATGGTGATGGTGACCCTGATGCATCGCCCCGACAGCATCATTCCGGTCATCGGCGACCGCCTGTTGGTGGATGCGCCCGTGGAAGCCATCGAACGCATCCCGGATCCCGGGGGCTTCGATCGCAGAGCGTGGGCGGCTACGCGGGGCATGCAACATGAGATGTTCGCACCCGGGGACCATTGGCGGCCTGTGGATCATGTGCCGTCATTGACCGGCATCTTCTCGGCTTCCCGGGAGCGGACCGGCAACTGGTTGGCCGGAAGTGATCTCGGTCCTAGGGAGCGTGCGCTCGTGCGTGCATTGGTGCTGGGCCAGCGAGATGAACTGGATAGCACGCAACGGGAGTCCTTCGCGCGAAGCGGAACGATCCATGTGCTCGCCGTATCGGGTATGCATGTCGGGCTCATTTACGCGATGCTTACCTACTTGTTCGGGTGGTGGGGAGGTGGAAGCAGGGCACGCATCGTACGCGGGTTGATCGTTCTGTTGGCGCTCTGGAGCTATGCCGGTCTCACCGGAGCTTCACCGAGTGTATTGCGCGCCACGACCATGTTCTCGCTGTTCACTTTGGCGAATATGAGCGAACGCCATCCCGAGCCGCTTAACAGCTTGTTCATCGCCGCTTTCGTTCTGCTGCTATGGGAACCGCGTATGATCCAGCAGGTGAGTTTCCAACTTTCCTTTCTGGCGGTCCTTGGCATCATCCTGTTCTACAAGTCGTTCGAGGACCTGTGGTCACCGCGAAATCGTCTGCTACGCGCTATGTGGTCATTGGCCGTGGTTTCACTTTCAGCCCAGATGCTCACCACACCACTGTCCCTCTACCTGTTCAAGGCGTTCCCGGTATGGTTCCTTCCCGCGAACCTCGTGGTGGTCACGGCAGTGGGTTTCGCGGTGAACGGTTCGGTGGCACTGCTGCTGCTGTACAAGGTTCCGGTGCTCGGTGCGTTGATCACGTGGGCGCTCTCCATGTTGTTGAAGTTCGTGGGTTCGGTCACATCGTTCATTGCGGGTTTGCCCGGTGCTTATCCGGAGGTGCGTATCGGTGTCGCGGATATGCTACTGCTCTATGTGCTGATCCTTGCATTGGCTGCCTGGTGGCAGTGGCGCTGGATGGGAATGCGCTGGGTGGTGGGCGCCACACTGGCCCTGCTACTGGTGGGCTGGCATCAAAGGGCTGTCGAAGCGCATGAACGCAGCAGTTTCGTGGTGTACGATGATCGCTCCCGCACGCTTGCATCGATGGCCCACGGACGCGACCTGGTCGTCTGGAGTGATACCCCGATACAACAGGAAGATCCTTGGGTGTGGCGCAAGCTGGAGCGCCATCAACGGTCGGCGGGCTCGCGTCGGCCGCAGGTCGTGCAGCATACAGCAGGTAATGGTGCGGTCAGGGTGGGCCCCACGCTGATCGGCGGAGGTATATGGCGTTCGCCCGTCTTCTCGGTACGCTTCCATTCCGAGGAGCGACCGGCTCTTCACCTGCCCGATGATGTCACAGTGGATGCTTTGGTGTTCCATGGTTTGGAACGCATCACCAAGGATGGGCTTGATGACCTTGTTGGACATACGCGTTGCGTCGTTCTGGGAGCGGACATCGCCTGGCGAACGCGACGTATGATACGCGATCACTGTCGTGAGAAAGGCATCCTCTTCCACGACGTGCGCGAGCAGGGTGCCTTCATTCTTGAGCATTGACGGCCCAAAAATTCCGTGACGTGTAACCAATAGGGATCTCCGGCGTTGCAGGGGGCCAACAAACACCAAGCGAATGAGTAACCGATGGTTGCCCGTTCTGCTGATGTTGGCGGCCTCTCCCACAGCTGCACAGTTGAATGGATATGCCCGCATAAGCGGGATCGCAGGAACTCAGCTCTTCGTCACGGAGAGCTTCGAGTCATCCGGTCAGTTCGATACCAACGATCTTATCATCCTGATGCAGATGCAGGATAATGTGATCGGAAGCACGGATAACAGTGCCGATTTCGGCAGCCTTGGTTCCATTGGCATGGCTGGCCGGTATGAGATCCTGCGTGTTTCATCCGTCTCTCGGGTGGCCGGTGTGTTGGATGCGATCACCCTTACGAGCGAACCCTCGCTCACCTTCAATTTCACTGAGAACGCGTCGGTCCAGGCGATCACCTTGGAGCTTTTGGGGAATGGTGGGGATCATACCACCACCGCGAACATCGATGCATTACCCTGGAATGGGAACATCGGAGGGGTGCTTGCGATGGAAGTAGCGGGTAGGCTCGACCTGAAACATGGCATACGTGCGAACGGCGCCGGGTTTCGAGGTGGTTTGGCCGATGTTGCGACCTCCGGAGCCTGTGAAGTGACCACGTTCCGTTCCGTCAAGACGAATCGATTCGCTTACAAGGGCGAAGGGATACATCGCAACAGCAACGCTGGCTGGGAGGCAGCAAAGGGTCGCATGCTGAACGGTGGAGGGGGGGGCAATGATCACAATGGCGGAGGAGGTGGTGGTGGGAATTATACGGGTGGTGGAACCTCCGGCCCAGGTTACAATTGCGGTGCAGGCCATGCCGGTGGAATAGGCGGTATCGGTCTCGGTGTGGAGATCAATCCGGGGCGCGTCTTCATGGGTGGCGGCGGAGGAGGGGGGGAAGGCAATGACAACGTATCCACCAATGGTGCTCCTGGTGGAGGCATC
>JBGTIB010000178.1:0-11438 GCA_041745875.1 Flavobacteriales bacterium | reverse complement strand
CGTCCTCCAAGACGATCGATGCCCTGATGAAGCTGGAACTCCCCAGCGGCGTGGACGTGGAGATCAAAGTCTGACCGATTAGAACGACAAAGCCATGAGCGGATTGATCGGAAAAAAGATCGGCATGACCAGCCTGTTCGACACGGACGGGAACCTGGTGGCCTGCACGGTGATCGAGGCTGCACCCAATGTGGTGACGCACGTGAAGACCGACGAAAAGGACGGATACGCTGCGGTGCAACTGGCCTACGGCGAGCGTCGCGAGAAGAACACACCTGCCGCCCTGAAGGGTCACTACAAGAAGGCAGGCACCACCCCCAAGGTGAAGGCCCACGAGTTCGAGGCCTTCGAGAAGGACCTGAAGCTGGGTGATACGATCGGCGTGGACCTCTTCGAGGAAGGTGGTTATGTGACCGTGACCGCCAACAGCAAGGGCAAGGGCTTCCAAGGTGTGGTGAAGCGCCACGGTTTCAGTGGTGTTGGTGAAGCCACCCACGGCCAGCATGACCGGAGCCGTGCTCCTGGTTCACTGGGCGGAAGCAGCTACCCCAGCCGCGTGTTCAAGGGTATGCGCATGGCAGGCCGCATGGGCGGTAACAAAGTGACCACCGAGAACCTGCGCGTGGTGAAGATCGACGCTGAAAAGAACCTCTTGCTCCTCAAGGGTACCGTTCCCGGTCCCAAGGGCAGCATCGTGATCATCTGGAAGTAAGATGGAACTCGATATCTACAGCAAGGACGGCAAGTCCACCGGCAAGAAAGCCAAGCTGAACGACGCGGTATTCGCGATCGAGCCGAACGACCATGCCATCTGGCTTGACGTGAAGCAGCACCTGGCCAACAAGCGTCAAGGCACCTCCAAGACGATGGAGAAAAGCGAGGTGTCCGGTTCCACCCGCAAGCTGCACCGCCAGAAGGGCACCGGAGGAAGCCGCAAAGGCTCCATCAAGAGCCCTCTGTTCAAAGGTGGCGCTCGCATCTTCGGCCCCAAGCCCCGCGACTACCACTTCAAGCTGAACAAGAAAGTGAAGGACCTTGCACGTCGCAGTGCCCTCACCCACAAAGCGAAGGATGGATCCATCAAGGTGCTCGACGCCCTCAGTATCGACACCCCCCGCACGAAGGACTACCTGGCATTGCTAAAGGCCTTCGAAATGGGCACGCGCAAGAGCCTGTTGGTGGTTCCCGCGAAGGACGACAAGGTCATGCTCAGCGCACGCAACATCCAGGGTGCACGTGTGGTGGTGGCCAGCGACCTGAACACCTACGATATCATGAACGCCAACGGCCTGTTGATCGTGAAGGAAGCGATCGCACCGCTGGAGGCCATTCTCACCAAGTAAGCCATGAGCCAGATCATCATCCGACCCATCGTCACTGAAAAGATGACCGCCCAGGGCGAGAAGGAGAACCGTTACGGCTTCGAAGTGGCCCGGAGCAGCAACAAGGTCCAGATCAAGCAGGCGGTGGAGAAGGAGTACAACGTCACCGTTACCGGTGTGCGCACCATGGTTTGCCGTGGCAAGAGCCGCACACGTTACACCAAGACCAACATTCTGCGGGGTGCTACCAGCAGCTACAAGAAGGCGATCGTCACGGTGAAGACCGGCGAGGTCATCGACCTGTACAGCAGCATCTGATCCCCCCGAAGCATTAGAAAGCCATGGGCATTCGCAAACTCAATCCCGTCACGCCAGGCACCCGTCACCGGGTGATCACCGACTTCGAAGGTGTCACAACACGTGTGCCCGAGAAGAGCCTGACCAAGGGCACCGTAAAGAGCGGTGGCCGGAACAACCAGGGCAAGATGACCATCCGCTACGTGGGCGGTGGGCACAAGCAACGCTATCGCGTGATCGATGGCAAGCGCGACAAGTTCGGTATCAAGGCGGTGGTGAAGACCATCGAGTACGATCCCAACCGCAGCGCACGCATCGCCCTGTTGTTCTACGCCGATGGCGAGAAGCGCTACATGCTGGCCCCCAACGGCCTGCAAGTGGGGCAGGAGGTGATCAGCGCCCGCGAAGGCATCGCGCCTGAAGTAGGCAACGCATTGCCGCTGAGCGAGATCCCCCTGGGTACCATCGAGCACAACATCGAATTGCAACCCGGCACGGGTGGCACCAACGCCCGCAGTGCGGGCACCTTCGCACAGCTCAGCGCCCGCGAGGGTCGTTACGCCACGCTGAAGATGCCCAGTGGCGAAGTGCGCATGGTGCTGGTGACCTGCATGGCCACCGTGGGTGCCGTGGGCAATGGCGAGCACATGTTGCAGAAGAGCGGCAAGGCCGGTCGCAACCGCTGGCTGGGTCGCCGTCCGCGTACCCGTGCCGTCGCCATGAACCCGGTGGATCACCCGATGGGTGGTGGCGAAGGCCGCGCCTCCGGAGGTCATCCACGCAGCCGCAAGGGATTGCTGGCCAAGGGCAAGAAGACACGCCGGCCGAAGAATCCGTCGAACAAATTCATCATCGAACGCATCAACGCCCGCAAAGGCGCCTGAACCACGCAGTAGACCATGAGCCGTTCACTCAAAAAACCGCCGTTCATCCACTACAAGCTCTCGAAGCGTGTGGATGATGCCCAGGCGTCCGGTAAGAAGAATGTGATCAAGACCTGGTCACGCGCCTCCACGATCACCCCCGAATTCGTGGGTCTGACGGTGGCCGTGCACAATGGCAACAAGTTCATCCCGGTGTATGTCACCGAGAACATGGTGGGCCACAAACTGGGCGAGTTCGCACCCACACGTACCTACCGTGGCCACTCCGGCAACAAGAAATAAAGCACCATGGGAGCCCGCAAGAAAATAGCAGCAGACGCCCGCAAGGAGGCCATGAAGACCGTGGCCATGGCGCAACTGCGCAATCTGCCCACCTCACCGCGCCGCATGCGCCAGGTGGCCGATCTGATCCGTGGACAGCAGGTGGTGAAAGCGCTGGGCATCCTGCGCTTCAGCACCCGGCACAGCAGCCGCGATCTGGAGAAGCTCCTGATGAGCGCCATCTCGAACTGGGAGGCCAAGAACGAAGGCCGCAAGGCCGACGAGGCCGGCCTGGTGGTGAAGAGCATCCAGGTGAACGAGGCCCGCAGCCTGAAGCGCATGTTGCCCGCTCCGCAAGGTCGCGCATATCGCATGCAAAAGCGGAGCAACCACGTCAGTCTTATCGTCGATACCGTCAACTAAGCACAGCCGCGATACAACTACCATGGGACAGAAAGTACATCCGATAGGTTTCCGACTGGGCTTCATCAAAGGCTGGGACAGCAATTGGTACGGTGGCAACAAGTACGCCGACAAGTTGGTGGAGGACGAGCGCATCCGCCTCTACCTGATGGCCCGTTTGAAGAAGGCCTCCGTTTCGCGGATCATCATCGAACGCACACTGAAGCTCGTGACCGTCACGATCAACACCGCCCGTCCGGGGGTGATCATCGGCAAGGGCGGCGCCGAGGTGGACAAGTTGCGCGAGGAGCTCAAGAAGCTCACGGGTAAGGACGTCCAGATCAACATCTTCGAGATCAAGCGTCCCGAGCTCGATGCCCGCCTGGTAGCCGACAGCATCGCCCGTCAGTTGGAGGGACGCATCAGCTTCCGCCGCGCCATGAAGATGGCCGTGGCCAGCAGCATCCGCATGGGTGCCGAAGGGATCAAACTCACCGTGAGCGGTCGCCTGAACGGAGCCGAGATCGCCCGCACCGAAAGCTATCGCGAAGGCCGCGTGCCCTTGCATACCCTGCGTGCCGACATCGACTTCGCCATCACCGAGGCGCACACCAAGATGGGTCGCATCGGCGTGAAGTGCTGGATCATGCGCGGTGAAGTGTATGGCAAGAAGGACCTCAGCCCCAACCAGGGACAGGCCAAGGGAGGACCAGCCGGTCCGCGCATGGGTGGTGGTGAGCGCCGTGGTGGCGAGCGCCGTGGACCAGGCGGGGACCGTGGTGGTGATCGCCGAGGACCCGGTGGTGATCGCGGCGAACGCCGTGGCCCGGGTGGTGACCGTCGTGGAGGAGGAAATCGCGGACCTAATCGTCCTAATAACTAAGCGCCATGTTGCAACCGAAGCGGAGCAGACGCCGCAATATGCATAAGGGCAAGATGAAAGGTGTTGCCCAACGGGGCCACCGCGTCGCCCTGGGATCCTTCGGACTGAAGGCCATGGAGAACGTATGGCTCACCAGTCGCCAGATCGAATCAGCCCGTGTCGCACTGACGCGTTACATGAAGCGTGAAGGCCAGGTGTGGATCAAGATCTTCCCGGACAAGCCGGTGACGAGCAAGCCTGCCGAAGTGCGCATGGGTAAGGGCAAGGGTGCCCTGGACCATTGGGTCGCGGTGGTGCATGCAGGCCGCATCATCTTCGAAGTGGACGGTGTGCCCATGGCCACGGCCAAGGAAGCGTTGCGCCTGGCCGCCCAGAAACTGCCCATCCCCGCCAAGTTCGTGGTACGCGAGGACTACGACGGTCAATAAGAAGGAGCGATGAAGAAGAAACGACAGGAATTGAAGGACCTCACGGTCCAGGAGCTGCAGGACAAGCTGCAGGAGGAGCGTGGTTCGCTTACCAAACTGCGCTTCAGTCACACCGTGAGCCCCATCGAGAGCCCGATGCAACTGCGCGACAAGCGCAAGGATGTTGCACGCATCCTTACCGAGCTCCGCAAGCGCGAGCTGAACAACACGAGCAAATGAGCACTGCCATGGAACGCAATCTGAGGAAAGAGCGTGTCGGCATCGTCACCAGCGACAAGATGACCAAGAGCGTGACGGTGATGGTCGAACGCCGGGTGAAACACCCCAAGTACGGAAAGTTCGTGAAGCTGTCGAGCAAGTTCATGGCACACGACGAGAAGGAGGAGGCGCACATCGGCGATACGGTGCGCATCAGTGAGACACGGCCGTTGAGCAAGCAGAAGCGCTGGCGGTTGGTGGAAGTGATCGAACGGGCCAAGTAATAACGCACTGAGCGATGATCCAACAGGAATCCCGGCTTACAGTAGCCGACAACAGTGGAGCCAAGGAAGTGCTCTGCATCCGGGTGCTCGGTGGCACAGGCCGCCGCTATGCACGCATCGGTGACACCATCGTGGTCACCGTGAAGGATGCCATGCCCAACGGCAGCACCAAGAAAGGCACCGTGCACAAGGCCGTGGTGGTGCGCACGAAGAAGGAGACGCGCCGCAAGGATGGCAGCTACATCCGCTTCGATGACAACGCCGTGGTGATCCTCGATCCTGCGGGAGAGATGAAAGGCACCCGCATCTTCGGCCCCGTGGCCAAGGAACTGCGCGAGAAGAAGTTCATGAAGATCATCTCCCTGGCACCCGAAGTATTGTAAGCCATGCAGAAGAAGACACATATCAAGAAGGGCGACGTGGTGAAGGTGCTGGCAGGCACCTCGCGTTCCAAGCAGGGCCGTGTGCTCGATGTGGACCGCGAGCGCATGACGGCCATCGTCGAAGGCCTCAACATCCAGAAGAAGCACAGCAAGCCCACCACGGCCACCCCCCAGGGAGGCATCGTGGAGAAGGAGGGCCCCATCCACATCAGCAACCTGATGCTGATCGATCCCAAGAGCGGAGAAGCCACCCGCGTGGGACGGAAAACGGTGGATGGCAAACTGGTACGAACCAGCAAACGCACCGGAGAGGTGATCAAGTGATGAGCTACCAACCCAGGCTTCGCGCCAAATACGAGAAAGAAGTGGCACCCGCCCTCCTCAAGGAGTTCGGTTACAAGAGCGCCATGCAGGTTCCACGCCTCTCCAAGATCAGCCTCAACCAGGGCCTTGGCGCCGCTGTGGGCGACAAGAAGATCGTGGAGAACGCAGTGACCGAGATGAGCATCATCGCGGGCCAGAAAGCGGTGGCCACTGTCTCCAAGAAGGACATCAGCAACTTCAAGTTGCGCAAGGGCATGCCCATCGGTGCCCGCGTCACCCTGCGTGGCGATCGCATGTATGAGTTCCTGGACCGCCTGATCGCTGTCTCGCTGCCACGTACCCGCGACTTCCGCGGTGTGAAGGCCAGCGGCTTCGACGGCCGCGGCAACTTCACCATGGGGGTGAAGGAGCAGATCATCTTCCCGGAGATCGACATCGACAAAGTGGACAAGATGCGCGGAATGGACATCACCGTGGTGACCACCGCCAAGACAGACCAGGAGGCCAAGGCGCTGTTGCGCGAGTTGGGCCTGCCATTCTCAGACAAGAAATAAAGTACGGGCGTGAGAACTCACGCCCCAACAAAAGACACAAAGACAGAGACGATGGCCAAGGAATCCATGAAAGCCCGCGAGCGGAAGCGCGCGAAGATGGTGGAGAAGTACGCTGCCAAGCGCGCCACACTCAAGGCCGCAGGCGACTGGGATGCGTTGCAGAAACTGCCCGCCAACGGCAGCGCCGTGCGCATGCATAACCGGTGCGGCCTTACGGGGCGCCCCAAGGGCTACATGCGCATCTTCGGTATATCGCGCAACATGTTCCGCCAAATGGCACTCGAGGGAAAGATCCCCGGTGTCACCAAGTGCAGCTGGTGATAGAAGACGTAAGGGCGTGAGACCTCACGCACCAACAAAGAAAAATAACCATGACCACCGATCCGATCGCCGATTACCTGACCCGCTTGCGCAACGCCATCCAGGCGCACAAGAAGGTCGTGGAGGTGCCCGCGAGCAACCTGAAAAAGGACATCACGCGCATCCTGTACGACAAGGGCTACATCCTTTCCTGGAAAACGGAGGAGGACGGCAAACAGGGCCTGATCAAGATCGCCCTGAAATACAACCCGCAGACACGCCAGAGCGCCATCAAGGAGCTGCGTCGTGTAAGCACTCCAGGGCTGCGCAAGTACGCCCATGCCGAGGAACTGCCACGCGTGCTCAACGGCCTTGGCGTGGCCATCATCTCCACCAGCAAGGGTGTGGTCACCGACAAGGAAGCGCGTTCGCTCAATGTGGGTGGCGAGGTACTCTGCTACGTGAGCTAAGATCAGAACAAGATGTCACGCATAGGAAAAGCACCGATCAGCCTGCCCAAAGGGGTGGAGATCACCATCAGCGACAAGAACCTGGTGACCGTGAAAGGTCCCAAGGGCACCTTGGTGCAGGCCGTGGATCCGGACCTGACGGTGAAGCATGAGGACGGCAATGTGACGGTGGAGCGCCCCAGCGACGCCAAGCCGCACCGCGCCAAGCACGGCCTGTACCGTTCACTGCTCGCCAACATGGTGAAGGGAGTGAGCGAGGGTTACGTGATCCAGCAGGAACTGGTGGGCGTGGGTTACCGCGCCACCACCAAGGGCCAGCAGTTGCAGCTGTCCCTGGGTTTCTCGCACAACATCGTACTGGACCTGCCGCCGCAGATCAAGGTGGCTGCCGAACAGCAGAAAGGAAAGAACCCGATCATCCGTTTGGAGTCGGTGGACAAACAACTCATCGGCCAGGTGGCCGCCAAGCTGCGCTCGTTGCGCAAGCCGGAGCCTTACAAGGGCAAGGGTGTGCGTTTCGTGGGCGAGCAGGTGCGTCGCAAGGCAGGTAAAGCAGCCGGTAAATAAGCAAAGCCATGGCATTCGATAGGATCGCACGTCGACTCAAGATCAAGCAGCGGGTACGCAAGTCCCTGACGGGCACGCCCGCACGCCCACGTCTGTCGGTATACCGCAGCAACACGGGCATGTATGCCCAGATCATCGACGATGAGGCCGGCCGCACGCTGGTGAGCGCCTCCTCGTTGAAGGACAAGAAGGCCAATGGCATCGCCAAGATCGAGCAGGCCAAGCTCGTGGGGCACGCCATCGCCGAGAAGGCGAAAGCCGTCGGTATCGAAGCCGTTGTCTTCGACCGCAATGGATACCTCTACCATGGCCGGGTGAAAGCACTGGCCGAAGCCGCCCGTGAAGCAGGCCTCAACTTCTGATCATCACCTACCCATGTCTGAAACGAACGTAAGAAAGGTCAAGAGCAGCGATCTCGAGCTCAAGGACAAGCTCGTGGCGCTGAACCGCGTGACCAAAGTGACCAAGGGTGGTCGCACATTCACCTTCGCCGCCATCGTGGTGGTGGGGAACGAGAACGGTGTGGTCGGCCACGGTCTGGGCAAGGCCAAGGAAGTTCAGGAAGCCATCGCCAAGGGTATCGACGATGCCAAGAAGAACCTGGTGAAGGTGCCCGTCTTCAAGGGGACCATCCCACACAGCCAGGAAGGCAAGTACGCCGGGGCACAGGTGTTCCTCAAGCCTGCTGCGCACGGAACGGGCGTTATCGCTGGTGGTGCCATGCGCGCCGTGCTGGAGAGCGTGGGAGTGACCGACGTGCTGGCCAAGAGCAAGGGGAGCAGCAACCCGCACAATGTGGTGAAGGCCACCATCGAGGCCCTGACCAACCTGCGCGACGCCAATCAAGTGGCCCGCCAGCGCGGTGTGAAATTGGACCGAGTTTTCAACGGATAGAACAGCTGCGCCTTCGGGCCGCAACACATCGACCATGAGCAAGATCATCATCACCCAGACGCGGAGCCAGATCAAGTGCCCCAAGCGTCAGAAGGACACCCTGAAGGCCCTGGGCCTCGGCCGCATCGGCAAGCGTGCCGAAGTGGAGGGCACCCCACAGGTACGGGGCATGGTGGAGAAAGTGCATCACCTGGTCTCCGTCACGGAGGCCTGAACCGCAACGACAACGAATATTGATACCACGCCCTATTCGGCGACACGACATGGACCTGAGCAAATTGAAACCGGCCAAGGGGGCCACCAAGAAGGAGAAACGCATCGGCCGCGGCGAAGGCAGCGGGCGTGGCGGTACCAGCACGCGTGGCCACAAGGGTGCGAAGAGCCGCAGTGGCTACAGCAGCAAGCGTGGCTTCGAAGGCGGTCAGATGCCCCTGGTGCGCCGGGTACCCAAGTTCGGTTTCACCAACCCCACCCGGGTGGAATACAAAGGCATCAACCTCGATGCCTTGCAAACCCTCGCCGCGAACCAGAACCTCAAGGTCATCGACCCCACGGTGCTCCACGCCAACGGCCTTATCGCCAAGAAGGACAAGCTCAAGGTGTTGGGACGTGGTGAACTGACCACCTCACTTGAGATCACCGCCCACGCCTTCAGTGCCACGGCCAAGGCGGCCATCGAGGCCAAGGGCGGAAAGGCCACCATCATTGAAAGCGTAGCTGAGAAGGCATGAAGAACCTGATCGACACGATCAAGAACATCTGGCGGATCGACGAGCTGCGCACGCGCATCCTCATCACGCTGGGACTGCTGCTGGTGTACCGCATCGGCAGCTTCATCGTGCTTCCCGGTGTGGACAGCGTGAAGATGGCGGCCAGTACCAGTGGTGGCGGTGGTATCGCCGAGATCCTTGCGATCTTCACCGGTGGTGCCTTCAACCGCGCATCGATATTCGCCCTGGGCATCATGCCTTACATCTCGGCATCCATCATCATGCAGTTGATGGGCATCGCCGTTCCTGCGGTGCAGAAGATGCAGAAGGAGGAGAGCGGTCGGCGCAAGATCAACCAGTACACGCGCTACCTCACGATCCTGATCTGCGTGTTCCAAGCCCCGGGCTACATCTACACGACGATCGAACCCGATGCACGTCCGGACAGCCAGTTCTGGCTCTTCACCAGCATCGTCATCCTCTCGTCCTCCACGCTCTTCGTCATGTGGCTCGGTGAGCGCATCACGGAACGCGGGCTCGGCAATGGGATCTCCCTGATCATCATGATCGGTATCGTGGCCATGCTGCCGCAGTCCTTTGCACAGGAGGTCGTGGGTCGTATGGGTCCTGGCGGCGGTGGATTGGTGCTGCTCCTGGTGGAGATCGTGCTTTGGGTGCTGATCATCGCAGGTTGCATCCTGCTGGTGCAGGGCACACGACGAATACCCGTGCAGTTCGCCAAGCGCGTGCAAGGCAACAAGCAGTACGGAGGTGTGCGGAACTACATCCCCTTGAAAGTGAACGCGGCCGGTGTGATGCCCATCATCTTCGCACAGGCCATCGTGCTGATCCCCATGTACGTGGCGCAGGCCTTCGAGGAACCACCCCAGTGGCTCATCGGCATGTCGAACAATCAGGGCTTCGGATACAACTTCACGCTGTGGCTGATGGTGGTGCTATTCACCTACTTCTACACCGCCATCACGGTGAACCCCAACCAGCTCAGCGACGACATGAAGCGCAACGGCGGGTTCATCCCCGGGGTGAAGCCGGGCAAGCAGACGGCCAATCACATCGATGAGCTATTGAGCAGGATCACACTGCCTGGGGCCATCTTCCTGGGCCTGGTGGCGATCATGCCGGCCTTCGCCATGATGTTCGGCGTGAAACAGGGCTTTGCACAATTCTTTGGTGGCACCTCGCTGCTGATCATGGTGGGTGTCCTGCTGGACACGCTCCAACAGATCGAGAGCCACCTGTTGATGAGACATTACGATGGTCTGATGAAGTCAGGCCGGATCAAGGGAAGGTCAGGAGGCGCAGCCTTCGGCATGGCCGGTTAGGGCATGGCGAAAACGCTGATCCACCTGGGCGATGAGGAGATCGCCGTGTTGAAGGAGAGTTCTTTGCTTGTTGGTAGGACCTTGGCCGAAGTGGCCCGCACGATAGGCCCCGGTGTTTCCACCGGTGATCTCGACCGCATGGCGGAGGAGTTCATCCGGGACAACGGGGCGGTGCCGGGCTTCAAAGGCCTTTACGGATGCCCGTCCACATTGCTGATCAGCGTGAACCAGGAAGTGGTGCACGGCCTGCCCGGCGATCCTGGTGGCAAAGGCGACCGGGTATTGCAGGAAGGCGACATCGCCAGCGTGGATTGCGGTGTGCTGATGAACGGCTTCTACGGTGACAGCGCATATACTTTCGCTGTCGGCGAGATCGGCGACGAAGTGAAGCAGTTGCTGATCGCCACGCGCGAATGCTTGGAGTTGGGCATCGCAGCGGCCGTCGAAGGCAATCGCACCGGTGATATCGGCTTCGCCATCCAGCACCACGCCGAAGCCAATGGCTACGGAGTGGTGCGCGAACTGGTGGGGCACGGATTGGGGCGCAAGCTGCACGAGGCCCCCGAAGTGCCCAACTACGGGCGTCGCGGGCACGGTGTGAAACTGCGCACCGGCATGGTGCTCGCCATCGAACCCATGATCAACATGGGTGTGAAGGAAGTGAAGCAGCAGCCCGACGGATGGACGGTCGTCACCCGCGACGGTAAGCCCAGTGCGCATTACGAGCACAACGTCGCGGTGCGGCCCGGTAAGGCAGAGGTCCTGTCAACGTTCAGTTACATCGAGGATGTGCTGAAGGAAAGAGGTGTTTACGTTGCGCTGCCTCAGGTTGTGGGCAACGCATGATGAAGGAATGAACGAGACCGGCAGGGCCGGGAAAGAAGGTAGACAAGAAGACATGAGCAAGACCGGAACGATAGAGCAGGATGGCGTC
>JBGTIB010000177.1:0-4277 GCA_041745875.1 Flavobacteriales bacterium | reverse complement strand
ACATCAATGTAACCACTCGGATCGGACTGAAAAGAAACCTCAACAGTCTTCACTTTGGCAAACATAAAAGGGTCCCCTCGTCCCTCGGGAGACCCTGCGGAGGTTTCAAAGGCTGGACCCTGAAAGGGTCATAGACATTAGAAGCAACAACGCCTATTGCGGGAACCGACCCTAAAGGGGTCGCAGACACGGGAAGTGTCCAACCCATTTCGAGGGTGGCGTTTACATTCGTTCTAACCAAATCCCCTCGCCATGATGCGCATCCTGCTTCCCGCATGCATCCTGCTCCTCGCCTGCGGCACCCCGCAACCCGCAAAGGAAGTATCGACACCCGAGCCCGGCACCTTGCACTCCCTGGAAGGTTTCCCCTTCGCGGTGTACCACAGCGAAGGCCAGGGGGCCCGCGCCGCTGACATGGCGCAGCTATGCCAACGCACCATGGACCACATGGACGAGGTGTTGGCTTTCCGTCCGTCGATCACCATCAAGGTATTGCTGCCCGAGGACTGGGCCGCACACACGGACTTCCCCGTGTATGGCATGGCGCACTATATGGACGACAGCACCCTGGTAATGGCCGCGGTGGACAACGACATGTGGCGGAGCTTCATCCCGCCCATGGACCAGTTGTCATCGGAGCAGGCCGCCGAAGTGCGCCGCGTCTATGGCACCGCCGATGGCGGGATCAGCATGCAGCCCTTCTTCGACCTGCTCGTGCTGCACGAGCTGGGGCACGCCTACCACGAGCAAAAGCCGGTGCCGGTGCTGCGCCGTTGGATGGGCGAACAGTTCTGCAACATCATCCTGCACACCTTCATCGCCGAACGCGATACCGCCCGCCTCGATGCACTGACGCTGATGCCCGAACTGGTGGTTGCCGTTGGCACTGAAGGCCTGGCCTTTACCACGCTGCGCGAACTGGAGGACAACTACGACTTGCTGGGACAGGAACATCCGCGCAATTATGGCTGGTACCAATGCAGGTGGCACATGGCCGCGGCCAACATCCACGACGAAGCGGGCGACGAAGCGCTGCGCCGCCTGTGGGCCTTTTTGGGCAGCAAGCCCGGCGACCTCACGGACAATGAACTGGCCCAGCGGCTGGAGGGCGAGGTGCATCCCGCAGTGGCGCGGGTGATGACGGATTGGTAACGAAAGTGGCTAATGTGCGTGAAGCTGTGAGCGGGTGAAGGAGCAGACCGCCCTTGCACCCTCGCACCTTCGCACCTTCGCACCCTTGCACTCTCGCACTCTCGCACCCTCGCACCCTCGCACCTTCGCACGCTCGCACTCTAGCACATTTGCGCACCCACCTTCACTGGCCACACAAAGCTTCCGGCATTTACCTTTCCGCCCATGCACGCCGGCCACAAGTTCACCGTGAAGCAGGTCCTGCTATGGACCCGCCGAGAGATCTTTGTTTTCCTCGTAATAGGCGCAGTGCCTACGCTTGTGTACAAGTTGCTGGGCTGGGAACAGATGGTGCTGCCCTGGCTGCCGATCGCCCTGGTGGGCACGGCCGTGGCCTTCCTCGTAGGCTTCAAGAACAACGCCACCTACGACCGGCTCTGGGAAGCGCGCAAGATCTGGGGCGCCATCGTCAACGTGAGCCGCACCTGGGGCATCATGGCGCGCGACCTGCCCATGTGTTCCAGGGCCGATGAAGCCGCGCTTCGGGCGGTGCAACGCCGCCTGGTGTTGCGCCACGTGGCCTGGCTCACCGCGCTGCGTTACCAGCTCCGCACCGCGCGTTATTGGGAGAATATGAACAAGGCGCACAACCGGGAATTCAAGCGCAACTTCACGGTGCCTGAGCATGCCGGTGATCTCAGCGAACGCCTGACGCCCTTGCTCGGTGTGGAGGAACGCGATGCGCTGCTGGCGGCGGCCAATCCAGCCACGCAGCTGCTGGCGGCCCAATCCACGGACATCCGGACCCTGCATGTGAACGGCATGCTCAGCGACTACCGACATGTGGAACTCGCGCGTCTGCTTGGATCGCTGTACGACGAACAGGGCAAGTGCGAGCGCATCAAGAACTTCCCTTATCCGCGCCAGTTCGCCACGGTGAACCTCTACTTCGTGTGGCTCTTCATCGTGTTGCTACCATTCGGCATGTTGCGCGAGTTCGCGGCCCTGGGCGAACAACTCGTGTGGCTCACCATTCCCTTTACCGCACTGGTGGCCTGGGTGTTCCACACTATGGAGAAGATCGGCGAGGCCACGGAGAACCCCTTCGAGGGCAACGCCAACGACATACCCATGGCTGCGCTGAGCCGCACCATCGAGATCGATCTGCTGCAGATGATCGGTGAGGCGCAGGTGCCCGAGCCGCTGACGCCGGTGAACGATATTTTGATGTGAGCGGTGATCGACGCAGGAGTTCAACCGAGGATGGACGCGGATGAACGCAGATACGCTCTTGCCGCGACCACTCACGCATTCGTTAAATAGCAAGGCCTGATCCCCATCTGTGGTTGCTAAGATCAAAGGGCGTGCTCGCCAACTCGAACGGGGTGATAGCCCAGCGAGTGCATTGCATATACTTGTACGGATGGGTGCCGTCCCATCTCATCAACGCACGATCCGGTCATGAAAAAGTCGATCCGTTATGATCTCGCATTCATCGTCCTGATCGCGATCCTCCTGGTGATCTTGAATGAAACGGACCGGATGGAGTGGCTGATCCGCTTTCCGTTCGTCACCTTGATGGTCGCCTATGGTCTGGGCCGTTTTGTCGGCAGCAGGGTGAATGCGGGGCAGTGATGGCGAATAATCGTTGGTGCTGCCGCAGATGAAAATGCCTACTTCAACAAAAGGCGGCCGCAGATGGCGCAGACAATGCCTGCTTCATAGGGGTCACTCATTGTCCGCTGAAGCTGCCGCAGAAAATGTCCTCCGCAGTGAAAGGCGGCCGCAGATGACGCAGATTTCGCAGATAATACCTGCTGCATCAGGGTCGCTCATTGTCCGCTGAAGCTGCCGCAGAAAATGTCCTCCGCAGTGAAAGGCGGCCGCAGATGACGCAGATTTCGCAGATAATACCTGCTGCATCAGGGTCGCTCATTGTCCGCTGAAGCTGCGTCCGATATGTATCGGACCAACTGCGACATCCGGAGTTCGCATTCCCCAATCTGCGTCATCTGCGGCTGTATTCTCTTTCCTTCCGTGGCTGCATTCCGGGCGCTTTACCCGGAGTCCGCATTCCCCATCTGCGCCATCTGCGTCATCTGCGGCTGTATTCCTTGCTTCCTGCGGCTGAGCCCGCGTTCACCCCCGCCGGGTAACTTCGCCCGGCTTCCATGAAACGTTTCCTCTTCCAGATCGCTGGTCCGCTGCTGGCCCTGCTGGTGTTCGCCCTGATGCGGCACCACGGCGAACAACCGGCGATCATGTCAGGCCTTGTGGCGTGGATGGCCATGTGGTGGATCACCGAGGCGGTGCCGATCCCCGTCACCTCCATCCTGCCACTGGTGCTGTATCCCCTCTTCGGCATTGATGGTGTTCCGGACACGGCGGCGCATTATGGCAAGGAGATCATCTTCCTATTCCTCGGCGGTTTCATCATCGCGCTGGGCATCGAGCGCAGTGGACTGCACAAGCGCATCGCGCTGCAAATCGTGGCACGGCTGGGTGGCTCGCCCTCGCGTCTGGTGTTGGGCATGATGGTGGCCTGCGCCATCCTCAGCATGTGGATCAACAGCACGGCCACCACGCTGGTGATGCTGCCCATCGCACTCAGCCTGATCGACGATGAGGATGCGCCCATCGCGGTACGCCAACGTTTGACGGTGCCCCTGCTGCTTGGTGTGGCCTACGGCGCCACCATCGGCGGCATGGCCACACCCGTGGGCACTCCGCCCAACCTGGTCTTCCTGGAACTGTGGCGCCAGCTCTATCCGGAGAAGGAAAGCATCGGATTCGGGGAGTGGATGAGCGTGGGCCTGCCCTTCGCAGCGGTCTTCCTTATGATCGGCTGGTTGCTCATCACACGGGTGGTATTCAAGTTGGGCACGGAGATGTTGGGCGATGCGGATGTGGTGAAACAAAGACTGAAAGCCCTTGGCCATGCTTCCGTGGACGAAAAACGCGCGGGCCTCGTGTTCGCCTCCGTGGCCGTGCTGTGGATGACCGGCGATGACCTGCGGCTGGGCGAGACCTTCAGGCTTCCCGGTTGGCGGGGCCTCACCGGCTTCCTGGCGGTGAGCGATGCGGCGGTGGCCGTGGCGGGTGCGGTGGCGCTTTTTCTGATACGGTCGGCACCTGTAGGTCGACCC
>JBGTIB010000176.1:0-3000 GCA_041745875.1 Flavobacteriales bacterium | reverse complement strand
TGGTAGGTGGTGGTGTCCAAGTGGACCCCATTGTTGGCATAAGCGGGATCGGGGTAGCCATTGTTGCTCAATCTGGCCACGAACGGCTTGGCGCCAATGCCGCGGCCCGCGATCAGATACTTGCCGTCGGGCAACAGGCGCACACGGTACGGTATGGCGAAGGTGCCCTGGGCGCCGAATACATGCGAAGTGAGCAGGTGCCCCTCCTGGCCGAAGCTGGTGTCGAGTGCACCGTTGGGCAGCAAGCGCATCATGATGAACTGCGGTGCACCACAAATGCCGTTGATGCAATACCGTGACTCGCCGATGACCACGATGTTGCCGTTGGTTTCCAACTGCAGATCATAGTTGCGGCACTGGTCACCCACAAAAAGGCGCGACACACCATTGTCGCCGAAGAGGCTGTCGGGAGTGCCGTCCGGGTTGTAGCGGTAGGTGTAGAAGAACCAGTCCGTACTGTTGGGGTCGTACTTGTCCATGGCCACCACGATCTTGCCATCGGGCTGCAACACGCTGTTGTAGCCCAGTCCCTTGTTCTGCTGGCTATTGGCAAGTGGGCCTCCGTAGGGTACCTGGCCATCGACGCCAAAGGTGACATCGATGGATTGCGCATGCAGGGCCTGTGCGAGCCATAGGCCTGCATACAGGGTGAGCAAGCGGACAGTGAAGCGAGGAATGTGCGGCATGGAGGATAAAATGTGTACTGCGCAGAAATGACAATGCCGGAAAGGGAATGGTTGCCCATCCTACTGGACAAAGGTGTGCAGTATGGTCGGTAACATCAACATCCCGCAACCGTTCCAATTGTGAGGCTTGTCATTGAGTACCGCGAAGCCTACCTTCGTTCCCATGCACAAGTTCCCCCCCTTCTACGTGATCGGCACCGTGGGCATGATCGTCACCGCCGGGCTCCATGTTCTGATCACCTTGGTACTTGGCCAAAGCGGTGCACACCCCGTCTTCTTCAGCCTTTACCCGGTGTTCATCGCGTTCCTCGCCATCGGTACGAAGCAGTTGCTGACGCCGGTGCGCCTGCGTTCACGCAGGTAGGACGCGCTGGCTTTGGATCGACCGGAGTGGGTTGAACTTCACCCAGGTCGGTCAGTCCGCTCAGAATGTCAGTGCCAGTCCCGGACCCGTGGCGTTGAAGCCGACGGACAGGACAGGTGGTTGCCGTGAGCTTCCTTCCATCCAGGCCGTATCCCCGTTCTTCCGGTTGATCTTGCGGCTTTCCAGTGGAGCGTGAATGACGGAGCCCAGGTAGGCCAGTCCACCGATGCCGATCATCAGGTAAGAGATCGCTACGGGCGTCCCTGTATAGGCATAGGTCACTACTCCTCCACCTATCATCAATGGCACACCCACGAATACAGCGAATCCCAACTCCACCTGGTCGTTGTACATCTGACCACTGCCGGGGATCAGCAGCGCTCTGGTGAAAGCCTCGCCGGGATTCTTGTCGGTCTTCACGTAGGTCATGGGGTTCTGGGCGATCGCGTTCCCGAAGGACCCAAGCAGAAGAGCTAGAACGAGGATGAGGTGTTGCATGTGCTGTGATCCATTATCGGTTCGATGGGCTAAGCTATAACGGAGAGCAGTATGTTGACCAACAGGGCCATGAATGCGAGGCGATCCCACAGTAGCGCTACGATGGTTCAGGCCTGCGCCCTATGACCCTTAAACTTGTATCGCTGCCGATCCGCACACCAGACCCAAGCATGAACACCGTGACCGCCGCCGAGATCGCCTGGCACATGCGCTGCCATGCCATAGGCCTGCACCACGAGTGGATCACCCCCAACGCCATGCTCTATGCCTGGGAGAGCGACCTGCTGACCGTGATGCCCAATGGCATGGTGTGCGAGGTCGAGGTCAAGTGCAGCCGCAGCGATCTGTTGAACGACCTGCGAAAACCCAAGCACAGCCAGGGCATGCTGATGAACGGATCGTTCCTTCAGAAGCCGGGCCCCACATCACTGACCCACAACGAACGCCGGGAGGAGGATCGGCGCCAGGCTGGTGCAGTCCGGTGCCGGCGACCCAACTACTTCTGCTTCGCCCTGCCTTGCACGGTGTATCGCAAACTAAAGCCAGGTCTGCTGCCCCAATATGCGGGCGTGTACACGGTGGATGCCGAAGGCCGTGTCTTCGAGGAGCGCCGCGCCATCCAGTTGCACACCGAACGGATCACCACGGACGACCTGCTGGGCCTGGCCCGCCGCATGCACCATCGCTATTGGGACCAGGTCAGGCGGGCGAGGCTGGCTCCAGCTATCGGGACGCCCCACCCCGACCCTGCATTCGACGATCGTGAGGCACCGAGCGATGCAGTGGTGAACCGGAACTGATCGCCCATGGGGACACTTCGGCACGCACGGTGCACATCCATGGACCAAACCACCCGTACCATGGACAAGCACAAGGAGACCACGAACGACAAGGATCAGGACACGAACACACCTGGGCCCACCACCGGCGGCATGCGCAGCATGGGACCGCAGCCCGGCGAGCCCACCTTGGAGGAGAAGCTCGGTGTGGATGCACAGCCCCATAGTGAGGCCCCTCAACAGCACAACGATGACCCGCGCCGGAACCAAGGTGGCGCCCGTCAAGGACCACCCCCGATCGAAGCGGGAAGCCCTTCCAAGGATGCCACCGCGCCACATCCGCCCGATAACCGCGGCAGCACCGATGCGGACCCGGACAACGAACGTTCCGGTGGAATGAGCGGCGGACTTTCTGAAGACCGGGAGCGGTAGTCAGGGGACTTTGCACTGCCTTTCCGGTCATTATCCTTACTTGAACCATCAGAATAGTGACTGATATCTATATCTTTGATCATCAGCACATTGATCCACATGTAAAGACCTTCGACCTCAGCTCATGCGTGGTCGGAGGATGGCCGGTTCGCGCCGTTAAGCTAACTTGCGGCGCTCGTATCCTAGTACCACGATCCAAGTAGAACATGTCAACAGCAACCAAGCCGGCCAGGATCCTCTC
>JBGTIB010000175.1:0-10836 GCA_041745875.1 Flavobacteriales bacterium | reverse complement strand
TGCCTTCCCCGGTTGATGAAGGAGCGGTCGGCCACGTAGCTCAGTTTCAAAGGCTCGATGCGCAGCTTGCCGCTGCGCTGGGGGAAGAGCACCTGCTGGCGCAACACGGCAACACGGTATTGCACGCCGTTGATCGTGCGCGGTCGGTCCTCGAAGCGGATGTTGCCCAGGTCCACTTCCTCGGCCCAGAATCCATCGAGCTTCGGAAGCTCCGAGCCGGCGGGTTCCAGCGAAGTATATCGGGAATAGAGCGTATAGGTGGCGATGACCTGTTCGCCCACATATCCTTTGTTGCGGTTCAGCGAGATGGTGGCGAACAGGTTGGGATCACGTCCCTGCCCTTGAGCGGTATAGGGATCGGACGGCGCAGCGGCGGCCTTACCCACGGTGATGGTGATCGGGTCGGTGGCGATCACACCACCCCCGACCTGCACACGTGCCGGGCCGATGGTAAAGGTGCCCGGCTTCGTCGCGGTGAGGACCCACGAACGCGCCACGGACATGCTCATGCGCCCGTTGACATTGCTGAAACTGCTGCTCTCCGAAGGTCCACGCACGATCACCAAGCCGCCCAGGTCGGGAGGGGCGAAGCGTTGCTGCGAATTCGTCAAAGTGACCGTCAGCAGGATATGCTCCCCGGCGGCCACGGTGTTACGATCCACCACGGCCGTGAACGCGATCTCCTGCCCGAACCCGCCAAGGGTGAAGGGGATCAGAAGCACCACGATCAACGAGCGCAATACCGTGCCCATGTCACCAGTCCTTTTCAATGGTTCTCCGTGTTGCGGGACGTTGTCTTTCACGAACGCGGTCGCGCACTTCCTTCTCCTCCCGTTCCATGGCATCCAGGATGCGCTCGGCATCCCGGCGAGAGCGTTGGCCCGCGTCCTGTTGCTGCTGTTCCTCCCGTTGTTCCTCACGGCGTTCACCTTGCTCGGGCTGCTGCTCCTCCTGCTTCTCATCGCCGCGCTCCCCGCTGTTCTTTTCCTCGCTCTTCTCCTTCTGCCCGTCCTGTTGTTCCTGGGGTTGGGGTTGTTGCTGCTGTTGTTGTTGCTCTTCCTTCAAAAGTTCTTCGGCCAGTTTCAGCAACCTGGGATCGCCGGGATGTTCGCGCAGGGCCTTATCGAGCGTGCGCAATGCCGCACCCTTGTCCTGCTTCACGTATTCATGCGCCGCCTTGTCGAAATAGGCCTGCGATGTCAAAGGCTGAGCGGAAATACCCGTACCTAGGAACGGTATCGCACACAGCAACGCATATGTGATCCAGTGCTTCATTGGACTTTTGCCGCCTCTGTCACGGTCTCCAGCTTTTTCATGTATTCCTGCTTCTGCTCCAGGCTTGGATCCTCTTGCAGTCCCTGGTTCAGCAACGTCAGGGCTTCCTGGAAGCGATAGGCATCGACCATCTCATCGGCCTGCTGGAGGATCATGCGTGCCCGTTCCCCGAGTTCCTGGTTGCCGTCCTGGTCCTTGTCGCCATCGCCGCCGCCGGGGTCCGATGTCGGCCGGGCTGCGATCAACGCGTGGGCCACGGCCAGGTCGTACCGGCTCTCCTCGTCGGTGGGCGCGCGTCGCAAGGCGTTCCGGAAGGCATCTTCAGCCTGCACCAAGGCTGAGTCGACCAACAGGTTGAGGCGCCGGTTTTCGCGTCGTAGGGAATCGCGCATGACGTAAAGTTCGACCTTGCGTGCGATGTCCTCGCCGTCGATCTTGATCTTGCCCAGTAGATCCGTGTAGTGCGCCACGAGGCTGTCGGCATGATGCGCCTGTTTCAAACGGGCACAACCCAGATTGTGGAATGTGGAGGCGGTGGCACCGGCAATTGTATCCGCGCTTTCCGCATCCACGGCATCGGTGAAGGCGGCCACCGCATCGCTCCACTGCTCCTGTCGATAGTGTGCGTTGCCCCGGTTGTAGGATGCCGTGGCATCTTCGGGAAAACGACCGTACTCCGATGCAGCATCGGTATAGTTCGCTGATGCATAGAGCGCGTTGCCCTTGCGTATCGCCAGTTCACGCTGGTGTTCATCGCTGCCGGTGCAGGACGACAGACATAGCAGGGGAAGCACCGACATGCCAAGGGGTCCGACTTGTCCGAGCATGCTGCGGGCCGTATTGCCGCGCTCACCGAACGACAGGGACAGCAACAGGAACAGGATGCCCAGGCCCAGGGGATATTGGAACTGGTCCTCATACCCGACATAGCGATAGGTGCCCTTCTCCGAGCGTTCCATGCTCTTCAGGTCATCGACAAGCTGCACGATGCCTGAAGCACCGAGATCGCCGCGCACATACGTTCCGTTCCCCACCGTGGCGATCCCGCGCAGCATGGCCTCGTCGAGGCGGGTGACCACCGTGCTGCCACTGTTGTCCTTGCGGAAGCCTGCAAGCTTGCCGTTCTGACGCACCGGGATGGGGCCTCCCTGTGGCGTCCCCATCCCCACGGTATGCACGATGATCCCTGCATTGGCGGCGTCACGGGCGGCGCCTTCGGCATCATCCTCATGGTTCTCGCCATCGGTGATCACAATGATGACGCGACTTTCCGTGGCATCATCCCCGAACGAGCGTTGCGCGAGTGCGATGGCCGAACCGATCGCCGTGCCCTGCAAACCCACCGTTCCCATGCCCACCGAATTCAGGAAGAGTTTCGCGGCCGAACGGTCCGTGGTGATCGGCAGCTGAACATAGGCTTCGCCAGCGAACACCACCATGCCCAAACGATCGCCCTGCATGCGGTCTATCAATTGCGCCATGGCCCTGCGCGCCGCCTCCATGCGGTTCGGTTTCAGGTCCTCGCAAGCCATGCTGTTGCTCACATCGATGGCTACCACCACATCAATACCTTCACTCTTCACCTCTTCGCTTCGCGTGCCGTACTGTGGCCCGGCCATCGCCAGTACCACCAGCCCCAGGCCATGACGCACGAGCAGGAATTGCACCAACACCCTGGCGGTGGAAACCCCTGGTACCATGCGGAACAGCGTGGTAGGTGTCGCGAAGCGGCCCAGCGCCCTGTTCCGCCAGGCGATGTGCAGGAGGAACACCAGTACCAGCGCGGGACCGGCGGCCATGCCCCAGAGCGCATCCGGTTTGTCGAAGCGGAAGGAGGGGACCTCCCGTGCCAGGAACCACCAGGCCGCCACCATCAGGACCCAGGTCACCAACTCGATCGCAAGTACTGCTGCGGACAACAGACCCATGTGATATTTGCCCTGAATGCTCATGCCATGCTTCGCAACAGGGTGCGGTCCAAAAGAAAGCCAAGGAGCAGTGACAATGCACCGGCCATGGCGAAGGGGTGGAACTCCTCGTTCCGGCGACTGTGTTCGGTCACCTTGATCCGGGTCTTCTCCAGGCGGTCGATCTCGGTATAGATCTCGCGCAGCTTGTTCTCATCGGTGGCCCTGAAATACTGCCCCCCGGTCAGTTCGGCGATCCGTTGCATCAGGGGTTCGTCCAGGTCAACATCCACGTAATCGAAGCGGTACTTACCATTGGAGTACATGCCGACCGGGGACAGTGCCTTACCGCGTGTTCCCAGGCCGATGGTATACACGCGGATGCCCAGCGTAGCGGCGAATTGGGCGGCATCATTGGGTTGCAGCACTCCGGCGTTGTTCATGCCATCGGTCAGAAGGATCACCACGCGGCTCTTCGCTTCGCTCTCCCGCAGGCGGTTCAACGCGGTGCTGAGCCCCATGCCGATGGCGGTGCCGCCCTGCAACAAACCGGGTCGGGCGGCGAGGAACAACTCCTTCAATACATGGTGGTCGGTGGTCAGCGGACATTGCGTGAACGCCTCCGCTTCATACAGAACGAGCCCGATGCGATCGTTGGGCCGTTGATCGATGAAGTCCATGGCCACACGGCGCGAGGCTTCCAGGCGATCGGGTCGCAGGTCCTTGGCAAGCATGCTGACCGACACGTCCATGGCGATCACGATGTCGATGCCTTCGCGTTCCACGTTCTCCCAACTATCGCGGCTCTGCGGCCTGGCCAGGGCCAGTACCATCAGGGCCGGTCCCGCCATGCACAGCGCGAAGGGGAGGTGGCGCATGGGAGCGAGCAGGTCCGCCGATCCCAGTGCGAAGGTGCGCAGGGTGGGCAGGGGCACCTGCGAGGCGCGCTTTCGAAGACGCCATAGATGCAGAATGCCAAGTATCAACGGTACCACCAGGACCCACAGGATCCCGGGATGCAACGGATCGAAGCGACGCACCATGTACCAGGCAGCCACGCCGACGCCACCGGCAGCAAGCGCAAGCCAGACCAGGGCCCATATGCGGTCGCGCTCACGCATGGGTGGTGGACATCGTTGTTTCCGGAGCGATCGGGGTGCGTCGGTCCGCCGTATCATGAACGAAACGCAAGGCTGCGGCCATCATGTGCTCGTTCTCGTGCGGCGTCGGAACAGCCTTGGCGAACTTCACCATATCGGCCAGGTGCAGCATGTTGGCCAGCTGTTGCCGTTGATCGTTGCTGAGCGGGCTCACCCTCAGTTCGTGCAACAGTTCATCGGTGGTACGCTCCATGGCGGGTACCTGATAGCGCTCTTCGATGTATCCACGCAGCAGGTCGGTGAGCCGCGACTGATAGCCCTTGTGCTGGCCCTGCTGCCATAGCCGTTCACCCTCGAGCGCCAACAGATCGCGGCGTACACGTTCATGCAACGGAAGTACTTCTTTCACGGCGGACGCGATCACGGTGTGCGTGGGACGCTTGCGCAGACGATGGACAAGTCCCGCGATCAGCAGTGCGAGCAGCGCACCACCGGCCAGGATAAGCGCATTGTTGCGCATCCAAAAGAGCAGGCTGAAGGGCAGTTCGTGGATGGGTTTGATGCCGTGCATGGCGATCGCCGGATCGAGTTGCACACCACGGACCTCCACCAGCAGCGCAGCGGTCTCCACGGCCTGGCCACCGACCATGAACCGAAAGGGCGGGATCGCCCAGTAGCCGGTATCGAACGAAGTGATGGAGAGCCGTTGTACGATACGCACGAATGAAGCACCGCCGCCATCGTCCACGATCAGCGTATCGCGCTGGCTTGCGTGCACCACCTCCACATGCGGTGCCAACTCGGTCTCGAAAATGGGCCAGCCGATCTCGCCGCCAGCTTCACCCTGTGGGTACTCCACCTGAAGTGTCAACTGCACTTGTTCGCCGATCCGGATGATGGCAGAGTCAAGCGATGCGCTGGTCCTGACGGACTGTGCTGCAAGCAGGCCCGGTAGCAACATCGTTATGAAAGGCCACGATCTCATCGCACGTTCTCGCGCCGCTTGAAGAGTTGCATCAATGGCCGCACGTAGCCCTCGTGGGTGGTGATGGTGGCATGGTCCACGCCAGCACGTTGTAGGATCTCGCGCGTGCGATGCTGATGCTTCAGCGCAGCCGCGCGGTATGCCGTCCGTATGGCGCGACTGCCGGTGTTCACCCAGCGGGTGTCGCCGGTTTCGGGACATGTGAACTGCACCAGTCCAAGGTCAGGAAGCTCACCCTCGCGCGTATCGCTGGTCCGCAGCACGACCAGGTCATGCCGGCGGTTGGCGATGCGCAATGCATCCTCGTACCCGGTGTCCATCATGTCGCTGATCAGGAAGGCGATGCTGCGTTTCTTGATCACGTTGTTGAGGTAGCGCAACGCTTCGGTGATGTCGGTGCCGCGACTTTCGGGCCGGAACTCGATCAGCTCGCGCACCAGGCGCAGGATGTGCGAGCGGCCCTTCTTGGGCGGGATGAACTTCTCCACCTTGTCGCTGAACAGGATCAAGCCCACCTTGTCGTTGTTACGGATGGCGCTGAACGCAATGGTGGCGCAGGCCTCGGTGATCAGCTCGCGTTTCAACTGGTCCGCCGTTCCGAAGTCCTCCGATCCGCTCACGTCGGCCACCAGCATCGCTGTCAGTTCGCGTTCCTCCTCGAAGACCTTGACGAAGGGGTGCCCGAAACGTGCCGTCACGTTCCAATCGATGGTGCGCACCTCATCGCCGTGGGTGTATTCACGCACCTCGCTGAAGGTCATGCCGCGCCCTTTGAAGGCACTGTGGTACTCGCCGGAGAAGATGTGCTCGCTGAGACCACGCGTCTTCAGCTCGATCAGCCGCACCTTCTTCAGGAGCTCCTTGGTATGTTGAACAGCATCCAATGTTCACGTGCACATTCGGTCATGTGTCCATGTGCGCATGAATGACCACAGGTCACATCGACACATGAACACATGATCGCCCGCCTTATGGTACTTCCACCGTGTTGAGTACGCGGTCTATGATCTCCTGCACCTTGATGTTCTCGGCCTCGGCTTCGTAGGTAAGGCCGATCCGGTGGCGCAGTACATCAGGGCACACGGCGCGCACATCCTCGGGGATCACGTAGCCGCGGTGTTTGATGAAGGCGAAGGCTTTCGCGGCCAGGGCCATGTTGATGCTTGCCCGGGGACTGCCACCGAAGCCGATCAAGGAACTGAGGTCGCCCAGTTTGTACTGGTCGGGGCGGCGGGTGGCATGTACGATGTCGACGATGTACTGCTCGATCTTCTCATCCATGTACACCTCGCGCACCAGATCGCGCGCAGTGAGGATCTCCTGCGCATTCACCACCTGCCTTGTGTGCGGCATGGCTCCCGGGCGTACGTTCTGCCGGATGATAAGCTTCTCCTCCTCGTGCTGCGGATAATCGAGCACCACCTTCAGCATGAAGCGGTCGGTCTGTGCTTCGGGCAGGGGATAGGTGCCTTCCTGCTCGATCGGGTTCATGGTGGCCATCACCAGGAAAGGGGCGGGGAGCTTGTGCGTCTCAGAGCCGATGGTGACCTGCCGTTCCTGCATGGCTTCGAGCAAGGCGCTCTGCACTTTCGCCGGCGCCCTGTTGATCTCGTCGGCCAGCACGAAATTGCTGAACAGCGGCCCTTTCTTCACAGTGAACTCCTCGCTGCGCTGGCTGTAGATCAGCGTGCCGATCAGGTCGGCGGGCAACAGGTCGGGTGTGAATTGGATGCGGCTGAAAGCCACCGCGACCGTGTTGGCCAGCGACTTGATCGCCATGGTCTTGGCCAGACCGGGGACACCTTCGAGCAGGATGTGTCCGTCGGCCAATAGGGCGACCAACAGCTTCTGGACCATGTCCTTCTGGCCCACGATCACCTGCCCCATTTCGCGGTCGATCAGGTCCACGAACGAACTCGCATGCTGGATGCGCTCATTCAACAGGCGGATGCTTTCCGAAGTGGGAACGGCAATGCTTTCCGCCACGGTGGGTCCCATGTTCTCCTCCATGTTCTATACCTGTCTATTGTTTGTTCGCTGAACGCACAAAGGTGCCGCCGCTGCCAGGCGGGCATCAAGGTACCGCAGTTAAAGTGTGTTAACCATTCGTCATCGATCCATATGCCCAGGTACGACGTGCGCGGCGTGTGTTCGGCTACCTTCGGCCGCATGGGAACACGCACCAAGGAACTTACCATGGCCGAGGCCGTGGACCATGTCCGGACCTTCCACGATGCCTTCGGGATATCGAACGCAACGGAACCAACCGGCACCATCGGCGATCGGGAGGCCATCCTGCGCTATAAGCTGATCCGCGAAGAGAACGAGGAGTACCTCGACGCGGCCCTGCGCGGCGACCTCGTGGAAGTGGCCGATGCGCTGGGCGATGTATTGTACATCCTGTGCGGCACACTCTTGAAACACGGCCTGCAGCACAAGATCGATGAGGTCTTCCGCGAGATCCAGCGCAGCAACATGAGCAAACTCGACGCCGACGGCAAACCGATCTACCGCGATGATGGCAAGGTGCTGAAAAGCGACCGGTATTTCAGGCCGGATATTGCTTCGATCTTGGAGGGGGAATAAGTGGGAGGGGAGGGGAAGTTAAGGTTGAAGGAATAAGAGTAAAGAAGGAAGGGGAAAAGGGAAGGTTGAAGGAACAAGAGTGAAGGAGGAAAGAAAAAAAGACTGCGGGGTGGAAGAAACACATCGATCAAGACCTACTGACATGGAACGGAAGCACGTGCCTTTGGAACCCAGACTGGAGGAATTCGCGATCGCCACGATCAAAGTGACCGAGGGGATGCCTGGCGGACCTGCGGGACGTTTCTATGCGGACCAATTGCTACGGGCTGGAGGTTCAGCCGCATTGAACTATGCCGAGAGCCAGGGAGGTGCGAGCCATCGCGACTTCACCAACAAGCTGAAGATCGTGTTCAAGGAAATGCGTGAAGCACACATCGCCCTGCGCATCACCCGAGGTGCAGGCTTGCATACGGACGTCTCGTCGCTCGATCCGATCCTCAATGAGGCCCACGAACTGGTGGCCATCCTGACCGCTGCAGTAAAGACGGCCGAACAACGCAGTGCCCGCAAGACCTGATCGGACCCTCTTCACTCTTCCCTCTTCACTCTTCCTCCTTCTTCCTTTTCACCCTGCCTCTTCACTCTTTCTTCTTCCCTCTTCCTCCTTCTTCCTTTTTTGAGCCCACATGAATCTTCCTTCCATCCTCCAAAAAGCCCGCACCTCCTCCTTCACCCGTTGGTGGATGAACATGGTGCTGGACCACATGATCCCTTTCAATGCACCACATGGATTTCGCGTACACCCATTACCCGATGGCGGCATCCGCGTGAACATCCCGTATTGGCGCGTGAACCGCAACCACATCAAGGGCATCCATGCCTGCGCGATGGCCACGGCGGCCGAGATGTGCAGCGGGCTTTCCGTGTTGGAGCACCTGGACCCGAAGCGCTACCGCTTGATCATGCGCTCGCTGCACATGGCCTACCACTACCAGGCGAAGAGCAATGCCTATGCGCGGTGTACGCCTTCAGCAGGGGACATTGCCACCACGGTCCTTGATCCTTTGAAGAGCAGTGATGCTGTGGACTATGCCAGCATCGTGGAGTTGCACGATGTGAAGGGGAACCACCTGGCCACCGGCACTGTCACCTGGCAGGTGAAGGATTGGACCAAGGTGCGCACGAAGTTGTAGGCACGGGGGCGTTTAGCCGCCGAGTCGCATGCGGTAGGCGAGGGTCAGGGCATACACCACGTTCTGGATGCGTGTGAAGCGTTCGAAAGGAGTGAGGCTCGTTTGTGCCCGCACATCGAAGGCCCAGCGCTCGCCTTCGACCCCCATGCCCACAAGACCGCTGAACTCGAGGCGACGGCCGTTCTGGGGAAGCTCGTAGGCGATGTCGAAGATGAGGTCATTCTCCTGCCATTGCCTGAATCGCCCTCCAAGGAAATAGCCCATGGTGGGCCCTGCCAGCAGGTACATCCCACCTTCCTCCTTGTCCAGGGACACCTTGGCCAGCAGCGGTATTTCGATGTACCGGAACGTGGCCCGTTGCCGGGTGGCCTGCGCCGGGTTTCGGAATGCGAAGCCCTTGGTCATGAAAAGGATCTCGGGCATGATGCTCACCTGCGGATGGACCGGTGCCTCGAAATGCCAGCCGATGATCGGGCCGGGCATCAAATTGCCCGTGTTCTGGAACAGTGCGCCCGTGCTTTGGGTGGCCAGACCGAGCCCTATGCGGGGACCCATTTGCGCATGCGTCGCAATGCCGAGGGAGGCAATGAACAGGAAGGGAAGGAAGATCTTTTTACCACGCATAGGGCGAAGATCGGGATTTCGAAGTGAACTAATTCAACGCCCGGCCTTCAGCGCTGCCATACGCAGCACGGCCACCGCGCAATCCACGCCCTTGTTGCCATGGCGACCACCGCTGCGTTCGCGCGCCTGTTCCATGGTATCGTCGGTGAGCACACCGAAGATCACCGGCACGCTGAACTTGAGCCCCACCGCCATGATGCCCTGCGTGGTGCCCTGGCAGACGAAGTCGAAATGAGGCGTCTCGCCACGCACGATGCTACCCAGGCAGATCACGCCGTCGAACCCACCGCGCTCCAGGATGAACTGCGATCCGGCCGCCAGTTCGAAACTGCCCGGCACCCATTCCTCCAGGATATCCCCTTCTGCAACACCGTGCTTCAGCAAGGTTTCGCGCGCGCCACGGCGCAGGGCATCGGTGATCTCCTCGTTCCAAGCGCTCACCACCAGGGCGAAGCGGCGGCCGGCACCACTGGGTACCGTGTTGGGATCGTAGCTGGAAAGATGACGGTCGGCGGTGGACATATCCTATGCGAGGCCAGGGGACATTCCCCGATAGGGTACTATCCGCCCATCGCTTCGGCGCGCCCGGCGTACTTGCGTGCCTGGCTCACCTCGTTGCTGGTGGGATAGTCCTTGACGATGCGCTTGAAAGCCTTGGACGCTGCGCTCCAGTTGCCGGCCTGCTGATGCAGGATGCCCGCCTTCATCAAGTACAGGGGCGTGGTGAAATCGTTCTTGATCATACCAGCGGCCTTTTCGAACTGCTTCACCGCCTCGTCCGTGCGGCCCAGTTCCACGTAGGCATCGCCGATGTTGCCCACGGCCATGGTGCGCAACACGTCATCGTCCAGTTTTGCCTTGCTGTAGTGTTCCACGGCCATCTCGAACTCTGCCTGGCGCATGCTGATGGCACCGAGGTAATAATGGGCCAGTTTGCCGCTGGGCGTGCCCCCGTACTCGGAGGCGATGGTAAGGAAGCCCGGCCAGAGGTCATCGCCATGCATGGCACGGTCCAGGGAATCGATCTCGAAGTAGTACTCGGCCTTCCACATAAGCTCGGCGGCTTCAGCGGCGCGGGGCTCGGCGTAGAACTTCTTGTAGCCCAACAGTCCGGCGATCAGCAGCACCACGACACCCACACCGATGGTGATGGACTGCTTGTGCTTCTCCAGGAAGAGTTCGGTACTGGTGTACACTTCGCCCAGATCGACATCGTTGCCTGTGGT
>JBGTIB010000174.1:0-18866 GCA_041745875.1 Flavobacteriales bacterium | reverse complement strand
CGAATAAGTGCCTGTGCCGCCCGTCCAGGTTCCGCCGACAGCACCGGTCACAGAACCGTTCAAGCTGATCGCACTGTTGTTCGCACACACCGTTGCGTTCGCACCAGCGTCCACAACGGGTGCTGGCGTGAAGCTGATCACCCGATCGCTGGTCACAGGCAGGCAAGTGCCGTTGCCAGTGCTGCTGAGCGTAAGGGTCAAAGTCCCTGCGGCGATCTCCGCCGCCGTGGGCGTGTAGGTGGCGTTCAGCGTGGTGTTGTTCGGTGAGTAGGTTCCAGCTCCACCGCTCCATGCGCCACCGATCGCACCGGTCACACTTCCGTTCAATGCCACCGCTGCGTTGTTCGCGCACAGTGACACCGGGGCACCAGCATTCACCACCGCAGCCGGCGTGAAGCTGATCACCATCTGATCGGCCACAGCCACACAGCCTGCGTTGCCCGTAGTGGTGAGGGTCAGCGTCACATTGCCGTTGGCGATCTCGGTCGCGGTCGGCGTGTACACTGCATTCATGTTGGTGGTACTGGGGTCGAATGTGCCTGCACCGCCGCTCCACACGCCGCCCGTGGCAACCGTGAAGCTTCCGTTCAAGGTCACCGCTGCGTTGTTCGCGCAGACAACACGATCCTGTCCTGCGTTCGCAGTAGGTGCAGGAGTAATGGTGTAGGTGACCTGGGCGCTTTCGGCGTTGCAGGTGCCATTACCAACGGTGGTCAATGTGAGTGTCACCGTGCCCGCCGTACGCTCCGCTGAGCTCGGCAAGTACACCGCGTTCATCGTGGTGTTGTTCGGGTTGTAGGTGCCCGTTCCTCCGCTCCACACAGCACCGGTGGAACCGGTGAAGGAGCCCGCGAGGGTGATCGCGCTATTGTTCGCGCAGACCGTTCCGTTGGGACCGGCATTCACTGTAGGTGCTGGCGTGAAGGTGATCACGCGGTTGCTCGCAACGGGTAGGCAGTTGCCATTGCCTGTGCTGCTGAGCGTGAGTGTCAAAGTGCCCGCTGCGATCTCAGCGGCCGACGGCGTGTAGGTGGCATTGAGCGTGGTGTTGTTCGGCGTGAAGGTGCCAGCACCACCGCTCCAGATACCACCGGTGGCGTTGGTCACCGATCCGTTCAATGCTACCTGTGCGTTGTTCGCGCACACCGATACAGGCGCACCGGCATTCACTATCGGAGCAGGTGTGTAGCTGATGGTGACGGTGTTGCTGACCGCATTGCACGTACCGTTGCCGGTGGTGGTGAGCGTAAGCGTCACCGATCCGTTCGCGATCTCCGCCGCAGTGGGCGTGTACTGCGCCGACATGTTGGTGGTGCTCGGGTCGAAAGAGCCATTACCGCCGCTCCAGATCGCGCCGGTGGCCACAGTGAACGAACCATTCAGTTGCGCTACCGGGTTGTTCGCGCAGCGCGTTTGCGCGGCACCGGCATTCACCGTGGGTGCAGGCGTAAAGGTCACAAGCATGCTGTCGCTCACTGCCTGACAAACGCCATTGCCCGTGGTGGTCAGACGGATCCACACCTCGCCTGCCAGCAGGTCGGCTGCCGATGGCGTGTAGGTCGCGTTCAGGTTGCTATTGCTGGGCAGGTAGGTTCCGGTACCGCCCGTCCACACACCGCCAACTGCGTTGAGAACGCTGCCAGCGAGTTGCACCAGGCTGTTGTTGCGGCACACGGACTGGTCCGGGCCCGCATTCGGGATCGGCAGTGGCGAGAAGGTCACCACCATCTGGTCGCTTTCAGGCGTGCAGTTGCCGGTGGAGGTCAAGGTCAAGGTGACACTACCCAGACCGAGGTCGCCGACGCTGGGTGCGTAGGTCGCGTTCAACGCAGTAGCGCTCGGTGAGAATGTTCCGCTACCGTTCGATGTCCAAATACCGGTGGTGCTGCCGCCGGTGACCGTACCGCTCAATTCCACTTCCTCGCTTGCGCAAAGGGTCTGGTCCTCACCGGCATCAACCTCGATCTTTCCGGAGAATTCCGAGAAGAAACCATAACGGCAACCCGAAGTGGCACCACCATTGATGATGGCCAGCGAGAATACATCGCTTGAATTTGTCACGATGAACGCTTGGTCCACCGGGACCTGGGTCAGATTATACTGGATGCGTGCGGCCATCCACACTCCACCGGTGCCGGGAACGGCGGAAAAGGCAGTACCTGGAATAGCGGCAGTACCTGGGCCCGTTACCACAAAGTCGTTCTGCGAACCATTACGGATCAGCAAGTGCAGGAAGAACGACTCGTTCGTGGACCGCGTGAAGCTGAGTTGTGTGCTGCCCGCGCAATTCAACGGTGGAAGGATGGCCATGCCTTGCTCGCAACCAAAACCGGTGACGTGGATGGCATAGGCCGGTTTGCTGGTGCTGATGAACGCACCGGTGCCCGCAGCAAGGTGGTCCATGTCATACCGGTAGTACTGGCCAGCGAAGAGCGTGGCCAAGGGCGTAGGGTTGCCGTTCGCATACACAAGGGTGTTGTTCTGAACGGCCATGATGAACATGGACTCATCGCCGGTCGGATTCAGGCCGCCCTTGATGGCGATGTACTCCGTACCCAGGATGTCCACCGGCACGATCTGGTCGGTCATCAAATCCGAGCAACCACCCGATGGGTTGTGGTTTGAATCGTCCTTCAGCGAAACGGCGATGGGCTTGTTGGCCAGCACCACCGCTCCCGATGGGTGGGTAAGTGGGTCGAAGTGGGTGGCCGGATCGGTGTTACCGCAGGAATAGGTCTGGCCCTGGTTGAGCGTGATGGTGAAGGGTGTCAGTGCAGGGTGCCCATCAACCGCTACGGGCGAGTAGATCAACACCGTGGTGTTGTTCTCGGTGGCTACGATATCAAAAGATGCGAATGAAAGATCCGCGTTGTTCGGGGAAAAGTTGCGGTTGTAGAACGGCGCGTGCTTATGCAACGGGATGTAGAACTCCAGACCCAGGCCATTCTCGCCCTTCAGGGCCATGATGTCCGGGTTGTTGGTATTGCTGTTCTCGTAGTAGCAGGTGATGTTCGCCGTGGACTGGATACGCAAGCCGGTGTTGCGCACACTGTTCGTGGGCCGCGTCTCCAGCTGCGCCTTCAGCGCGGTAAGGTTGTGCCGTACCGCCGAGTTGGCCGGAACATTCAGAATGATCGGGTTGCCGCCGTTGAACGCCGGGTTGGCAGGCTGGGACACGGTGACCGTGGCCGCTGTTCCACCGGTGGTGACGTTGAGGAAGATCGGCTCATCCCCTGGCATGTTATGCCGAAGGGTTATGTCGGGCGGAGCCAACCAGAACTCCGTTCCTGTTTGTGCTTGTAATGCTGAGGTCAGCAGCATCACAAGCACAAGGAGTAGTGCTTGTTTCATTCAGAAGGTCGGATCCATGAGTGGTGGATCCGGGGCGTCGTACGCCGTTAACACTACTTAAGTTCTTCGGAGGTCGATCGCGACAGTACCGACCATTGTTCCTCGCTCGTCCGTGGTAACCCCTGTAGCACTGCCCCGTATGACGGTCCACTCATAACGATGGACCATGAAAAGAACCATACTCTGCGCGGTACTGCTTGCCAGTACATCGGCCTTTGCACAACAGACTGAGGCCCTCCTGTTGAACTCCTCTGAAAATGCCACGGATACACGGTCGGCCATCAGCGACTTGCCGGTTCTGCTTGATGAGGACTACGAAGTGGACGCCCTTGAACTCGTGTCCTTCCAAGCCGACCCTGTGGAAAACGAGGGCGTGGTCGTGAAATGGGCCACGATATCCGAGAGGCACGGAGAACAATTCATCGTCGAGCGATCATCGGACCGGTTGATCTGGGAGCTGGCAGCGGAAGTGAGCGGCACTGGCAGCCCTGAAGTGTACACACCCTATGAGGTGTTGGATACGCGGCCGCATTCAGGAATTTCCTACTACCGACTGGTACGCTTGGAGGATGGTGAGGCCTTGGAACTCTCGGACCTGTACTCGGTACGCTACGATGTAAGCCAAAGTCTGATGATCCATGCGGACCACAAACCCGGCCATTTCGTGGTGAGCGCCAATGGGGATATCACCCAGGTACTGCTGATGAACAACCGTGGCGAATTCGTGTCCATGCCCCTGGAAATGCATGGCGATCGTGTACAGGTCAATGCCGAGAACCTGGTGTCGGGCACCTACTATGTGCAGGCAATTGTGAACGGGAATGCCATGATGCGTCCGGTGATCATCTCCGGAGGCAGCATCATGGGTGGTTGAGATGGAGCAGCTAATGCACAACACGGTACATGCTTGAGCGCAACAAGACGAAGGCTTCGAACGGTCCTTGGTTCACCCTACATTTCTCAGTTCCATTATGGCCCTGGTTGTACCTGCTCGGGCTGGCGGTGATCGTGATATGCGCACCTACACAGCTTGTCGCGCAAACCGGGCCGGCCGGTGTGGGAACATCGGCCAGCAACATCCTTTGGCTTTCCGCCGAACAGGAAATGGCACACACCGGTGGCTTTGTCAGCGCATGGGGTGATCGATCGGGCAACGGTCTTTCTGCCGTGCAGTCGACCGTCGCCAGACGACCCTTGCTGCAGCAGAATGTGTTCAACGGTTATCCGGCGCTGGTCTTCGACAATAGTCAGACGGATCCCGACCATTTGCGTGTGCCGGACCACCCTTCGTTATCAAGTATGTCGGGGCTGTCGGCCTTCAGCGTCTTCGATCTGGCATCGGGTATCGACGTCGGCACTCCAAGGTGCATCTTCTCGAAACGCAATGGTGTCGATGTGGCCAACGCCTACGGCTGGTTCCATTGGAATGGAGGATCGGGAACGATCGTTAGACAGTACTTCGACATCAATGGAACCGCGAATCGCTTGACCGGCACAGCGGCCTTCGGCACCGGAACAACGTATCTCAGCAGCATCCGTTTCGCAGCGGGCAGCACACCGACCGAGATGCGGCAGCGCCTTTTTCTGGGAAACTCACCTGCAGGGAACAAGACGATCACTGCCACCAGCATCGCGGTCACCCCGGCCGACCTGTACATCGGGCACTTGAACGGTCATCCGGGTACAGGAGCAGCCACCAGTCGTTTCAACGGCCGCATCGCAGAGGTCATTCTCTACAACTTCGCATTGAACGAGACACAGCGGATCCTGGTGAACAACTACCTGGCGGCCAAGTATGGGCTCGCCCTGAGTATCCATGATCTGTACACCATGGACAACCCTGCCAATGGCAACCATGATCATGAGATGGCCGGTATCGGACGCATCAGCAGTACCGACCAGCATATCGCGGCACAAGGCTCTGCTGTGGTCCACATCGGGAACCCCACCGGATTGGACAACGGTGAGTTCCTGCTTTGGGGCCACGATAACGGAATACTGGGTACCTGGAATGTCATGGACCACCCGAATACCCTTGAGGGTCGTTGGGAACGCGTCTGGCGCGTGAACGAGGTGAACCTGTCCGGAGCATCCGTGGATGTGGGAGCCGTGGACATCACCTTCGACCTGAGCGGCTTCAACCCGGTCACTGCCGATGACCTTCGGCTGTTGGTGGTTGCCAATGGAAACGTCCTGTTCGCCGATGCTGTGGTCACTGATGGGGCTGTTCACATTGGGAATGGCCAATACCGTTTCGCCGGTGTAACCGCCCTGTCCAATGGAAGTCGATTCACCTTGGGAACGGTCGATCTGGCACAAACGCCGCTTCCCGTTTCCCTGGTGTCCTTCGCCGCGGAGGTCACCGGGCCCAACACGGTGGACCTGGCCTGGAGCACCGCATCCGAGCAGAACAACGCCTACTTCACCGTGGAGCGTAGCACCGACATGGTGCTGTGGGAACCTGTGGCCCTCGTCGACGGGGCTGGATACAGCAGTACCATGATCAGCTACCGGGCTGTTGATGGTTCAGCCCCCGGCGGACTGGTATACTACCGACTGTTCCAGACCGATGGGGACGACACCACACAGTTACAGGGAACCCTGGCCGTAAGGCTGACGGCTGCACACTCGATCGTGCTTCATCCCAATCCTGCACAGGGTCAATTCCACTTGCGCCACGACGGTGGCACCATTCAGCGCGTGGTACTGCTCGATGCCATTGGCAGGGTGGTGAAGGAGGTCGAACCGAACAATGATCGAGCGACCGTAATGATCCCTGACATGCCCCCGGGCCAGTACTCGGTACAAGTGTTCAGCGAAGATGGTAAGTCCGTCCACCGTGTGGTGGTCACGGACTGAATCATGCCGTCGTAAAGCATTCGCATGCGGGAACACCCGCCAACCCCGTGCGTACTTTGGCGCAGGCCTTGCCGCATCGCGCCTCCATGCCCCGCTCCCTGCTACTGCTGCTGATCGCATCCGTCCTGTTCGGAGCTTCCATGCTCGTCCAGGAACCCGACAACGATCGACAGTTGGAGCGTCAGGCCGAACGCTTGCAACGAATGATGTTCGGCATTGCCGATGAATTGCGGGAAAAGGCGGCGACCCATACGGAACAGATCGCTGTGCTGGGTCCCGCGGATTGGATGCGGAACCATGTCCATGCGCTGGAGGGCGAATATCGAAGCACTGGTACCGTGGTACTGGGTTTCGTGGGCGACAGCCTTGTGTGCTGGAGCGCATCGCCTCCGGCTCGAAGTGTGTCGGTGAAGGGGGATACCAGTGCGCATATTGAACTACCTGGAGCCCTGTACCTCCATGCACGGGTGAGCTTGGGTTTGCTGGAAGTGCATGCACTTCGTCCCCTGGTCCTTACGCCCCACATCGAGAACCGGCACCTGAAACGCGGTATTCATCCCTCCTTGAACGCGCCCCCCGGTCTACTGGCGACCACCGATGCCGGGGCAGGAATATCGATCCACGATGGCTCCGGTGCCGCGATGTTCAGGCTGCATTGGCGGGAAGGAGCCTTGGAAGTAGGCTCGTGGCTCCATCTGAAGGTGCTGCTCATCCTGTTGTCGGCGATCGTCACGATCGCCGCACTTTGGTCCTTCTCGATGCGCCTGGCCGAACGGGGTCGCCCCCTCTCCGCTGCAGCGCTTTTCATCAGCGTGCTCCTGATCGCCCGCCATGCAACGCTGGCCTGGGTCCCGGATACACCGTTCGACAGGCTTCCCTTGTTCGATCCCGCCCTGTATGCCACTTCCTTCGCCTTCCCGTCCCTCGGTGATCTGCTGATCAATGCCACGCTCTTCGTTATTGGCGCCTCCTTCGTACGCATTGTCTTTGGCCGCACCCAGGTGGTCGCCAACGATACGGGAACGGTGCTCCCCCTCTGGATGCTCATCCTCTTACATGCCGCATGGACCACCGCCATGATCCGCGGTCTAGTGGATGACAGTAGCGTGGACCTGGACCTGTATCACGTGGAGGGTTTCAGCAGCGCGAGTGCAGTGGCATTATTGAGCATTGCCTTGCTGTTCGCTGCGTGGTTGCTGGTGGCACGCACCCTGGTGCACCCCATGCCCACCAACAGCGGAAACCGCATGGTGTGGTATACCGGACTTCTCGCACTCGCGCTTTCCGCCGCTGCTTACCACTGGCTGGGTGTGAACAATGCCCTGCTCTATCTCTGGCCCGTACCGCCTTTGTTGCTGATGCTCCGTGCTCGTGTCCATCGTCCCCGGTTCGTGCATATCGTACTGGGCGTGGGAGTGCTGGCACTGCTGGGGGCACACTTGCTCACCAAGCACACCCGAGAGCGGGAGCATCGTGAACGACTGGTGCTTGCCGAAAGACTGGCCACCCGGGAGGACCCCGTGGTGGAGTTGATGTTCCGTGAATTGGCGCCCCGCTTGAGGAGCGACCGCGACCTTCACCGACTACTGACGGGTGGCACGCACTGCGGGTCCGGGGAGTTGGATCGGCTGGTACGCCAGCGCTTCTTCGTGGGGTATTGGGAGCGCTACGACATTCGCTTGTTCGCCTTCGGGACGGCCGGGGATTTCAGGTGCGCGACGGACACCGAGCCACCGCGCAGCTTCAGCGGGCCCCAAAGTGATTTCATGGACCCGGCCGCGTTGGCCGACATGCCTGACCTGTTCATTGAGGAGCAACCAGGACGAAGTCCGTTCTACCATGCCCGCCTGGTGGTGATGCCTGCTGATGACCTGGCGCCAGGGCTGTTGATCATTGAGATGTACCCCCGGAAGGCTTCGCAGGGCTTGAGCTTCCCGGAGTTGCTGATCGCCGGGCAGGACCCCATCGCTCGTCGCACGGAACGCTACGATAATGCACGCTACGAGAACCGACAGCTCGTGGAGCGATCGGGCGATCTGCCATATCCCTTGCGCTGGGGGAGGATGCTGGGGGAGGACGGTCTTCTGTGGTACAATGAGGACGGCTTTGAACACCTTGCCAAAGGCGACCCGGAGGGCACCCTGTTCGTGTTGAGCCTCCCGGAACCCGGACTTCTCGATCAGGCCACCACCTTCAGTTACCTCTTCACACTTTTCAGCCTGCTCCTGGCCATTGCGCTGGCGGCATATACCATTGCGCATGAGCGCGGCATACCGGCACTGGGCATCGGGGCCAAGGTGCGTGTGGCATTGGTGCTGTTCTCATTGGCGGGCCTGGTCTTTTTCGGCATGGGCACCCAACGGCTCCTTTCGAGCCAGTACGCCCAGCGTTCCGAAGCCGCCATCATGGAAAAGGCCCGTTCCGTACACACCGAATTGCAACAACGGTTCGATGGCGAACCGCAACTAGGGATCTCCCAGGCCCCCTACCTCGAGCATCTGCTGGGACGCTTGAGCAACGTGTTCTTCACCGATATCACCGTCTATAATGTGCATGGGCGCATGCTCTCCTCTTCGCGCCCGCAGATCTTCGCTGCCGGACTGCTGGGCAGCCACATGGATCCGGTCGCGTACGAACGGGTGGTGCTCTCCGGTCTCAGCGCCTTCGTCCACGAGGAAGCCATCGGAACGGCCGAATACCGCGCGGCCTATATGCCCCTGCGCGACCGGCAAGGTGGCGTTCTGGCCTATTTCGCATTGCCAAGCTTCACGGACCAGGCACAGTTGGAGGAGGAGCGCGCCAGTGTGGTGGTGGCCGTGGTGAACCTGTTCGTCCTGCTTTTTGCACTCAGTGTGCTGGTCGCGGTGTTCATCAGCAACTGGACCACACGGCCGTTGGACCTTCTGAAGAATGCACTGTCGCGCGTGGCGCTGCAAGGTGCCAATGTGCCCATCCGCTATGAAGGCGACGATGAGATCGGGCAACTGGTGGAGGTGTACAATCGGAAAGTGGAGGAGCTTCATGAGAGCGCGGAACGTTTGGCACGTAGCGAACGCGAAAGTGCCTGGCGCGAAATGGCGCGACAGGTGGCCCATGAGATCAAGAATCCGCTGACACCCATGAAGCTCAGCATCCAGCACTTCCAACGCACCTGGACACCCGATGCACCCGACGCCGCCGCACGTCTGGAACGCTTCAGCACCGGCATGGTGGAACAGATCGACACCCTTAGTGGCATCGCCAGCGCTTTCAGCAATTTCGCACAGATGCCACGCGCGCGGGAAGAGGACCTCGACCTGGCCGAAGTGGCCGAAGCCGCCATCAGCCTGTTCGACACCACGCCGTGTATGCATTGCACCTTGGAACGGCAACATGATGGCCCCCTAGCCGTGCGTGCTGATCGCGAACAACTCCTGCGCACCTTCAACAACCTGCTGAAGAACGCAGTACAGTCGATCCCCGACGGTCGCGAAGGACGGATCAAAGTGGTGTTGCGCAACGCTGGCGGGGAAGCGATCGCCGAGGTGCATGACAATGGCAGCGGCATCGCCGAGGCTGACAAGGAGCGCATCTTCCGTCCCAACTTCACCACCAAGAGCAGCGGCATGGGACTGGGTCTGGCCATGGTGCAGCGCATGGTGGAGACCGCGGGCGGACGGGTGTGGTTCGAGACGGTCGAGGGAGAGGGAAGCACGTTCTTCGTGGCGCTGCCGAGCCGAAAGTGACCTGCTATTGTCGTTGGGATTTGTTCATCCTATACTTTCGGACCGCACATCACTGAAATGCCTGTTTGGACCGAGGACCATCTGCGCTGACGTCATCTCCTGTCCCAGATCCAGCATTGCGTGCTTGATCGAGTGCGCTTCGTTGCGCTTCCGCTCATTCCTTAGCCGATACATTTGCTTCCCGGTCGGCCGATCATTTCATTTTCTGATCTTCTGACCATCTGATCCATGAGTTACACCACCCTCCTCCTCGCTGACGATGGCCCTGTCCGCGTCATCACCATCAACCGCCCCGACCAGCTCAACGCGCTGAACCGCGCCACCATCGACGAGTTGGACCGTGCGCTCATTGAGGCCGAGGACGACAGGAACATCCGCGTGCTGATCATCACCGGCAGCGGGGAGAAGGCATTCGTGGCCGGTGCCGACATCAAGGAGTTCGCGCACTTCAGCGTGGAGGAGGGCAAGGCCCTGAGCGCCGATGGTCAGGATAAGCTCTTCAGCCACGTGGAACGCCTGAACAAACCCGTGATCGCCGCCGTGAACGGTTTCGCGTTGGGCGGCGGACTGGAACTGGCCATGAGCTGCCACTTCCGAGTGGCCAGCGAGACCGCCAGACTGGGCCTGCCCGAAGTGGGCCTGGGTGTGATCCCCGGCTACGGCGGCACACAGCGTTTGGCGCAACTGGTGGGCAAGGGCAAGGCCATGGAGATGATCCTGCTCGGCAGCGCGGGCATGATCCCCGCCACAGAAGCCCTGCAATGGGGATTGGTGAACCACGTTGTACCCGCGGACCAACTGTTGAGTACCTGCATGGAGATCGCCGGGAAGATCGCGAAGAACAGTCCTACCGCATTGGGCGCCGCGATCCGCGCGGTGAACGCCGGCTACGAACCCGGTGCCAACGGACTGCAACGCGAGATCGAGGAGTTCGGCAAATGCTTCGGCACGGCGGATTTCAAGGAGGGGACCGGGGCGTTCATTGAAAAGCGAAAGGCCAATTTCACCGGAGCTTAGTCTTATGGACAGGAATGGACACGTATGGACCGCTGGGGTCCATACGTGTCCATTCCTGTCCATACAAATTTGAAGACCGCCACCCCTGCTACCAATGAGCGCCCTACGCACACTCGCCGGCCAGACGGCCATCTACGGGCTGAGCAGCATCGTTGCGCGCTTCCTCAACTTCCTGCTTACCCCGCTGTACACCAGCAAGGGCGTATTCCCGCCCGAGGAGTACGGCGTGATCACCGCCTTCTATGCTTGGGCCGCCTTCCTCGCCGTGCTGATCACCTTCGGCATGGAGACGACGTACTTCCGCTTCGCGAACAAGGAAGGACTTATGGAGCAAGATCCATCCCCACGCGGAAGCCAGGCACGGAAGGGGTCTGCGACGTACGCTACCGCCTTCTTCACCGTAGTCGGCATCGCGCTACCCTTCATGCTGTTGAGCGCGCTCTTCCCCGATGCCATCGCGGGAGCCATGCGCTACCCTGAGCATGGTCAGCTAGTTTGGATGCTGGCCATCGCACTGGGCCTTGATGCCATGACGGCCATTCCCATGGCACGGCTGCGGCAAGAGGGCAGACCATGGCGCTTCGTGACGGTGAACATGAGCCACATCGGACTCACTGTCGCGCTCAGTCTCTACTTCTTCGCCTACCGCATGCCGCACGATCCCAGCATCGATGTCAGCTATGTGTTCCTGATCAACCTCATCGCCAGCGGCGCGAAATTCCTGTTGCTGGTGCCGACGTGGCCGCGTTTCGCGCAGTTCGATCGTGCCTTGCTGAAGCCCATCCGCGCCTTCGCCTGGCCGCTGGCCATCGCGGGCCTCGCCGGTATGGTGAACGAGACCGCGGACCGCGCCGTGCTGAAATACCTGCTGCCTGCCGACACTGCTGATGCACAGATCGGGATCTACGGCGCGTGCTACAAGCTGGCGGTGATCATCACGCTGTTCATCCAGGCTTTCCGCATGGGCGCCGAGCCCTTCTTCTTCAGCCACGCGAAGACACAAAACCACAAAGAGACCTTCGCCCGCATCATGAACCTCTTCGTGGCGGTGTGCATGACGGCCTTCCTGGTGGTGATGCTCTTCCTCGATGTATTCAAGTGGTTCATCCCCAACCCGGCCTACCACGAAGGGCTGCGCGTGGTGCCGATCCTGCTCTTGGCCAACGTCTTCCTTGGCATCTACTACAACCAAAGCGTGTGGTATAAGCTCACGGACAAGACCAGGGTGGGTAGTTCCATAAGCATCATCGGTGCGGGAATCACCCTGGTGCTGCTCTTCGCACTGATCCCAAGCATGGGCTACATGGGTGCGGCTTGGACGACGCTCGCTTGCTATTTCAGCATGGCTTTGATCAGCTACGTGTGGGGGCAACGGCACTACCCGATCCCCTACAACGTGACGCGCGTGCTGCTGTACATGGCGGGAGCTGTGGTGTTGTGGTGGGGATGCGAACAGTTGGTGCTGGAGGGGGTGGGGAAGTACGTAGTAAGGGCGGTGGTGCTTGGGGTATTCCTCGCAGTAGCATGGAGGGTGGAGCGGCCTTTGGCATCAGGCGCGTAGACCTCTCTTACCTTTGGGCCATGGCCGCGAACATCCGCATCCGCAGGAATACGAAAGGGCTCCAGATCGAAGTGGAGGTGCTGCTCGTTAAGGAGGGTGATTATTGGGTTTCCTATGCGCCCTCACTGAAACTCTCGTCCTACGGTGATTCGAAGGAAGAAGCCAAGAAGGGGTTTTCCGAGGTGTTGGAGATCTTCCTTGCGGATACCATGCGCAAAGGCACCTTGGAGCGACTATTGATCGACTACGGTTGGACCCTATCCAGCAAGGCCTATCAACCACCCCCGGGCTTCGCTTCGGTGGATGTGACCAACCTGTTGCAAAGCGCAACTGGCAAGCCTTCGGTGTACACGCGCAAGGTCCCCATCCCGGTCTAAGCCGTGGCATACAAGCCGATATCCACCGCGCTATTCCTCCAATACCTGAAGGCCAAGGGATTGGTCGGCCATGGCCGCAAGTCCGGCACTTCGCACGAAGTGTGGGACCTCCCCAAGGGCCAACCCGGTCTTCCGCGCCCCATCGTGATCCGTCCGGAGTATGCGGAAATTCCCGCCCGGCACATCCAAACCAGCTTGCTCGCACTGGGGTATCGACTACAAGTCCTTCGAACAGGAACTCATCGTCCTGGGTATTGTGAAGCGCAAAGGCGGAAAGAAGAAATGAGCGAACATCCATGACAGACCTCGAACTCCTCTCCATCCGCATCACCAATAAGAGCCACCACCCGCTCCCCTCCTACGCCACCGAACACAGCGCTGGCATGGACCTCCGCGCCAACCTCGACGCGCCCATCACCCTCGTCCCCGGCCAGCGCGCCTTGATCCCCACCGGCCTCTTCCTGGAACTGCCCGAAGGCACCGAGGCACAGGTGCGTCCCCGCAGCGGACTGGCCTTCAAACACGGGATCACCGTGCTCAACAGCCCGGGAACCATTGACGCGGACTATCGGGGCGAGGTGGGTGTCCTGCTGATCAACCACGGGGAGGAGCCCTTCACGGTGAACGATGGTGAGCGCGTGGCCCAACTCGTGGTGGCCCGATACGTGCGGGTATCTTTGTCCGAAAGTGCGGACCTTCGCGCCTCGGAACGCGGCGCTGGCGGCTTTGGCCACACCGGCACCCACTGAGCGAGAAGACCAAGGCATGAAATTCATCGTCCCCATGGCGGGCAAGGGAAAGCGGATGCGTCCGCACACCCACACCACCGCCAAGCCCCTGCTGCCCATCGCCGGCAAGCCCATCGTGCAACGACTCGTGGAGGACCTGGCCGCCGTGGCCGGTGAAACCGTGGAGGAAGTGGCCTATGTGGTGCACCCCTCCTTCGGCCCGGAAGTGGAAAAGGACCTGATCGCGATCGCGGAGAAGGTGGGCGCCAAGGGGACCATACATTACCAGGATGTGGCTCTCGGCACAGCGCACGCCATCCTCTGCGCCGAAAGCGCGCTCAGCGGCCGGGTGATCGTGGCTTTCGCGGACACGCTGTTCCGGGCCGACTTGGTGCTGGACAAGGATTGTGACGGCATCATCTGGGTGAACAAGGTGGAGGACCCCCGCCAGTTCGGTGTGGTGAAGCACGATGCCGACATGGTCATCACCGAGTTCGTGGAGAAGTCGCCCACCTTCGTGAGCGACCTGGCCATCATCGGGATCTACTACTTCGCCGACGGCGAGTACCTGCGCAAGGAACTTCAGTACCTGATCGACAAGGACATCAAGGACAAGGGGGAGTACCAACTGACCAATGCCATGGACAACATGCGGGCGAAGGGCGCACGCCTGAAGGCCGGGGCCGTTGATGTGTGGATGGACTGCGGCAACAAGGACGCCATGGTGGACACCAACACCAAGGTGCTTGGTTTCATGAAGGACCCTGGTTCTTTGATAAGCAGCAAGGGGGTCCGCACGAATGCCGTGGTGATCCCCCCCTGTTTCATTGGTGACGATGTGGAGCTGACCAACGCGGTGGTCGGGCCGAACGTCTCCATAGAAGGTGGCAGCAAGGTGCGCGATAGTGTGGTACGAAATTCGATCCTTCGCTGCGGTGTCGTAGTGACCAATGCGGTGATGGACAACAGCATGATCGGTGAACGGGCCCGCGTGACCGGTCGTGCCCTGGACCTCAGCCTCGGCGACGACTCCATCTGTCAATGAACACCATGAACACGCGCGCGCTTTGCTCCCTGGTGCTTCTGCTCTTGCTGAACGCATGCGGGGGAAGCAAGCCCGCGCTGGGCACAGTAGCTTCGGACGAACCCGGAGGTCGTCCGCCTGCGGAAGCTTCGGACAGGCGTGCGGAGGTCATGCGCCTCTTCATGGAGGCCACCCAGGCGCGCCTTTCGGGCCATCCGGCAAAATCCATGGAGCTCTACCAGCAGTGCTTGAAGGTGGACCCGCAGAACCATGCGGCCCTTTTCGAACTGGCCAAGCTTTACCACCAGAGCGAGAACACCGCACAAGCCATCGAAATGGCCAAGCGGGCCACCGCCCTGGACAAGGAGATCATCTGGTACCGATTCCTGTTGGCAGACCTGTACCAACACGTTGGGCGCACCGATGATGCCATTGCCGTATACCGCGGTTTATTGGCGCAATGGCCGGAACGCTACGAAGTGTACTTCGACCTGGCGAACACCCTGGCCTATACCAATAAGGTCGACGATGCGATCAAGGTCTACGCGGACATGGAGAAGCGCTTCGGGCTCACCGAGGAGATCATCATGCAGGAGTTCGGCATGCTTGCCGGCAACAACCAATTCGTCCAGGCGGAAGCATTGGTGAAGCGGGCCATTGAAGCACATCCGGGCGAAGCATCCTACCAAGGTCTCCTTGCCGAATTATACGATCAGCGCGGCGAGCATGCACTCGCTCTCACGCAATACTTGAAAGCCCTGGACCTCGACCCGGGCAACAGCATGTTGCGCGTAGCCCTGGCCGAACATTACTACGGCACTGGCAAAGTCGACCTCGCCTTCAGCGAGCTGGAGCAGGCCTTCCAGGATCCCGAGATGGACATCGACGCCAAGATGCAGTTGCTCATCGGTTTCTTCGAGATGAGCAACCACGAAGGCGAGAAACCCGGCGAAAAGGAATCGCTGATCGAACGTTCCTATCAATTGATCGACGCGCTGGAGAAGGCGCACCCCGAAAGCGGGAAACCCCACGCCATCCATGGGGACTTCCTGATGCGCGACGGCGACCATGCCGCTGCGCTGACCGAATTCCGCAAGGCATTGCAACATGAGAAGGACCGCTTCCCGATCTGGATGCAGGTGCTGCAATTGGGTCTGCAGGTCGGTGATCATGCCGCCATGGTCAAGGAGGCCGAGGAAGCGATCAGCATCTTCCCCTCCGCACCGGAATTGTACCTCTATCACGCCATTGCGCTCGGCCAATTGGAGCGACACGATGAGGCGATCGAGACATTGATCCTGGGGCGCGACCTGGTGGTGGACAACGCGCCATTGACAGCCCAATTCTGGACCAGCCTGGGCGATGCGCACAACCAGGCCAAGCAATTCCCCGAATCGGATCGCGCCTTCGACAAAGCCCTGCAACTGGACCCGGACAACCCCACCACGCTGAACAACTACGCGTACTACCTCAGCGTGCGGGGCGAACAACTGGACAAGGCCGCCACCATGAGCGCAAGGTCCAATGAACTGGCGCCCGGCCAACCCTCCTTCCAGGACACTTACGCCTGGGTGCTCTTCCGCGCCGGCAAGTTCGAAGAGGCGCGCACATGGATCGAAAAGGCCCTGGCCTCCGGAGGCGATGACCAAGGGGTGATCGTGGAGCATTACGGCGACATCCTTTTCAAGCTGGGCGATACCCAGGCCGCTATGGACCAGTGGAAGCGGGCGCTTCCATTGGGTGACACCAGCGATACATTGGGTCGCAAGATCAACGAAGGGATCTGGGTGGAATGAGGAGCCCGGCCATAGCGGCGCTGCTCCTCGCGGTCCTGAGCACACCTGCCTGTAAAAGCGGAAAGCCGCTCCCCTTGCTCGGCGGCGAACTTCCGCCGCGGTCTGCCGAACGCATCCTGGAGCGCATGCTGGAGCATGAGGTCGACACCATTCGTTACTACAGTGCCCGGGCCGCTGTAACCGTGGTGCTCCCCGATGCCAGTCGCAGTTTCAAGGCGCATCTGCGATCGGTGACGGACAGTGCCGTATGGGTCAGTGTGGTACCCGCCTTGGGCATCGAGGTGGCCCGCGTGTTGATGACCGATGACAGCGTGAAGTTGCTCGACAAACTGGGCGACCACTACTTTTTGGGCGATGAGGCCGCCACGAAGAACAAGTTCGGTCTTCAGCCGAGCCTCGGCTTGTTACAAAGCGCCCTGTTGGGCAGGGCCATCGGGCTTGATGTCCAGGACAAATTCCGCAGCGATCGCGAAAATGGGGAGTATGTGCTCACGAGCCGCGAAAAGCGTCGATTCGTGAAGGCCGCCGAGGACATAAGCCCGGATGATACACTGGGCAGGGATATGGGCGAACGACGCTTGGAGCGCACCTTGCGCAAAGCCGAGGAACATGAAGCGATCGTGTTGCGCTATTGGGTCGACCCGCAGAGTTACCATGTCACCCGTGTGCAGATCACCGATCTGGCACGCGACCAGAGCGCCGATGTGCGTTACGAACTTCGCAGCGATGCCAATGATTCGTTCCTGCCCACCCGAATGAGCATCACACTCTCCGAACCCGGCCGTGTGGCGAGAGCGACCCTGGAGCTCTCGCGTTTCGATCTGGAAGGCCCCATTGACATGCCCTTCCGTATTCCGGAAAAGTTCACCCCGATGCCCTGACCGTTCCGCCATGGCACCACACGGGACTTCCGCGAACAGCGCCACAGGTCAATGCACCTTCTACTCCCTGACCCGCTTGTTGCGGTGTCTGGTCCTACCGTTGTTCTTGCTCCTGGCGTTCGCGGCACCTGCCCAGAACCGCAAGGACCTGGAGAAGAAGCGGGAAACCCTGGATCGCCAGATCCGCACCACCACCGCGCTTATCGAACAGGCGCGGAAGGAACAACGGGTGACCCAGGAGCAGGTCCAACTACTGGAGAGCCAGATCCAGGCGCGCGAACAACTGGTGCGCACCATGCACAGCGAATTGCGCCGCGTGGACCAGCGCATCGCCGAGGATGAGGAAATGGTGGTCTCCCTCAACGAGGACCTGCTTGCTCTGAAGGACGAGTACGGTCGCATGCTGCAGTTCGCCTACCGCAACCGGAATTCCTACGACCGCATGAGCTACCTGTTCGCTGCGGAAAGCTTCCAGCAGGCGTGGAAAAGAAGTCGCTACCTGAACCAGATCGCAGAGCAGCGTCGTCGGCAGGCCGCGTTGATCGAGGAGACACGGGTCGAGATAGAAACACGCGTGGCCGCGCTGAAGGACCAGCGTGAGGAAAAGAACCGCCTGATCGGTCAACAAGAAGCCGAGAAGCAAAAGCTGAGCGGCGATCGCAATGCCCATCAGTCCGCGCTGGGCAGCTTGAAGAAGGAAGAGGGACGCCTGAAGGAGACCCAGCGCAAGCAGGAAAAACAGCGCAAGGACCTGGACACGGCCATCCGGAAGGCGATCGAGGCCGAACTGAAGCCCAAGGCCGGAGCAGGCGCTGCAAGCGGTAAACTGGACCTGACCCTGACCCCGGAGGCCAAGGAGCTGAACGCCGACTTCGAGAAGAACAAGGGCAAACTTCCCTGGCCGGTGGAGAAGGGTGTGATCACCAGCGGCTTCGGGAAACGCAACCACCCCGTACTGCCCGGCATCATCGTGGAGAACAACGGTATCGACATCACCACCGAGAAGGGCTCATCCGTACGGGCCGTGTTCCGTGGCGAGGTCAGCAGCGTGATCGTGCTGCCCGGCGCCGGCAAGGCCGTGATCGTCAGCCACGGGGCCTACCGCAGCGTGTACAGCAACCTGCGTGAGGTAAGTGTGACCAAGGGCCAGAAGGTGGACACCAAGCAGGTGATCGGTACGGTACTTACCGACGACGATGGCAGCAAGGCGCACCTTGAACTGTGGAAGATCACCGCCGATGGGCTAGTGAAGGTGGATCCCGCGCAGTGGTTGTTCCGCTGAGCGGGCTGTGCCTAACGGGCCTGCGCTTGCCGCAGGCCGCCTTTCGTGATCTTGTTACTGGACGAAGATATCATCGCTTAAACGGGAGTTGGCACCGGGACGAGGGCGGCTCGCGGCAAGAGAGTGTTGAACCGAACCTTCGGTAGCTGAAGCCGCCGCAGTGCTGCCATAGGTGCCAAGATACACAGTGCGGCACGTCGAGTAGAGGTAACCCAAAACCTCTACGACGATGGGCAAGAAAAAGACAGGCTCCAAGGTGTTGGAG